>JAYZBT010000268.1:0-13602 GCA_036338615.1 Gemmatimonadota bacterium
CCCACGGCGGAAACGCTGAAAAAGGGTGAGTGGCTGTTAGAAATCTCGCACCGGTTCTTTCCACCCGTGTCGGACGGCGCCGACGCTCTGTGGGGCTTCGATGGCCCGGTGACGAATCGGTTTGGCCTCGCATATGCGGCGTCCGACCGGGTGATGCTCGGAGTGCTCCGGTCCAACCGAAGCGACAACGTAGAACTGAATGTTAGGGCCCGCCTCTTCGAGGGGGGCTCCGAGGCCGTGCCTGTGATGATCGGCCTGATGGGCGGGCTCGCCTGGAATACCCAGGCACCCACCGGCGCTGGGGCTGACGAGAACGAATCGCAGCAATACGCGCAGCTGATGTTCAACGCGCTCTTGGGTGATCGCCTCGCGCTGGGATTCGTACCGAGCCTCCTGCGCAATCCCACCATCGTCGACGCGGGCTCTGAAACGGTTTTCGCGATGGGGATGCACGGCCAGCTCTACGTCTCAGAGATGGTGAGCTTCCTCGGTGAGTGGATCATCAGCGAAGATCGTGGCACGGATCAGAAGCACGACAGCGGCTCGTTCGGCATCGAATTCGAGACCGGAGGCCACTTCTTCAAGGTGATCTTGACCAATCAGCAGCTCATGAACCCGACGCAGTTCCTGGGCGGCACGGACGCCGAGTTCACGCCCGATGAGTGGCGGGTCGGCTTCAACATCACGCGGCTGCTCGCCTTTTAGAACCTGAAGCTCAGCCGGCTAAATGCCTGCCCCGAAATACTCGACCAGTAGCACGTAGAGCACGCCAGCGATCACTACGATCGCCAGCATCTTGAGCAGCTTCTTCAGGAGCGCGTAGACCATCATCGCGGCCAGCAGTAGCACAGGGATGAGGAAGATCGGGTTCGCCAGCAAGAACTCGACGATGCCTGCCATGTTGGCTTCTTGGGTAAGGGGAGCGCGAACCCGACCACGCGTTGAATCGGTCTGCCCGCACTCTTACGAGAAAACACCGCTCCGTGTGCCATCTGGGAGTCGGCCGTCGCGCTCCATAGGTTACCTTCTCTCGTCAGTTGAGTGCATGCATCGATGAGAACGGGGGATGGGATGAGGACGAGGGATGCAATGGTTCGGGTTCTGCTGGCGTTGGCCATGATCGTGCCAGCCGCGATTCAGGCGCAGTACGACGGACAGTGGAAGATCGTGCACGGGCTCTGGCAGTCCGCTCCCGGGGGATAGCGCCTCCCGAAGCAGAGGGCCTAACGTTCGGACGAGCACGATTGTCCAATGGTATAGGTCGGGCTGGCCGCCCGGTCATCGCTCCATGACGAGGCGCGTACGATGTCTGCATCCGCGGTTAGCTCGACCGAGTCGTTTGCGGTAGACAGGCATCTGCCGTGGTTGGTGGTGCTCTTCGTGGGCAGCGGTTGCGCCGCGCTGATCTACGAGATCGTCTGGTTCCAGCTGCTGTCTCTGATCGTCGGCTCGTCGGCGATCTCGCTCGGCGTGCTACTCGCCACCTTCATGGGCGGAATGTGCATCGGCAGCCTGGGGCTTCCGCGCGTGATCTCGATCAGGGAGCACCCCCTTCGCGTATACGCCTTGCTCGAGGCGGGCATAGGCG
The DNA here is from genome assembly GCA_036338615.1 of Gemmatimonadota bacterium. Lineage (GTDB taxonomy): Bacteria > Gemmatimonadota > Gemmatimonadetes > Longimicrobiales > Gaopeijiaceae > UBA1138. Next base: position 1,589 of record JAYZBT010000268.1, read on the forward strand.
TCTTCGGTCTGCTCGTTCTGTGGCTGCTGCCACACGTGGGCGGGCTCTATACGTCGATCGGGGGGCCCGGCATGCTCGGGCTCATGATCCGGGGGTTCTTTTGCGCGCTTTTCCTGCTGCCCCCCACCATCATGATGGGGGCGACGCTCCCCGCGATCTCCCGATGGGTCGAGACCACGCCCAAGGGCGTTTCCTGGCTCGGTTTCTTCTATGGCGGAAATACGTTCGGCGCGGTTATCGGGTGCCTGTTCGCCGGCTTCTATCTCCTTCGCGTGCACGACGTCGCCTTCGCTACCTACGCGGCGGTCGCTCTGAACCTCGCGGTCGCTGGCCTCGCCTACGCGCTCGCGAGCCGCACCGAGCACCGGAACCCCGCGCTAGGGGCGGCACGAGCCGACGACGCGTCCTCCGCCCGTATGGCGCCCGGCTCGACGCTCGTCTTGATCGCGATCGGAATCTCGGGGGCGACGGCGCTCGGCGCGGAGGTCGTCTGGACGCGCCTCATGACCCTGAATTTCGGCGGCACCACGTACACGTTCTCGCTGATTCTGGCCTCGTTCCTGTTCGGAATCGGGATGGGAAGCACGGCTGGCTCGTTCATGGCGCGTTACCTCAAGGATCCGAGACGCGCGCTGGGATGGGCCCAGTTCTCCGTGGTGCTCGGTCTCGCGTGGGCCGCTTACTTGCTCACGCGCGCTCTACCCAACTGGCCGGTCAACCCCGCGATCGCGCCCGCACCGTGGTTCAATTTTCAATTCGACTTCGCGCGCGCAGTGCTCACTGCACTGCCCGCTGCCGCCCTCTGGGGTGCCAGCTTCCCGCTCGCCCTGGCCGCTGTGGCCTCCGACGGACAGGACCCGGGTCGACTCGTTGGGAGGGTGTACGCCGCCAACACCGTCGGCGCGATCGTAGGCGCGCTGCTCTCCTCAATCGTCTTGATCGCATGGGTCGGCACTCAGACCACCCAGCGCCTCATGATCTGCCTCGCCGCAATCAGCGCTCTGCTGCTGCTCGTTGCCGGGTGGCACGAAGAGGAAAAGAGACTGGAGATCCAGTCGGGCGGAATCATGCGTGGCGGCATCATCCTGTGCGTGACGCTGCTGCTGGGTTGGACCGTGGCGCCCGTTCCGGCGCTGCTCGTCGGGTACGGCCGCTACGCCGCCACCTATACCGGCTACGGCGACATCGATTTCATCTTCGTCGGGGAGGGGATGAACTCTTCGATGGCGGTCTCGGAGCTCGGTAACGGCGATCGCAACTACCACAATGCGGGCAAAGTGCAGGCTTCGAGCGAACCTCAGGACATGCGCCTGCAACGCATGCTCGGCCATCTCACCACCCTCATCCCGACGCAGGCACGCTCGGTCATGGTGATCGGCTGTGGGGCGGGCGTGACGGCGGGGGCCGTAAGCGTCGACCCGGCGGTGCTCGATCTCACCATCGTGGAAATCGAGCCGCTCGTGCCGGAGGTCGTCTCCACACTGTTTGGGGAGCACAACTTTCACGTGGTCGAGAACCCCAAGACCACGGTCGTCATCGACGACGCGCGCCACTTCCTGCTGACCACCGACAAGAAGTTCGATGCCATCACCTCGGACCCGTTCGACCCGTGGGTCAAAGGCGCCGCCACACTGTATACCGCGGAGTTCTGGCGTGAGGCCAAAGAGCATCTGAACCCGGGCGGCGTGGTCACAGTCTTCGTGCAGCTCTACGAGAGCAACCTGGCTGCGGTGAAGAGCGAGGTCGCGACCTTTCTCGAGGTCTTCCCGGGAGGAATGATTTTCGCCAACCTCGCGAACGGGCAGGGCTACGACGTCGTGCTCGTAGGCCAAGCGGAGCCCACGGTTATCGATCTGGACGCCATCGACGCGAAGCTGAGGCTGCCTGAGTATGCGCCGGTCGTGCGCTCGCTCGCGGAGGTCGGCTTCAGGTCCGTGCCGGAGCTCATGGCGACCTTCGCCGCGAAGAAGCCCGAGATCGATCCTTGGCTCGAAGATGCCGAGGTGACACGCGACCGAAATCTGCGGTTGCAGTACCTCGCCGGTATGGGCGTCAACCTGTATGAGGCCGACGCGATCTACCGGGACATGGCCCGCTACCGCACGTATCCGGAAGAGCTGTTCACTGGCTCGCCCTACAGTTTGTCGATGTTGCAAGCTGCCTGGAGCGGCATGCAGTAGCTCACCCTTCCTAGATCCCTGCCCAGGGAGAGGGCTCGGAGCCAGGCCCGAGCAAATCCTCCACGAAGCCCGTGGCCTCAGCCAGGGAGAATCCGAACGTCCGTCTTGCGAGCCCTACCGCCGCCAGCTTTTCGCCTAGACGGGCGAGTTCCAGAATCTGGTCTTCGGCTTCGAGACCGCTGACGGGCCTCGTGAAGTCGAGCTCCCTCTCGACCGGCACGGAAGGGCCGAGGCGGCTCAACACATCGAAGAGCTCGACGGACGCGACGGTAGCCCGCACGAGGGAGGAGCCGGCGTCCGTGCGGAGCGTGTACGCCTGATTCGAATAGGCGGCCACGCTCTCGAAGCCCTCGGGCACGCCCTTCACGAGGTCGAACTCCTCACGGCGCCATTTGTACTCCGACCAGAACGCGACCGTGCCACCGATGCCGAGCGCTAGCATTAGTGTCACGAGCATGCTGAATGCAACGCGCCATTCGGACCTCATCCAGCCTCACGAGTGAGACGGTGGAGGGACGCATACAACGATTCTTGATGGACCTACAGAGCCTGGTCGGACATCTGTGCTGGATTCGCTCGGAGATCGCCCATCCGTGCATCGGGTTGAGCGACACGACTCGCAGGATCAGCATGTCCAGTGTGCCGCGAATCATGTCCGTCTGCGCCTTCGGCGCCGTGCTCCTCACTTTCCAGGGCGACCTTCTCTCGATTACCGGGAGAAGCGAACTGCGCTTTTCTCCAAAAACAAGAGGGGTGCAATGTTTGACCGCGCCGAGCGTCAAATGGTTGGAGTCGGTTGGCGTGGGGCGGTGCGTGACCCTTACGTTACCGACCGTTTCAGCCTGAAATCAGACCACGGAGACCGATTTGAGCACCGAGACCACGTTCGCTGGACCTCAAAATCCAAATACCGGCGGACGCACGTTCTTCGGACATCCCCGTGGTCTGTCGACCCTCTTCTTCACAGAGATGTGGGAACGCTTCTCGTACTACGGGATGCGCGCGTTGCTCACGCTCTTCATGACGGCAGCGACGACGAACATCGTCACTCAGTCGGACGGAACCATCATCGAGAACCCAGGGATGGGTTTGGATATCGCGACCGCCGGCGCCATCTACGGGCTGTACACGAGCCTCGTCTACATCCTCGCGCTTCCGGGTGGCTGGGTCGCGGACAATCTCTGGGGACAGCGGAAGGCTGTTTGGGTCGGTGGCTGGATCATCGCGGCCGGACATTTCACGATGGCGGTGGGCTCCACGTTCACGTTTTTCCTCGGCCTGGTGTTCATCATCTGCGGCACGGGGCTGCTCAAGCCCAACGTCAGCACGATCGTCGGCGAGCTTTACCCGGAAGGCGGTGCGCGCCGAGACGCTGGATTCTCGATCTTCTACATGGGCATCAATCTCGGCGCCTTTGCCGGCCCCTTGGTGGCCGCCTGGCTCGGTGAGGCACACCACTGGCACTGGGGCTTCGGCGCTGCGGGTGTCGGGATGGTCCTGGGTCTCATCCAGTACCGCATGGGTGTGGGGTACTTGGGGAACGCGGGTCTGCTCAAGAGCAAAGACAGCCCAGAGGTCATCGCCGCAAAATCGACGAAGTTCTTCGGCACGTTCTTCGCCATAGTGGCGGCCATCGGGCTCTTCGGCTTCCTGGTCTCCAACGGCACGATCAACCTCACGTTGACGCAGATCGCGAGCGGGCTCGGAGTCGGTGTGCTGTTGATGGTCGCGGGGTACTTCGTCTACATCTGGACGTTGGGTGGACACACCGCGGAAGAGAACAAGCAGATGGGCGTGATCTTCTGGCTCTTCATCCTGATCGCGATCTTCTGGTCCGGATTCGAGCAGGCGGGTACGTCCTTCAGCTTGTTCGCGCGCGACATGACCGATCGTAATGTCGGCAGCTGGCTCATGCCGGCCGCGTTCCTACAGTCGGTGAACGCGTTCTTCATCATCGTGATGGCGCCGGTCTTTGGGATGGTCTGGGTCTGGTTAGAGAGTCGACAGAAGGATCCCTCGATACCGCTGAAGGCTGGGCTGGGCCTTCTCGGACTTTCGGCGGGCTTCTTCGTGTTGGCCTGGGGGGCCGCCAACGCCTCTCCAACCAGCCTGGTCTCTCCCTCCTGGCTCGTGGTGACGTACTTCCTGCACACCGTGGGCGAGCTCTGCATCTCCCCGATCGGACTGTCGGCGATCACGAAGCTGTCGCCGGAACGCAGGGTGGGTCAGATGATGGGCATCTGGTTCGTGGGCGCAGCGCTCGGCAACCTCTTCGCCGGACTCATCGGTGGATCGCTGGATAACCTGGAGGCGGACACCCTTTTCCGCACCGTGGCGCTGATCGTCGGCGGCGCCGGAATCGTGGCGATCATAGTCGCGCCGAAGGTGAGGAAGTTGATGGGCTCGGTTCGCTGATATGGCCGGTAGCGTCAAGACGCTCATGGGGCTGTTCGGGATGACCGACTTCCTCATGCCGTTGGTGCTGGACGACCTGAGCGACAGCGACGCGCGCAAGCGCTCGCGTGGCGATGAAGGCCCGTCGATCTCGTGGACGGTTGGGCATCTCCTGCACTACCGGACCTACGTCTTGCAGCTGCTCGGTGAGGAACGCGACACTCTGTACGAGTCGAAGTTCGGCAACGCCGCCGCGACCGACGGGAGCGACTACCCGTCCGTCGCCGAGTTGAGCGAGGCGTGGCGATCCGTCGCCGACGACTTCGGAGAAGTGCTCGCGTCGAAGTCCGAAGAAGAGTTCGACTCCGTCTCCGAGGGTGGCACGCACCACGAGAGGTCACTGCGCGACCAGGTCGTCTTTTTCGCCTGGCACGAGGGGTATCACCTGGGCGTAGTCGGCTCGATCCGGAAGTCGCTCGGCATGCTCGGTCCGGCGGAGAAGGTGATGGCGCTTCGGGAGGCGGAAGCGGAGCAGGAGTAACCTTCGCGTGCCCTGGGCTGTCCTCTCAGGCCCCGACCCCACCCCGCTCGATGAGCCGCTTGTACGCGGCGAGGTGATTGAGCGCGTCGGCTTTGCGGGGCTCTCCGCCTCGAAGAGCCGCGACAGGTTGAAGCGCGCGACGGCGAGGCCCATGTCGATCGGCGATCTGGAGAATGCGCCACGACGTGCCCCAGGTACATACCGAGAACGCGCACGAGCCTGGCGCGATCGAGGCGCTAGAAGAGATCCGACTCTTGCATGGCGGCCAGTATACGGCGGGCTCGGCGGCCCTAGACGGTCCCGCTGACGGCTACGCCTCTGCGGCCGCCATCTTTGCGCGAATCGCGAAAGGGTCCGCTCCCTCCAGTCCGCGAAGCCTGCGACTGACGGCTTTGAAGAGCTCCCGTTGCATGCGGTGTCGGGCCACTGCAACAGGCTCGGGTTGGCACCTCCGGTCTTCGACGAAGACGACGAAAGCGTCCGTGAGCTCCTCCAGAGGGACATGGGAACCGCTCTCTTTGCCCAGGACCCACGCCGCGTGCAGGGCGGCTCCGAGTGCAGCACCTTCGCCCTCGACGGGCACGGTTTCGATCTCGAAAACGTCGGCGATCGTCTGACACCACGCGGGGGACTGGGCGAGACCGCCGGTGACGTGCAGGCGGGTGGGCTCCACCGGCCAGCCTTCGAAGCCCGCGTGGAGGTTGAGCACGTGTCCCTCCAGCGCCGCGCGCGTCATTCGTTCGGCGTTGAAGTCGTCGGCGCCGAATCCGAAGTACAGAGGGGCGGCCAGGGGAACGTCAGGAGTGCGCTCGCCCTCGTACCAGGGAATCAGAATCCGACCCCCGTTGCCCGCGTCCGTGCGGTCGACCATCTCGGCGAACTCCGTGTGAGAGAGGCCGAATCGGGTACGAACAGCCTCATAGCCGTTCGCCATGTTCGAGACGCAAAGCAGCGGGAGATAGTGCCCCGTGCTGTCGCAAAAGGATGCGATTTCACCTGTGGGATCCACCCAGGCGTTCTCTGTAACGGAGCACGCGGTCCCGCTCGTGCCCAGGCTGATGGTGACCACCCCCGGCGCGACGTTTCCTGTGCCTATAGCGGCATACATGTTGTCCCCGCTCCCAGCGTCGATGCGGCAATCGGGGGCGAAGCCGAAGCGGTCGACCAAGTGTCGGCCGACGGCTCCGATGGTCTGATCGGCGGGTCGGACCGGAGGAAGTTTCGCCGCCAACCCGTCATCGATCGCGGCGAGCACCGCCGCAGAGTAGGCGCCCGTACGAGGATTCCACAGCGCGGTCCCCGAAGTGTCGCCCGGTTCCATGGCGGCGATCCCGCCGGTGAGCCACCAGTTGATGTAGTTGTGCACGAGGAAGAGCGTTTGTGCGCGACCGTAGGTCTCGGGCTCGTGCCGGCGCATGTGCAGAATCTTCGACGCGGTGTAGCCCGTGCGCTGGCTATTACCGACCTCTTCGATCATCCGCGCCGCCCCGCCGACTGCGTCGGTGAGGATCTCGCACTCTTCCAGGGTCGAGTAGTCGTTCCACAGTTTCGAGCGCGGGCGCGCGAGCGCACCGTCGCTGTCGAGCGCGACCAGCCCGTGCTGTTGGCCCGAGACGGAGAGACAGCGGATACGGGACGCGTCGACGCCCGAGGCACCGAGCCCACCGAGCACGATCTCGACGGCTTCGACCCACATGCGTGGGTCCGACTCCGACACACCTTCACCCAGCCCCGTGATCGTGCCCTGGTCCGTCTCGTAATGTGGGACGTCTTCGTCGTAGTTCACCGCGTCCACGTGCACGACGCGCGCAGTAGTCGGCTCGATCACTACGAGCTTGCAGCTCTGGGTCGATACGTCGAGTCCGGCGAAGAGTCCGTCGAGCATGGGCCTCACCAGTTCTCGATCAGAATCTCCTCGAGATCTCCGCGATGGTTCGACGGATCGAGGTGGCACTCGAGAATGCGTTCGTGCGGTAGGCGGGAGATGCGGGACTTCATCTTGTCCAGCGCCTTTACGTTGAGCTCGATGGCCCTATGAACCGGCATCTTTTCGGGAAATACGTCGATACCGAAGTATTCGTCGTATCCGAGTGCCCAAAGGGAATAGAGCAGCGCCTCGGTTTCGGGCATGTTCACCACGCCGACGTTGTTGTCCTGGTCGTAGTTGCCGTCGGGCTGGCTGTTCCAGTGGGTGTGCATGAGCCGGCCCTCCATGGCTACGAGCGAGAACGCCGCCGGCAACATCTCGAAGCCCATCTTCACATGCCCCACTTCGGGGTTGAGCCCCATCAGGGCGAAGCCCTCATCCAACAGCCGGACGTTCTCCGGATTCGTGAGCCGAGCCTCGATCCGTTGCGACGCCAGTACGCCTTCGGCGGTAGTACGGTAGATGTTGTTGCTGGCCGGTTCATAGGGTTTGGGCTCGATGGCGATTCTGACGCCCGGGACCTCGTCCATGGCCTCGGCGAGCGCGCCCTCGAAGAGGTCCCACATCGTTATGAAGGGCTTGCCGTGGAGATACCGGTAGCCGTCCATCCCCGGCCATGAAATGGCGCAATTCGCGCCCATCTCCTCGACCATTCTCAGACCCCCGATCGTGATCTCGATGGCCCTGTCTCTTGCGTCCGCGTTGGGGCTCGATAGGCTCCCGAACTCGAACATCGGCTCGAAGAAGTGCGAGAAGGGGATCGCGACGACCCGGATCCCCGCTTCTTCCTCCAGACGCCGATAGAGGTGGGCGTTTTCTTCGTTGATCTCGAACGGGTAGTGGGCCTCGATTCCGGTGATCCCAAGCGCCGCCATACCCGCGGCCATCTCCAGTCTCTCTTCGATGGTGGCTTCGGGCACGAACCTGTCGTGGAATCGCCCGCCGCCAGGGGTGAAGTACCAAATTCCCACGGACGTCCTGAGGCGAAGATCTCGGGATAGGTTGTCGAGCAAGATCTCAGGAGAACGTGCATTGGACTGATACGAAAGGTCTTTGAGCTCGGCGCTCATCGGGGTCTCCCCGTGGGTGAGGTGGGTCGCAGCAAGCTCCGGGCTCGACCCCGGTGAGGCAACTCCTCGCCCCTCCGAGTCCCTATCCCCCGGGCAGTCGCGGTTGGGTCAACGCCCAGACGATGCGGTGGCCTTGTTCGTAGCCAAGTTGCCTCTGAACTCCGGAGTCGATCAGCACCTCGTGCGGAAAGGGGGCGCGGAGCGTTCGGTCACGTTCACAGCCTCCGGCAGCGGGTTCTACTACGTCGAAGTCAGCGACGCCCCCGGCGTGACCTCGAACTACACGCTGACCTCCACGGAGAACTGAACGCGGTTGCTCTCTCGGCTGAGAGGGCGGCGGGCGGTTCGCGTGTCTGCCGTTCGCGTGTCTGCCGAGTGTTTTGCTCGACGACCTTGCGTGTACCCCGGGCGCCCTCGACACTGCGAACGCTGATCCCACTCTGCGGGGGAACCCGATGACTAGAATCTCGAGAAGTCTGGTGAAGGCGATTGCGGGTCTGATACTCGCCGGACCGGTCCTGTCACTCATGGCGCAGGAGGTGGACCGAGGTCCCGTCGGACCGAGCCCCTACGACGTCGTCTCGGGCTGGCACACGCCGTTCGCCGGAGCCGGGTTCGCGTTTGGCGGGAACTCGGGTGTCTTTGCGGAATCCCCAAACCGCATCTTCATCGCACAGCGCGGCGAGACCCGCCTGCCGTCCCCGATCCCGGCCGAATTCACCGGGCATGCGGGCTCCCTCGGCATCAACGTGCTGCGGGCTACGGATCTCCGCACTTGGCAGAACTGTCTCTACACGCTCGATGGCGACGGAGATGTCATCGAGGTCTGGGACCAGTGGGACTACTTGTGTGAGGGCTCTGCCGGGCCCGGGCCGCACAGAGTCCGGATCAGCCCCTATGACCCAGAGCGCAGGGTGTGGGTGGTGAACGAGACCTTCCACCAGATCTACGTCTTCTCCAACGATGGCAAGGAACTGCTCAAGACCTTGGGCGAGAAGAACGTGCCGGGCGACGACGAGACCCACTTCGGTCGCCCACAGGACGTGGCCTTCCTTCCGGACGGCAGGATTTTGGTGGCCGACGGCCTGGACAACCACCGCGTCATCATCCTCGACGCCGACGCCAACTACATCTCGGAGTTCGGCGGCTTCGGCGAAGACCCTGGGCAGTTCAATGGGATCCACGCGCTGGGTATTGGACCCCGAGGTCTGATCTTCGCCCTGGATCGCTCGGGCGGTCGCGTCAACGTCTTCAGGACGACGGACGATCCCGCGAAGGTCGAGTTCGTCGACGTGTGGTCAGGATTTACCCTGCCGTTGGATATCATCGTCAACGACGATCACGTCTGGCTGACCGACCTGGGGCCACTCCGGTTCGTCAAGCTGGACTTCGACGGCAACCGGCTCTACACCTGGAACGTCCCGCGCGAACTTCCGGACGGGTACTTGGAGGTGCATACGTTCACGGTCGACTCCGACGGCAACCTCTACGGTGGAGACAACCAGTACGGCCGCACTCAAAAGTTCGTACCCAAGCCGGGTGCCGACCCGGCGCTGCTGATTGGGCCGCCCTGGGTGGCTCGGTGACTGGGGTGGTGGTGCGCGCTTGGTGAATCACGGCAGTTCGCCCACCTCGTTCGAGTCGCTGAGCGCCGTCCTGCCGGTCGTATGACTGGCCATCTCCCGACGGTTTCGGGGGCACGCATCACTCGCCCCTCTCGGACATAACCGCCGAGACCGTCGAGTTCCTCGAGGTCGCTTGGACGTACCGTACGGGCGACGTGCACAGCCGTAGCCAAGGCATGGCCGGGACCGCCTTTGAAGCGACCCCCATTATGGTCGACGGGGTCGTCTACTTCGCGACGCCCTACAGTCGGGCCATCCCGCGGGATGCCGAGACCCGACAGGAGCTATGGACGTTCGATCCCGCACTGGATCGTACCGATCGCTTCCGGACGGGAGGTCGACAATGAAAGCCAAGGAGCTGAAGGCGGAGGCCCGCCGGTCCTACGTGCCGCGCGTCGACTCGGCGCCGTACCGGCAGTGGGGCCGAGACATCGAACCCGAGTCCGTGCGCCAACTGGAAAACGCATGCATGCTGCCGGTGGCGGTGCGGGCAGCGCTCATGCCGGATGCGCACCTGGGGTACGGATTGCCGATCGGCGGCGTGCTAGCCACGCGCAACGCCGTCATCCCCTACGCGGTCGGCGTCGACATCGCTTGCAGAATGAAGATGTCGGTGCTCGATCTCCCTGTGTCGATGCTCGAGAACGGGGTAGACCGTCTGACCGGGGCCATCGCCAAGGAGACCCGGTTCGGAATCGGTGCCAAGTTCAAGCATCGACGAGAGCACGGCGTCCTGGATGACGACTGGGGCGTCACCGCGCTCACCCGCAAGCTCAAGGACAAGGCGTGGTCGCAGTTGGGAAGCTCGGGCAGCGGGAACCACTTCGTCGAGTTCGGCACCCTGGATGTCGACAACGACGAGTTGGACCTCGCCCCGGGTCGGTATCTGGCGCTGCTGAGCCACAGCGGGAGTCGCGGCGCCGGCGCGGCCGTAGCGGGCCACTACAGCAAGGTCGCGATGAGCCAACATCCGGAGTTACCGGATGAGCTGACCCATCTGTCGTGGCTGGATCTCGACTCGGAGGTGGGCCAGGAGTACTGGCATGCGATGGAGTTGATGGGTCGATACGCCGCCGCGAACCATGCCTGCATCCACCGGCACATCGGCGAACACCTGGGGGCTCGGGTGATGCTCGACTTGGAGAATCATCACAACTTCGCATGGAAAGAGGAGCATGATGGCGAGGTTTTGATCGTTCACCGCAAGGGAGCCACTCCCGCGGACGAAGGAACGGTCGGTATCATCCCGGGCTCGATGGCCAGCCCGACGTACGTCGTGCGTGGCAAGGGGCACCCCGAGTCCTTGAACTCGGCCGCCCATGGTGCTGGACGAGTCATGAGTCGGAGGCGGGCCAAGAAGACGTTCCGATGGCCGGACGTGGAGCGGTATCTCGACCAGCGGGGAGTGACCTTGCTTTCGGCAGGAATCGATGAGGCCCCGATGGTCTATAAGGATATCGATGCGGTCATGGCCGCTCAGACGGACCTCGTGGAGCCCTTGGCGTGTTTCGAACCCAGCCTCGTGAAGATGGCTCCAGCGGGCCAGCGTCCGGAGGATTGAGCCTCTCGTCAAGCTTCGGGTGAGGCCGCGATAGTCGAGCATGTTCAAGCCACAGCCCGGCGTCTGGCTGCCCGTGACTCTGTTTGCGGCGCTCTTGGGTCTGACGTTCTACCAGATCCTCGTCTTCAACGGCGGGCACTTCACCTACGCGCTCGACGACCCCTACATCGGGCTCGCGATGGCGGAGGAGCTTCTCCACGGCAACTACGGCATCAACGCCGGAGAGCCCGCGGCCGCTGCATCCACCATCCTGAGCCCGCTCGTTATGACGCCCCTGGAGGACTTCGTGCCCACGCTCCCAGAGGGCGTCCGCTTCGTGATGTTCCGGGAGCCGGAAGCGGCGACTGGCTCTTAGGCGGCGCCTTCGCCGCTACAGCCCCGGCCTTGCGGTGATCCGGATGCGACCGAGCACCTCGGGGTCGGCCACCATCTCGCGCTCGCCCGCGGGGAATGCGTTGGCTTCCATGATGTATGCCAGGATGCTGAGATAGCTCTGAGTCGGCAGGCTATTGGGAGCGTTGGTCGGCATCAGGGTTTGGATGCTCGAAAACAGGTCGCCGAGAGATCTGTCGGCCCAGAGAAACATGAAGCTCGATCCGACCAGGCTGGGGGCATTGCTGTTGCCGCGTAGATCTGCCGAGTGACACGATGAGCAGGCCTCTAGGTACTCTGATGCCCCCCGCACAGCTTGGCGCTCGGAGTAGACGCCGTCCCAG
>JAYZBT010000269.1:0-3419 GCA_036338615.1 Gemmatimonadota bacterium
CGCCGCGTCGAGCTCGGCCTCGAGCGCCTCCACCAACGCCAACAGCGTGTCCCCCGCGGGACGCCTCGCTCCGGGGGGTGGCATCATCGCCGCGCGCAGCTTGCGGACCATGCGCTCGGCGACTTCGGCGCCCTCCGCCGCCGCCTCGGTGTCGAAGCCCTGCAAGGAGAGGTTTCCGGTGAGCCGGCGATCGCTGTGGCAGCGAACGCAATACGTCTCGATGACCTCGTTGTGCGAGGCCGGCTCGAGCGCCGATGGGGCGCGAGTCGAGGGGCCCACAACTGCGCTGGTCCAGTGGTCGTGCCACACGGCGACACCAGTCTCCTGCTCCCCTACCAAGACGAGCAGGATGCCGAGCGCAGACATCGCCGTAAGCGTTTTCATACGGTCCCCTCTTTCACGTCTCCAGCACTACTGATGTAGGACCCCGGGCCCGGGCCTCTTGTTGACCTGCGTGGCCCACCCTGCACAGGTAATGTGCAGATTCGCCGACTGTCTGGCCAGGCGGCCTACGGCTAGATAAAATGATTGTTGAATGAAACATGTGCTCATCGCCTCATTATTCGCGCTCTCCTCGATCGTGGGCCCTTTCGCCGGGCGGCAAGTTGCCGCTCAGCAAGCGCCCTCGTCGCCACCGGCGTTGGACGTGACCCCGAAACGGCTCGGCACGTACACGGAGGCTCACGTCGCCCTGGAGGTCGCTCGGGACGCATACCATCTGGAACTGGGTCGGACGCACGACGTCCAGGGGCAGGCTCGGCTGCGGGCCGAGTTCTCCGAGCGAACAATGGCGATCCTCGATGAACACGAGATCATGCAGGCGGACTACGAGGGAATCACGGCGCTGATCAGCGTAGACCCGGGGCTGCGCGAGCGGTTCGAGGCGCTCCGGACCGAACTGACAGCCGGGCGTGGAACCTCGCCCGGGTGACGACCTCCTGGGACGAGGACTTCTCCGAGGAACTGACCCAGGCGAGTACGGTCGACTGCCCGTACTGTGGCGTCGAGGTCGAATTCGTGGTCGATCCGGTCGGCGGCTCGGTTCAGGACTACGTCGAGGACTGCGAGGTCTGCTGTCAGCCGTGGTCCGTTCGCGTCCGGCTGGATCGGGACGGACAGCCCAGCGTGGAGGTAGCGACGCTGGACGAAGGCTGACGAGCGCCCGCCCTCTTCAGTTGCCCAGCACCCCCGCCTCTACCCGCCGCGCCTCGACCAATTGAGCCACCGCCGCAAGCGTAGTCTGTGCGGCGTTGAAGCCCAGTCGGAAGTCGGCGTCGGAGAAGGTCACGAACAGGTCCGTCGGCCGATGCCAGTGCGGATTCGCCCCGTTCCCGGTCTCGTACAGGCGCCGATTCTCCCGCAGGCTCACCGACGGCACCAGGTTCATGAAGGGCGTCGAGTCCGTATTGCTCATCGCGTTGCTCAGGACGGCCGGATAGTCCGTCGCGAACTTTCGGTTTGCGTTCAGCAATGTCAGCGCGAGCTGTGCGGACCCGGCCGCCATCTCCGAGTTGAGCTGGAATTCGATGTCCACGTCGGCATCGAGCGCCTGGTTGAAGGTCACAGGGTTTCCGTGATCCCACAGCATCATGTCGTGTTGAATCATGCCGAGCCACTTCGGCTCCGGAAAGCGCCCCGAGCCCACCGGCTCCTCGATTCCTTGCAAATCAGCCCGCTGCTCCACATACGCAGTGGCCCCGTTCAGCCCCGTCTCTTCGTTGTTCCAGAGCGCGAAGCGGATCGTGCGAGTGGTCTCGATTTCGGGACCCGACACGGCTCTCGCGATCTCCAGGACGAGCGCCGTTCCCGAGGCGTCGTCGTTGGCGGCCTCACCGCCGCCGCGGCCATCCATGTGGGCGCCGAGGATGTACATCTCCCCGGGCACTTCGGTACCCCATTTGGTCGCAAAGACCTCTTCGCGAGGTTGGGCCGTTTCGGACCCGCGGGGGGTGTACATGTAGTGTACACGCTCGGTCTCGTACCCCCACTCCCGTAGCTGCCGCTCGATCCACGTGACCGCGGCCGCATTCCTCAGAGTGCCCTGCTCGCGGTCTCCAAACCCGGTCAGCCCCAGGATGAGCCCCTTGTAGCTATCGAAGTCGAGTCGGGCCACGATCTGCTGCATGGCGCTGTCCGCGGCCGTCATGGGGACACCGCCGAGAATGTTGCGAGTCGAGCGGGCGGGCCTCTCGCGCTCCTGGGCAGCGGCCTCGGCGGACCAGCCGGCCCCGAGAGTGAGCAGTGCAACTGCTGCGAGGAGTATGCGCGGCGAACGCCACCCAGAGTCGATGCGGTTCAGCATGATGCGTCCGTGGACAAGGCCGTCTGGAGAGAGACACAAGATCCGTGCAAGCACGAGGGTCACGCAAGCGGCACGGGCACGACCCTCATACGATCGTTACCCATGGACGTCGAGAACATCCGGTGCATTCTGAGCCGACGTTGCCTATCAGCCGCATGTGTCGCGCTCGCCCTATGGCCGACCTCGCTTCCGGCGCAGACCGTTTGGGGGATCGTCGTCGAGGATGGCACGGGCGTGCCGCTCGAGGGCGCCACGATGATCCTGTTCGACCAAGCGCTGCAGGAGGTCGATCGCTCACTGAGTGACGCCACCGGACGGTACACGCTCGAGGCCGACTCGGCGGGCACTCATGTGATCAGAGTCGACCGGATCGGGTACGCGAGCCTCTCCACGGGCACGCTCGATGTGCCTGAACAGGGACTATTCAGACGCATCGAGGCGGCGGCATAGACGCTCTCCGCGGGGGTCGATTCATACACCCTCTTGCACCACACGCGGGAGTTGGAGCGCAACGGTCGAGATATCAAAGACGAGCGCAGAGAATTCATCACCGGTCGCTCGCAGGCGCCCTACGTCAGTGTCCGGCCCGAAGTGATCGCGAGCCGAAGCTTCGTGCATCCGCTTCCCGACGGTAGGGCCACCTACTATGCGCCCGATACGGACGTCCTACTCTCCGACGCCTTTTTGGACACGCATTGCATGAGGGTCGTCGAGGGGCCGGACGGGACGGTGGGGCTGCTAGTGAAGCCCATCGAGGGCCGGGGACTCTCCGATATCGAGGGCACGATGTGGCTCGACGCAGCGACCGCTCGGCTTCAGAGCATCGAATACAGCTATGTGAACCTCCCCGCCCGTATGAGGAATCCCGGGGACATCGGGGGCGAGGTCGTCTTCAGCGGGCTCCCGAACGGGACATGGATCGTACGGGAATGGCGCGTGAGGACACCACTCATGGCGTTCATAGGTCGCGGCGTGCAGATGCGCAGGATCGGCTACCACGACCAGGGAGGCGTCGTCTGGAGGGCCATCGACCGCACCGATACCGCGGTGTTGGAAGCCGGGACAGGAACCGTCACAGGCACGCTCATCCACTCGGCTGGACAGCCCCCCAGGGGTG
>JAYZBT010000270.1:0-11370 GCA_036338615.1 Gemmatimonadota bacterium
GACCCTGGTCAGAAGCTACATCTTTACCGGAGGCTCTCGCGGGTCCAGGGTCGAGTCGAAGTGGAGTCGCTGAGGCTGGAGCTGGTGGACCGCTTCGGGCCGCGGCCCGCGGAGGTCGAGCGGCGTCTCGACCCCGCGGTGCTCCGGGGCCGTGGCAGGAGTCTCGGGGTCGAGCGTATCTTAGTGCGGAAGGACGAGGCGCGCGTGACTTTCAGAAAGGAGTTCGTTCCGCGGATGGCTGTGCTCGAGGGGCCGCTTCGGCAGAGGCACGCCGAGGTCGAGATCCGCCGCCTGGAGCCACTTTCGATCGTGCTGCATCAAGTGGGAATGGATCCCATCCTGGAAACGCTTATGGTGGCGCTCGACGCCCTGCGGTCGGCCCACGCGGAGGCCGCTTAGGCGACCCAACGAGGACGAAATATGGACGTCAGGAGAATCGATTCAATGAACATGCGCTGGACGCTTCCAATAGTGGCCCTTCTCGTATCGGGCTTGGCCGGATGCACCGATTCTGGCTCGAATGAAGGCGTGGTCGCACGCGTCGGAGAGTACCAGCTCACCGTCGAGGACGTGGCCGAGCTGCTGGTCAACGAGGAACGGCTTCCCGCCCAGGTCGGCGTGATCGAGCAAGTCGCGGACCTGTGGATCCAATACGCGCTGCTCGGGGCCGCCTTCGCCGAGGACACGACGTTTGGTGACCTCGAGTTCGAGCCGCTGGTGCGGCAGCAGTTGGACCAGTTCATGATCTTCCAGCTACGCGATTCGGTCGTCCAGATCGACACGCTCATCCCGGATGACGCACTCCAGGACATCTACGCCGCGGAAGACCTCCCGCTGGAGATGCGCTCGCGTCACATCCTGTTGCAGTACCCCCCCAATGCCTCCGCGGCGGAGCTTGGCAGAGTTCGCGCGCAACTCCAGGCCATCCGCGACCGCATCGTGGCCGGTGAGACCTTCGAGTCGCTCGCCGCGCAGTTCAGCCACGACCGTGGCTCGGCCGCGGCCGGCGGGGATCTCGGCTTCTTCGGCCGCGGTGACATGCTGGCCCCGTTCGAGCAGGCGGTGCTGGCCCTCGAGCCGGGCGAAATGAGCGATCTGGTCGAGACCTCGGCGGGCCTCCACTTGATCCGGCTCGAAGAGAAGCGCACCCAGGGGTTCGACGAGATCGCCGAGGGGTTGCGTCAGAACATGCTGAACGAGCGATACGCGCTGGCCGAATCCACGTACATCGCGGGCGTCGAAACCCGCGCAAACGCAACACCGACGGAGAGTGCCTCCGAGGTTGTGCGCGAGCTCGCCCGCAACCCCGGTGCCCGCCTGAGTGGCCGCGCTCGAAATCGAGCCGTTTTCGAATATGGCGGCGGCGAAATTACCGTGCGCGAGGTCCAGTTCGTGCTCCAGAGCCAGCCCGCCGAGTTCCGGGACCGCGTGATCGAGGGAGATGAGGAGCAAATCGACCGCTTTCTGCGCCAACTGGTCCAGCGTGAACTGCTCGCCGGAGAGGCCGTCGCGATGGGCTTCGGGACCCCGGTCGAACGCGTCGACTCCGCCATCGCCGCCGCACGAACGCAACTCCGTGGTGCCGCGGGATTGTTGGGACTCGCCTCGATCGACCGAGCCCCCGGAGAAGATCTCGAACCGGCGGTTGCGCGCGCGGTTCTGGAGGCCGTCGGCAAGGTGCTGACGGGCGCGACCGAGATGGTCCAGCTCGGGGGTATCCAGTACCAACTCCAGGAAGGCTCCCCGTCGGCGGTCTACGACCGAGGTGTAGGCCAGGCGATTCTCCGCATCGGGCAACTACGCGCGAATCGCAGCGCATCCGTACTGGAGGAGGCCAGCGGGACGGCGGACCCGGCAGGTGACACTATTTCAGACGGCCGCTGACGAAACCCTGACACCCCATCGGTTTATGACGTAACATGCTGAGAATATCGGTCCCATTCGTTATGGCGTTGGCGCTGCTTCCTGCGGCCGCCAACGCCCAGATCACGACGGACGACGACATCGTCGACAGGGTCGTAGCCATCGTGGGCGACTCCGCGGTTCTCCAATCCCAGGTGATGGAGTCGGTCCAGCGCATCGTCCTGACCCAGAACATCCCATTGCCGGAGCCTGGACCCGAGCTCGATGCGCTGATGAGCGAGATGCTCGAGCAACTCGTGAGCACCGTGCTGATCTCGCAGGAGGCGGCTCGCGACACCCTCATCCGGGTGGATGCCGTCCTCATCGAGGAACGCGTCACGCAGGAGATCGACCAGGTCACGCAACAGGTCGGAGGTCAGGCGGCGCTCCAGCAGGCGCTTGCCGGCCAAGGCCTGACGCTCGCCGAGTACCGGGACATGCGCCGCAACGACATCCGTCTGGAGCAGGTGCAACAGATGTTCATCGAGACGCGGCTTCGGGACGCCCCACCCGTGGTACTGACAGAGGACGAGCTGCTTGCCGCCTTCCAGGCGGCACGAGGCCAGGTCGAGCAACGCTCAAAGATGGTGAGCTTCGTGCAAGTCGTGATGAACCCCGCGCCCTCCGCAGCCTCACGTGACAGCGCGCGCACACGGCTCGAGGCCTTGCTCGTCCAGGTGCGCGAGGGGGCAGACTTCGCCGAGTTGGCAACCGAGCACTCCGACGACCCGGGTACCGCGGTGAATGGCGGCGATCTCGGGTGGTTCCGCCGCGGCGGCATGGTCAAAGAGTTCGAGGACGCCGCATTCGCCCTCTTCGACGGGCAGGTGAGCGAAGTCGTCGAGACCCAGTACGGGTTCCACGTCATCAAGGTCGAGCGCTTCCGAGCCGGTGAGCGAAGGGCGCGCCACATTCTGCTCATACCGCCAGTGACGGAGGCCGACCTCCAGCGCACGCGAGACATCGCGGCCGACGTGATCGTCCAGGTGAGGGACGGAGCCGACATCGCCCCGCTGGTCGAACTGTACGCCGATCCAGAGGCACCGGACTCGGTGACCGTCGACTTCGAGCAGATCTCTTCGTTGCCGCCCGGCTACGAGGAGATCTCCGCTGCTGCGGTCGGCGACGTCATCGGCCCCATCGAATACGATACGGGTCAGGGGTCCATTCGGATTTCCGTGATCAGAGTGACCGAGGTGAGGGAAGCCGGGGCTTATACGTTCGAGGACCTCAGGGAGCAACTCTCGGACCGACTGCGGCAGCAGAAGCAGATCGCTAAGATCCTCGAAGACGTTCGCGCGAAGACGCACATCGAGATCCGACAGTAACCGACCCGTGCGAATCCGTATCGCGGTCACGCTGGGAGATCCGCGCGGCATCGGGTCGGAGGTAGCGTTCCGGGCCATTGAGCAGCACGCGCACGCCGGCACGGATGTGACGTTCTTCGGAAACGAGGAGGCGCGCCCGCAGATCCCCGAAGGTTGCGGCTTCGAGTCCGTAGGGAGCTTCGACGGCAGCGAAGAGGGCGCGGGGATCGTTTCGGCGGTCGCGATCGAACGAGCGGTAGAGGGTGCACTGGCTGGAGAGTATCGGGCCGTCGTCACGGCCCCGGTTTCCAAGCTCGCCCTGCACGCGGGGGGACGGGAGGTGCCGGGGCAAACCGAGATGCTTCAGCAGCTCGCGGGGGGCGGGGGCGTCGGTATGCTCATGGCTTCCGAGACTACGCGCCTGGGCGGCCCACTGCGGGTCCTGCTCGCCACGACCCACCACGCCTTGCGGGACGTACCGCGGCTGCTCACCGAGGCGCTGCTCACCGAGCAGGCATCTCTGCTCAATGAGGCGCTCCGTCGCGACTGGGGGATCGCTCGACCGCGGATCGCGCTCTGCGGGCTCAATCCCCACGCCTCGGACGGGGGGCTGTTCGGATCAGAGGAGGCGCTGATTTTCGAGCCTGCCGTGCGACACTCGGTCAAGGCGGGCATAGACATCCAGGGCCCCCTCCCGGCCGACACCGTGTTTCAGCGAGCGCTCGCAGGACGGTTCGACGCCGTGATCGCCCCTTATCACGACGTGGGAATGGCGTCCTTCAAGACCGTGACGTTCGGCAGTGGCGTCAACGTGACGATCGGGTTGCCGTTCGTCCGCACGTCCCCGGACCACGGCACCGCGTTCGACATCGCCGGCACGGGGTGTGCAGACGCCTCGTCCATGTGCGAGGCGCTACGCCTCGCGCGCCGACTCGCGACCGCGCGCTTTGACACGGATTCTCCTCCTGTCTAACCTTTCGTTCCGGAACACCGCCGCCTCTCCCTTTCTCCGAGAAGCCCTGCTCCGGTGATCAAGCTCACGAACGTCTCCAAGGAATACCCGAATCGCGGTTACGCGCTGCGTGACATCTCGCTGCACGTGAAGAAGGGCGAGTTCGCTTTTCTGACCGGGCATTCCGGATCCGGGAAATCCACTGCACTGAGGCTGGTGCACATGTCCGATCGCCCCACAGGGGGCGAAGTACGTGTCACCGGATACTCGTCGGACCGCGTGTCCGAACGAGAGCTCTGGAAGATCCGACGCCGGGTCGGCTTCGTCTTCCAGGACTTCCGCCTCCTGCCGGGGCGCACGGCGCTCGAGAACATCTCGTTCGTGCTCGAATGTACGGGAACGCCGCGCCAGGACATCGTGCCCCGCACCCAGCGGCTCTTGGCCCAGGTCGGCCTCTCCACAAAGGCGGGCGCCCTGGTGCACGAGCTCTCCGGGGGAGAACAGCAACGGGTCGCGATCGCGCGCTCTTTGGCCAACAGTCCCTACGTGTTGCTTGCGGATGAGCCGACGGGAAACCTGGACGACCGGGCGACACGAGGCGTGATGGACCTCTTCTGGGACATCAACGCCCAAGGCATGGCCATGCTCATGGCGACGCACGACCTCGAGCTGGTGCGTCGCTACCCGCACGCGCGTGTATTCGAGTTGGACAATGGTCGGCTGGTGTACGACTCGGCCGTAGCGTAGGGGCGCCGCATGCACGCCCTTCGGGAAGCTCTCGCGGCGTTCCGGCGCGCGCCCGTGCTCACAGGCCTCGCCTCGGCCATGGTCGGCCTGGCGCTCTTCGTGATCGGTCTCTTTGGGCTGGCTACGCACAACCTGCAACTCGCGCTGAGCGAAGTCGAGGACCGTGTCGAGATCCCGGTCTATTTGCGGGACGACGCCAGACGGAGCGAAATCGACCTCGCCCAAATGGTGCTGGGCGACATCCCCGAGGTGCAGTCGGTGCGCTACATCTCGAAGGCTGAGGCTCTCGAGCGCGCCCAGGCGCAGCTCCCGGATTTCTCTGAACTCTTCGACAATCTGGATGTGAACCCGCTGCCTCAGTCATTGGAGGTGAAGCTGCGACCGGGCGAGCGGACCCAGGTTGTGGTGGAGGCGGTCTCCGCGGCGGCCTTACGCTATGCCTTCGTGGAGGACGCCCAGTACGGGCGCGAGTGGGTAGACCGACTCTTCGCACTCCGCCGCATCGGCGCCGCGACGACAGTCGCGATGGGCTCTGCCTTGGCGCTGGTCGCCGCGCTGATCATCGGTACCGCGTTACGGATCGCGATTTTCGCTCGCCGGGAGGAGATCTATATCATGCGCCTGGTGGGCGCGACCAACGGGTTCATCCGCCGGCCGTTCTTGTTGGAGGGCGCCATTGCCGGCCTCATCGGCGGCGGCCTGGCGTGGTTGATGACCTGGGGCACGTATCGTGGCGTGTACGCTTTTCTGTTCGAGCTCGCTTGGATCCCCCCGCTGTGGATCGGGGGCGGGTTGGCGTCCGGGGCGGCCTTCGGCGCGATCGCGAGCATATTCGCGATCGGGCGGCACCTCAGGGAGCTGTGAGCATGCGCCGCGACCGCGCCGTCGGGGGCGCCTGCCTCTTCGGGATGGCCACCCTCACCGCAATGGCCTTGCTGGCCGTCCCCGTTTCCGGCCAAACCGACCTGCGCCGACAGATCCTCGAGAGCCAGCGCCGGCTCGAGCAGATTCGCTCGGAGCGCATGCGGCTCGAGGGCGAGATCGGAAACGTGCGCGTCAGGGTGCGGGATGCGGCCGAGGATTTGGCCAATGTGGAACGCAGGCTTTCCGCCTCGCGCTCGGTGGTCGCGGAACTCCAGCTGCAGTCCGACGCGACCACGCAGTCGATCCAGGAGACTACTCGCGACCTCGTACAGACAAGCGAGCAACTGTCCGAGAGAGCGGCGGTCCTGAACCGGCGCTTGCGCGACATATACAAGCTGGGGCCGCTGCACACCGTGGGCGTGCTGTTGGGCGCGTCCTCGTTCACCGACCTGCTCAATCGTTACGAATATCTGCAGCGAATCGCCGCGTTCGACCGCTCGCTCGTCGAGGGAATCGCCACACTCGAGAACGAGTTGGTGGAACGCAACGCCGACCTCCGGCAGCGCATGGCCCAACTAGGGAGTCTGCGACAAAACCGCGTGTCCGAGGTCGCTCAGTTGCGCGCCGTAGAGTCTGAGCGTCAAAGAGCGCTGACCGAGTTCGGCGCCAGAGAGGAACGCACCGCGACCCGGCTTGACCGGTTGGACGCCGATGAGGGGCGCATGACGTCGCTGATCGGCGATCTCGAGACCCGTCGCCGTGAGGAAGCGGCGCGGGCTACGACCACGCGGGCCGGGCCCGCGTCACTCTCAGCGGGCGACGCGGGTTCACTGGACTGGCCGCTCGCCGGGGAGTTGATCTACCGCTTCGGACGCGAGCGCCGCCCGAACGGGACCATCCTGCGGTGGAACGGCATCGGAATCTCGGCCCCACCGGGCAGTCCCGTTACCGCGGTGAGAGACGGACGGGTCGTCCTGGCGGGTCCCTTCGAGGGATACGGGCCGACGGTGGTACTGGACCACGGGCAGGGCTTCTACACGCTGTATCTCTACTTGGAGGAGATCGGAGTGGTGGAAGGGAGGGACGTCGCGCTCGGCCAGGTCGTCGGCACCGTCGGCGGAAGCGATACGCCGGAAGGTCCACACATCGAGTTCCAGATCCGAGCCCCCGTGAGCGGCGGTTCTCCGCAGGCGCAGGACCCGTTGCAGTGGCTGAAGGCCGGAGGAGAGCAATGAAGCTCCATCCGGTCGTCGGCCACCAGGCCGTACTGAAGGCGATCGCTCACGCCCGCATCGCGGATTCCCTCCCGTCCTCGATACTGCTGCACGGGCCCAAGGGCGTCGGCAAGCAGCGGATCGCGCTTTGGATGGCTCAGCTCCTGGTCTGCGAAGAACCCACCGCGGAGGGCCCTTGTCAGGCCTGCAGAAGCTGCCGCATGGCACTCGGAGTCGAACACCCGGACCTCCACTGGTACTTCCCACTCCCCCGCCCCAAGGGCGCGAGCGGTGATCGTCTCGTAAGCGCACTGGAAGACGCCCGCGTGAGGGCGCTGGCGGAGCACCGAGCCGAGCCCGTTCGAGCGAGCCACGACGGCGAGTTGCGCGGGCTCTACCTGGGCGTCGTGAAGAACATCCGCGCCCGCGCGTTGTTGCGACCGACCATGGCGAAGGGCCAGATATTCATCGTCGGTGATGCCGAATTGCTCGTCCCACAGGAGTCGAGCCCTGAGGCCGCCAACGCTCTGTTGAAACTTCTCGAAGAGCCGCCAGGCGCGTCCCGTTTCATCCTGACGTCGAGCGAGCCCGGCAGGCTCCTGGCCACGCTCCGCTCCCGCACGGTTGCGCTCCATGTCCCGCCGCTCGCGACGGACCAAGTCGAGACCTTCCTCATGGATGCCGCATCCGTGGAGCCGGGCGAGGCGAGATGGGCCGCACAGCTCTCCCAAGGGTCGATCGGGCGAGCGCTCGGCTTTCTGCCCGACGGGGACAAGAAAGGGCCGCTCGAGGCTCTGAGACGCCGCGCGTACACGCTGGTGGAGGCCGCCCTCTCAGAAGGATCCGCCGCGGGGTACACGGCCGCCGCCTCGTACCCTCCCGCAAAAGCCCGGAAATTCGTCGATCTCTTCCCCTTCGTTGAGGCCTGGTTGCGGGACCTCGCCGCGGTCGCTTCCGGAGCCGGCGAGCACGTGCTCAACCGGGACGCGTCAGCGAGCCTGGAGCAGATGGTGAAGCGCAGGGGCATCGCCGCGGCCGACTTGACCCTGGCTCTGTCGGCCGTCGAAGACGCCAGAGAACTCGCCCGCGGCAATGTGAACCCTCAATTGGTGATGAGCGGGCTGATCCGGACCATCCAACGCCGAGTCCCACCGCGTGCACACTTGGAGCGGGTCCGGTGAGCGGAGCGACGGGCGACGAACGAAGCGAGGGGCTCACCCACCTGGACGAGTCTGGCCGAGCGCGCATGGTGGACGTGTCGCAGAAGGAGGCCACGGACCGCCGGGCGTCGGCGACCGGGATCATCAGGATGGACGCACACACGCTGGAGTTGATCGTGGCGGGCGACGCGCCCAAAGGCAGCGTCGTGCAGGTCGCTGAGCTCGCCGGAGTGCTCGCCGGAAAGAAGACCGCGGACCTGATCCCGCTCTGTCACCAATTGCCGGGGGCGAGCATCACGGTCCGGCTCGAGCCCGACCAAGAACTGCCTGGGCTCGTGGCGCATGCAGAAGCGACCATTGCGGGCCAGACAGGCGTGGAGATGGAGGCCCTGACGGCCGTCAGCGTCGCCTTGTTGACCGTGTACGACATGGTGAAGGCGGTGGACCGTGGCATGCGTATCGAGGGAATCCGCCTCTTGAAGAAAGAAGGCGGCGCTTCCGGAACCTGGTCCGCGGAGTCAGTCGGAGGGTGACGAGCCTCTGCGAGCGCTCGGCGATATCGGTACGGTGACAAGCCCGCCGATACGCAGGGCCCGCGGACGGAGCAGCGGGTTCGCAGCCTGGAGATCCGAGAGCGGGATCCCGTAGCGCCGGGCGATGTGGCTCAGCGTTTCGCCCGCGACGACCTTGTGCTCGAGGAAGGACACCCGCTGACTGCTCGGGATGCGGGCATAGTTCAGCCGGAAGCTGCCCCCCTTGCCGCGCGGCACTCGAACTATCACGTGACGGCCTGGAGGTGTCATCCCGCGCACGTATTCGGGGTTCAGTCGAGAGATCTCGCTCTCGTCACTCTCCGCGGCTCGAGCGACGACATCGAGCGTGGTCGCGTCCGGACTCGTCACTTCATCGAACTCGAAGCCGCCGGTCACGACGCTCTCGTACCCGTAGGAGGTGGGTGAACCGGCAACCACGATCGCACCCAGCAGCTTCGGCACGAAGTCTTGTGTCTCCCTGGGCAGATGGTGGCGGAGCTCCCAGTAGAGGCGGTCCGAACGGGGAGCCAGCGGGGCGTATCGGTCGAGCATGCGCTGGACCCGCCCCGGGCCCGCGTTGTATGCAGCCAGCGCGAGAAACCAGGAGCCGAAGTCGTCTCGCAGGTGCGAAAGAAACCTCACTGCTGCCTCGGTAGATTTGAGCGGGTTACGCCGTTCATCGACGAGCGGCGTGATCTCGAGCCCCAAGCCGCGCGCCGTGGGCGCCATGAACTGCCAGAGGCCTACCGCGCTGGCGACGCTCACCGCACCGGGGCTGTAGCCACTCTCGATCACGGGCAAGTACCGAAGCGACGGAGGCAGCTCCCGCGCGGCGAGCGTGGAATCAACAGTCGCCTCGAACCACCCCATGCGCTCGAGGTAGTCCGGAAACCACCGGGAGGCCCGGGTCTGCCAGAATTCGACCCACTCGTCCACCTCAGCTCGGAATTCCGGGTCCCTCAGCATCGGAGAACTCAGGATCTCGTCGTCGAGTCCCTTCAGGTCCGGCGGGACGAGGAAGTCGCCGACGGGCTGAGCGCGCACCACGGGTGACTCGAGCCGGATGAACGGCTCGTCGATGAGCGTAGGGGCCAGGCGAGATGCCCCCCCCACGCAACTCCCTGCGATACCTCCCACCACACAGGAGAGCAGCCCGACGCCGAACCTGCCGTTCCGTTTCATCGCAGTAAGCTACCCGACGGGCGGGCGGTCAGGCCAGACAGGTCCTACATGTGGTAATTGGGAGCTTCCCGCGTGATGGTCACGTCGTGCGGGTGCGACTCCCTGAGGCCTCCCGTGGTGACGCGGTTGAAGCGTGCGGTACGCAGCTCGGGC
Organism: Gemmatimonadota bacterium; assembly: GCA_036338615.1. Taxonomy (GTDB): domain Bacteria; phylum Gemmatimonadota; class Gemmatimonadetes; order Longimicrobiales; family Gaopeijiaceae; genus UBA1138. The sequence goes on from JAYZBT010000270.1 coordinate 10,015, forward strand.
AATGAGCCGGCGCCGCAGTATCCCATGCCGCTGCGCAAGCCGCCGACGAGTTGATAGATCGTATCGGATACGGGTCCCTTGTAGGGCACGCGTGCTTCGATGCCCTCGGGCACGAGCTTGCGCACGTTGGATTCCCCTTCCTGGAAGTACCGGTCGGCTGACCCCTCCTCCATGGCGGACAACGAGCCCATCCCGCGCACGGTCTTGAAGCGACGTCCCTCGAGCAAGAAGCTCTCGCCCGGCGCCTCGTCCGTGCCCGCGAACATCGAGCCCATCATGACCGACTGCGCGCCCGCAGCCAGTGCCTTGACGATGTCGCCCGAGTAGCAGATGCCACCGTCCGCGATGATCGGTACAGAGCCGTCGACCCCGTCCACGGCATCCATGATCGCGGTGAGCTGTGGCAGACCGACACCGGTCACGACGCGGGTGGTGCATATCGAGCCGGGCCCCACGCCCACCTTCACTGCATCGACGCCACGTTCGACGAGCGCCTGTGCGCCCTCCACGGTCCCCACGTTGCCTCCCACGAGCTGAGCGTCCGGAAAGCGCTCCCGGACGCGAGCCACGGCCTCCAGGACACCTTCGGAGTGCCCATGGGCGGTATCGACAACGAGGATGTCGACGCCCGCGTCGACCAGCAGGGCGGCCCGCTCCAGATCGGCTCTCGACGCGCCGATCGCCGCGCCCACCCTCAGTCGACCATGCTCGTCCTTGCACGCATCCGGGTACGCGCGACGCTTGAAGATGTCCTTCACGGTGATGAGGCCCTTCAGGTCTCCGGCCTCGTCCACCACCGGTAGTTTCTCGATGCGGTGTTCGTGTAGGAGCGCTTGGGCCTCTTCGAGGGTCGTGCCCACCGGGACGGTCACGAGATTCTCTGAGGTCATCACCTGCTCGATCGACTTGCTCAGGTCGGTCTCGAACTGGAGGTCGCGGTTGGTGATGATCCCGACCAACCGACCCCCGTTCTCCACGATGGGAACGCCACTGATCGAAAAGCGGGCCATGAGGTCGTGCGCGTCCTGGAGACTCGCGTCGCGCATGAGCGTGATCGGATCCAGGATCATTCCGCTCTCGGACCGCTTCACCCGGTCGACTTCCGCCGCCTGCTGCTCCGCCCCCAAATTCTTGTGGATGATCCCGATGCCGCCCTCGCGCGCCATCTGGATGGCCATCATCGACTCCGTGACCGTATCCATAGCCGCGGACAACAGCGGAATCTTGATGCTGACGTTTCTGGTGACCAGCGAGGACACGTCGGTGTCCTTGGGGTGCACGATGGAGTGCCCAGGAATCAGGAGCACGTCGTCGAAGGTCAGCGCTTCTTTGACGATTTGACCTCGGCGGCCCGAC
>JAYZBT010000271.1:0-7858 GCA_036338615.1 Gemmatimonadota bacterium
GTCTCGTGGAGGCCGCGTGCTCGGGCCGATGTGGCCTGCTCATCGACGAAGCCTATGAGCTCTTTCACGAGCCGCCGGTGAGCGCGCTCCAGTACGTCGAGAACATCGACGAGTCCGACGTGTTGGTCGTGGGAGCCGCAACGAAGGGGCTCCAGGCACCCGGCATCCGCATCGGCTGGATCATCGCCTCCCGTGAGCACGTCGAGACCCTCAGCAACTTCTCCTCGTTCGGCATGGGCGGTGTCTCCCATCCGTCCCAGTGCTACGCGCTCGAGCTCTTCGGCGAGCAGCGTATCGAGTTGGCGCGCGCGGCGGTGCCCGCGTTCTACCAAGGCCAGCGCGATCGCTACGGGGAGGCCTTCGAGCGCCTCGGTCTCGAGCTCTTCTCGGGGCGCGGCGGCTTCTACCACTGGTGCCGGCTCCCGGACGGGCTGACCGCGGCCCAACTGAACGAGCGCCTGTTCCCGATGGGTGCCGCGGTGCTCGAGGGCACGGATTGTGACATGGGGCGGCGTGGGGACGGGTCTCCGCTGAGGAGTTTCTTCCGATTCTCGTTCGGGCCGCTGGGTCCGGAGTCCTTCGAGGAAGACGTTCTGTTGCTCGAGAGGGCGCTCGGCGGGGGGTGACTTTCGGAGGGATCGAAGCCGCGGGCACCGTCTCCGGGCGCTGGCTCTTCGTCGTGCGTTGCCGTGTGAGGCCCCGATGCCTGGTGAACGACTACGCGATGCGCCCTCCGACGGTGCCCGCGGCCTCGATCGACGGCCGCCCCCCGTCTCGCTGTTTACACTCTACCAGATGGGGGCTGTTGAGGAGCGGGTTACGGTGAAGGTCTGGGTGTACTGCTGGTCGCCGACCTTTAGTGTTGCGGTGTAGGTGCCCTCGGGGGCTAGGCCGCCGGGCTCGTTGCGGCTGGGGAAGAGCCCGCCTCCGCCGAAGCCGCGTCCTCGGCCGAAGCCGCGTCCGCCTCCCTGGTTCCCTCGCACAGCTGCGGTGATACGCCGCGGGAGGGAGCCGCCACCGGCTCCGGAGCCGCCTCTGCCGCCGCGGCCTCCGCCGCCACCGCGGAGCGTGGGGCCCTCGGCAGGGCGCTCCGTGAACCGGCCGGCCGGCCCTGACGGGAAGCCGCCGCCACCGCCGCGGCCGAAGCCGCCTTGCGTGGGCGTGCGTAGGTTCTCGACAGCCTCGTTGACTTCCTCTTCCTCTTCACCGGCTTCGATGAGCGAGTCTACGACCACGGCGAGGCGCGCTTCGACCGCGATGCTGTCGCGAACCTCGGAGGGCGAACGGGGAAGCGACTTCGAAGGCGCGCGCATGTTCCATGTCGACCGGTGCAGCCCTGCCGAGCTGGAGCCGTTGAGGGTCGCCATCTCGGTGCCCTGCATGTCCGTGATGACGATCTCGGCGTTGTCGTTCTGGTCTTCGGCGAGCCAGTACCGGAACTCGGCCCCGTAGGACGGACTCGAGACCTGGAAGTACTGTTGCGCGGTGAACTCACCACCGGTGGGCGACGTGCCATACTGGAAGGCCGGCCCCGGCTCGAACAGGTGGGCCGAAGACGCCATGATCCCCGGCGTGAGTTGCTGGAGCGCCTCGATGTCCACGATCCAGATCGAACGACCGTGGGTTCCTGCAATGAGCTCACCATCGCGCGGGTGGATCTGCAGGTCGTGCACCGGCACGGTCGGGAACCCTTCCATGAAGCGCTGCCAGGAGTCGCCGCGGTCGATCGAGACATACAGACCGACGTCCGTGCCCACGAAGAGAAGGTTCGGGTTCTTCGGGTCCTCGCGAATCACATGCGCGAAGTCGGGCTTTCCGGTAGGCAGATCGCTCGAGATCGATCGAAAGCTGCCTCCGTTGTCGTCCGTGACCAGCACGTAGGGCGTGAAGTCGCCGCGGCGGTGATTGTCGAACGTGATGTACCATCGGTCTGCGATGTGATGCGATGGCTCGATGCGGCTGACATACGTGCCGTCCGGCACCAGACCGTCAAACTCTGATGTGAGGTCGATCCAGGTCGCACCGTCGTCGGGCGAGGCCCACACGTTCCCGTCGTCCGTCCCCGCGTAGAGCGACCCCGCACGCAGCGGAGACTCGTTCAGCGAGACGATGGTCGCGAAGCGCTCCGCGCCCGTGACATCCGGCGTGATCCCGCCGGTCGTGGTCGAGCTGATCTCGATCTGCTCCGCGTCCGCCCGGGTCAGATCCGGCGAGATGGGCACGAGGTCATCGCCCATATTGGTGGACTTCAGCACCCGGTTCGCCCCGGCATATACGACGTCGGGGTTGTTAGGCGAAAGCAGGTACGGCGTGTTCCAGTTGAAACGGAGCTGCAGGCTGGCCGAGTCTGCCGTCGCGCGAGCCTGTAGCTCCGCGATGCGATCGGCGTGTTCGCTCGGCATCGGCTGCATGCTGTCGGGCCACACCATCGCGATCGAATCCTGTAGGATGCGGTACGAGTCGCGCCAATTCGGACGCCCCAGCGACTGTCGTTCACCCGTCGCGAGGTTCGAGCGGCCCATGTTGCCGCCCTGTGACTCGGTGTAGACGATGTTCGGGTCGCGGGGGTCCTGTTGTGTCACGAAGCCGTCCCCACCACTGACGCGGAACCAGTCGTGGTTGGTGATCGCGCCGTTCGCTTTCCGGCTCGGCCCGCACCACGAGGAATTGTCCTGAAGACCGCCGCACACGTTGTACGGCGTGTCCATGTCGTAGCTGATGTTGTAAAACTGTCCGATCGCGATCTCGTTCGGGAATGTGTAATTCCCGCCTCTGTCGAAGGTGATCGCGATCCCGCCGTCGTTCCCCACCACGAAGCGTTCGGGGTCGTTGGGATCGATCCAAAGCGCGTGAAAGTCGACGTGTACCGCACCGGCCATGCTGCCCGCGCTGTCGCCGCCGTCGGTCGAGTAGCGCAGCGAGGAGAAGTACACGCGGTCCGGGTCCATGGGATCGACCCATACGCCCGAGTAGTAGAACGGCCGCGAGTTGTACGAATTGACGCGCTCCCAGCTCTCACCGCTGTCGTCTGAGCGGTAGAGTCCGTTGAGGTTCGCGTCGTCGGAGTCCTCCGGAGCCGCCGCCTCGACCATCAGGTACATGACGCGCGGATAACTGGGCGCGAAGGCGACCATCAGTCGGCCCATCTCGGTCTCTGGCAGGCCGCCACCCTCTACTCGCTCCCAGGTGTCGCCACCGTCCGTGCTCTTCCAGAGGCCGCTGCCCGGCCCACCGCTCTGCAGGTAGTACGGTCCCCGCTCCCGCTCCCAGCTCGTCGCAAACAGGACGTCGGGGTCGCGGGGGTGAATGGCGATATCGACGAAGCCCGCCTTGTCGCTCACGAACTGCACGAGTTGCCACGTCTCCCCACCGTCGCTCGTCTTGTAGATGCCACGCTCGGCATTGGGCCGCCAAAGTGCGCCGAGCGCGGCGACCCACACCGTGTTGGGATCCCTCGGATGTACGACGATCTTGCCGATGTGCTCGCTGCCCTCGAGCCCTTTGAGTTCCCAGGTGAGACCACCGTCCATCGACTTGTAGACGCCCCCGCCCGGGGAGATCGAATTCCTGGAGTCCTCCTCTCCCGTGCCCGCCCAGATCTGGTTGTGGTCGCTCGGGGCGATCGCCAAGTCACCCATCGAGACGACGCGCTCGTTCTGGAAAACCGGACGGAAGGTGACGCCGTTGTTCGTGGTCTTCCAGATCCCTCCGGCCGCCGCTGCCACGTAGAAGGTCTTCGAGGGGGACGGAATCCCTTCGACGTCCGTTACCCGCCCCGCCATGTTCGCCGGCCCGATCGAACGCCACTCGAAGGCCTCGAGCCAGGTCTCGTCGAGCCCGGTTCCGTCCTGCGCGGATACCGGCGCCGCCAGCATGGTCGCCGCCAAAAGGAGCGTGGTCGCCGGCAACAAAGAGCTTTGAACGTTCATCGGTCTCTACTCGGTCTTGAGGGATGTCTCGAAGACGTCCTCGGGAGAATGATTGTTGAAGCCTTGGCCCCCGGTCCGCGGAAGCCGACCCACGGGGGGACGCGCGCGCTGATCAGTCGTCCGAGAACGCGTCGTCGAATGCGGCCGATGAGGTCGGGAAGTCGACAGAATGCACGAAGCCACACGCCTCTTCCGCGCCGTGCTCGCGGTCCATGCCCGCGTCCTCCCATTCCACCGAAAGCGGTCCCTTGTACGCGATCCGGTTCAGCGCCCGCATCACCTCTTCGAAGGGTACGTGCCCGCGGCCCAGTGATCGAAAGTCCCAAAAGCGATCCGCATGGCCGAACGGCAGGTGACCGCCGAAGACACCCGACGGGGTCGGCGTATCGGACCACCAGACGTCCTTCATGTGAACGTGATAGATGCGCTCCGCGAAACGCAGGATGAAGTCGACCAGGTCGACCCCCTGGTACGCCAGGTGGCTCGGGTCGTAGTTGAAGCCAAACGCTTCCCGGTGCCCCAACGCCTGCAACGCGCGCTCCGCCGTCACGATGTCGAACGCGATCTCCGTCGGATGAACTTCGAGCGCGAAGCGGACTCCTTCTTGCTCGAAGACATCGAGAATCGGGTTCCAGCGGTCGGCGAAGTCCGCAAATCCCGCCTCGATCATCGCCTCGGAGACCGGCGGGAAGGAGTAGAGCAGGTGCCAGATCGAGCTGCCGGTGAAGCCGTTCACCACCCCCACACCGAGATTCGACGCGGCCCGAGCCGTCGCCTTCATCTCGTCCGCCGCACGTTGCCGGACCCCCTCTGGATCCCCATCGCCCCAAACGTGCTCGGGCAGAATCGACTCGTGACGCTCATCGATGTTGTCGCATACCGCCTGCCCCACGAGGTGGCTGCTGATGGCCCACACGTCGAGTCCATGGGACTGCAGCATCTCCCGCGTCGCCACGCAGTAGCTCGGGTCCTCGGCGGCGCGCCGAACGTCGAAGTGGTCTCCCCAACAGGCGAGCTCGAGGCCGTCGTATCCCCAACTCGCAGCCTTTTGTGCGAGTTCGGTGAGCGGAAGGTCGGCCCACTGCCCAGTGAAGAGCGTGACGGGTCTGCTCACGAAGATTCTCCTGTATCGGATCCGGGGCCTGGGTCTGCGCCCGGTTCAGCCCCCGGCGGCGTGTATGCCGCGTCGACCCACGTCCCGAGTCGATGGCTCTCAACCGCCTGTTGAATGAAATGCACCCCGTGGGCGCCATCCTTCACGGTCGGGAAGTCGTCGTCGAATCGGCCGTCAGCATCGTGGCGCAATGTACGCGCCACGTTGCGATAGACATTCGCGAACGCTTCGATGAAGCCTTCGGGATGACCGCCCGGGAGTCGCGTGTGGGCCTGCGCCCGCTCGGACAGCGCGCCGGCGCCCCGGAACAGGATCTGCTCGGAACCGTCTGGTGCCACCAGCCGCAGACGGTTCGGATCCTCCTGCGACCAATCGAGTCCGCCTTCGGTCCCGTAGACGCGTAGCCGGAGGTGATTGCGCTCGCCCGTCGAAATCTGCGACGCGAAGAGCAGGCCCCGTACGCCACCCTCCAGTTCGAGCAACACCGTCGCGTCGTCGTCGAGCTTGCGACCCTCCACCACGGTGCCGAGGTCGGCGAAGAGACGGCGCACCTCGAGGCCGGTCACGTAGCGCACGAGGTTGTGTGCGTGCGAACCGATGTCGCCCAGGACCGACGACGGCCCCCCGCGCTCTGGGTCCACCCGCCACTCTGCCTGCTTTTGCCCCTCGGCCTCGAGCCGCGTGGCCAACCATCCTTGAGAGTACTCGACCACGATCTTCTTGATCGGACCCAGCGCCCCCGCGCTCACCCGCTCCCGAGCTTCCTTGACCATCGGGTACCCGGTGTAGTTGTGCGTGACGGCGAAGACCAGCCCTCGCTCCTCCGCCAGACGGCAGAGTTGCTCGGCATCCTCCAGCGTCGTGGTCAACGGCTTGTCGCAGACGACGTGGATACCCTGCTCCAGGAACGCACGAGCTACCGGAAAGTGCAGGTGATTGGGCGTGACGATCGATACCGCCTGGATGCGACGCTCCTGCGGCAACCGACCCTCAGCCTCCGCCATCGCTGAATATGATTCGTAGACGCGCGCCGGGTCCAAACCCAACTCGTCACCGGACTGCCGCGACTTGGTCGGGTCCGACGAAAAGGAGCCTGCAACGAGCGTATAGTCGCCGTCCAACGCGGCCGCCATGCGATGGACTGCACCGATGAAGGCGCCTGGGCCGCCACCGACCATCCCATACGGGATCGTCATGCGCAGGAGCCCGCACCCCTCAAGGTCACGCCTCCAGACTCTCGGCGCGGTACCCGCCGGCTTTCCGGTCCCGCACGTACAATCCCCCGAAAATGAACACCAACACCGCGCAGAGCGGCACGATGTAGCGGAAAGAGACCCTGCCGCCATAGTTGTCGGCGGGCCCGAGAATCGCCTGCGCCTGCCCTACCAGATCTTCATCGGCATCCGATGCGATGATCGCGCGCAAGGCGTTCGCCGTAGCCGGCGCTGGTAGCATGCCCATCGCCTCGTACGCCATCGAGATCGCCTGCGTGGCCGTCACCGCCGCCTGGGCGTCCGAGTCGTCGCTGTTGCCGAGCACCATGGAAGTGCGCTCGAACACTGTGATGACCTCGCTCACCGGGATCTGATCGTGGGCGTATCGATCGGCGATTCTGCCCATCTGGGGCGCGGCGACCAGTCCGACGGTTGCCACTCCCACGGTGCCCATGAGTCCGAGCCCGAGCGCTCCGCTCTTGGGCACGCGCTCCGATACCACCCCGAGCATGGTGGGCCAGAAGTAGCATACGCCGAGCGCGAAGACCGTCGCCGCGGCGAACACGGCCACGCCGCCCGAGACGTAGCTCAGCCCGAGCAGCCCCACGCCCGAGAGCGCGGCAGACGCGAGTAACAGGCCCGTCGGAGAGATTCGATGCACGATGTCGCCGGCGCGATACCGCATCACCGCCATCAGCCCATTGATCCAGACGAGCACGAGAATCCCCGCCATGCCACCCGACTCGAGCACCGCCGGGACCCATCGATTGGGGCCGAGCTCCACCGAGGCGGTCATCGCCATCGCGATGAGCATGACCCACATGAACGGAGTCGCGAGCGAGGCCTTGAACATCTCTCCCATGCCCACTCCGGCACGCACGCCCTCGGTGGTCGGGAAGGGCTCACGTAGCAGCATCCAACCGTAGATGAAGGTGGGCACCAGGACCAGGCCGATTTTGACCTGCCAAGCGCCCACTCCGATCGCGTCGAGCCCAAAGGCCGCGAGCCCCCCCAATACGACGCCGCCAGGGAACCAAACGTGGAACTGGTTCAGCTTCACGATCTTGTTGTCGGGGAAGAGCGCCGCCACCAGCGGGTTACACGCCGCCTCGACGAGGCCATTCGCCATGGCGATGATGAGCGCTCCGCCGAACAGGGTGGAAAAGCCGGTCGCGAAGATGATCGTGACCGACCCGACCAGGTGTCCCACGAACGACATGCGCAGCAGCGCCCGCATGCCGATCGAGTCCGCGAGGGGAGCGAACGCCAGCTGCGAGATCGCGAATCCCCAGAGCGCGGCCCCACCGATCCAACCCACCTCCTCGTTGGTGAGCACGAACTCACGTTTGAGCGCGAGCATGATGGCCCCGACGGTCGCAAACGCGACCGAGGTGGCGATGAGGGCAACGCAACTGCCCAGGAAGAGGCGAGACGGGTTGACCTTGTCGGCCGGCGCCGGTGGCAGTGTGTCGGTCATTTGTGGGTCTGGGCCTTTTTCGGGCTCGGGCGAATTCAGTCTGCGATGGGGCAGGGAGCCAGGGTAGGGCCTGAGCGGAGGCACATGCAAGGGCTCAGCGGATGAGATTTCGCCGGCTGGGACA
>JAYZBT010000272.1:0-7722 GCA_036338615.1 Gemmatimonadota bacterium
GCGCACAGGTCGGAGAAAACCTCGGCCTCGTGAACCCGAACCTCGCGTCTCAGGACGAACTCGCCGCTGTGCCGGGGCTTTCGGCGTCGGCCGTCGGCGCCATCATGGGAAGCCGCCCGTTTCTGCGCATGGCCGACCTGCACAGCGTGCTCTCGAGCCACTTGCCCGCGGACGCCTTCGATGCGCTGTACCGAGCCTTGTGGGTCCCGATCGACCTCAACGACGTGACCGACGAGGAAATCTTGCTCATCCCGGGCGTGGGCCCGCGCATGAGGCACGAGTTCGAGGAGTATCGCCCGTACGCCGGGCTCCCCGTCTTCCACCGTGAGATCGCCAAGTACGTGGACGACGACGAGCTCGCGCGCCTCGCTCAGTACGTCTACGTCCGCATCGACCTGAACACAGCATCGGACGAGGCCATCCTGAGCATTCCAGGCGTCGGCAACCGCATGCGACACGAGTTCGACGAGTACCGGCCTTATGCGGCCATGGCGCAGTTTCGGCGCGAGATCGGGAAGTACGTGGACGAAGACGAAGTCGGGCGTCTCGAGCGCTACGTGGAGATCCGCTAGGGGGACGAGAGGGCCGACTAGACGTTCTTCTCGCATTGTGGGCTCGCCGTTAACGTCTTGGCCGTCCGCGACACCTCCCCACTCGTTGAATCCACCTAGAACGACCTGATGAGCACCACGGCATCCCTAGAACACGAGATCGGCAGGCGACGAACGTTCGCCATCATCAGCCATCCGGATGCCGGGAAAACGACGCTCACGGAGAAGCTTCTCCTCTTTGGCGGAGCAATCCATCTGGCGGGCTCCGTAAAGTCTCGGCGGGCCGCGCGTCACGCGACGTCGGACTGGCTGGCCATGGAGCAGGAACGCGGCATCTCGATCACATCGAGCGTGCTGCACTTCGACTACCAGGGGTTCCGCATCAATCTGCTGGATACGCCCGGTCACCAGGACTTCTCCGAGGATACCTACCGGGCGCTGACCGCCGCCGACAGCGCGATCATGCTTCTCGACAACCGGAAGGGCGTCGAGGGTCAGACGCGGAAGCTGTTCAGTGTCTGCCAGCGTCGCCGGCTCCCGATCTTCACCCTCGTGAACAAGTGCGACCGCGTCGGTGAGGACCCGCTCGGCATCATCGACGACGTTCAGAACGATCTCGGCATTCGAGCGTTCGCGGCAACCTGGCCGGTCCGGAAGGACGGACGCTTGATCGGCGTTTACGACCGTGTCGACGGCCGGGTCGTACTGTATACGAGTTCGGAAGACCACGGGGCCACCCGCCCAGAATTCGTCGTCGTCGGGCCCGACGACGATCTGCTCGACCAGCGGCTCGGCGCCAGCGGGCTCGCACAACTCAACGAAGAGATCGAGCTATTGGAAGTGGCCGGCGAACAGCCCGATCCCGACGCCGTCGCCGGTGGCGAAGCGACACCGGTCTTCTTTGGCAGCGCTCTGACCAATTTCGGAGTGGACGTGCTGCTCGAGCGCTTCCTGGCCGCCGCGCCACGGCCTGTGCCAAGGGAGAGTTCCGACGGGCTGGTCGACCCGGTCGAGTCACCGTTTTCCGGCTTCGTCTTCAAGGTACAGGCGAACATGGATCTCAATCATCGGGACCGTGTGGCCTTCCTGCGTATCTGCTCGGGACGCTTCGAGGCCGGAGTGGACGCAACGGTATCGAGGACCGGCAAGACGCTACGCCTCGTGCAACCGCAGGAGTTCATGGCACGCGACCGCGCATTCACGGACGACGCAGTGGCTGGTGACGTCGTAGGCCTTCACGACCGGGGCAGCCTGCGTGTAGGCGACACTGTGGCGATCAACGCTGGCGTCGAGTATCCCGGGGTTCCGCGATTCTCACCCGAGCACTTCGCCCAGGTGCGAATCGATGAAGCCATGCGTCGCAAGCAGCTCGACCGGGGGCTGAGCCACCTCGCCGAAGAGGGAACGATCCTGCTGCTCTTCGCTCCATCGCTGACGGGACCGGTTCCCATCGTCGGCGCGGTAGGGCGGCTTCAGTTCGATGTTCTGGTGGACCGCCTGGAGAGGGAGTACGGAGTGTCCATCCGCCTGGAGACCCTGCCCTTCCACTGTGCGCGATGGGTAACGGGCGATGAGGCGGAGACGCGGCAGCTCGGCTCTATGCACGGCCGCAGGTTGGTCGAAGACGTCGATGGACGCCCCATGATCCTGTTCGACAACGAATGGGCGGTGCAGCGCAGTGAGGGCCAGGCCGAGGCGATCCAGTTCCACGACGTGCAACCACAGTGAAGCCCTGACGGCTAGCTCGAGGGCCGCACCTCTCGACATACGTGCGTGACGGTGCCATTTCTAGGGGTCGACACTGTATCAGGCGGACCCTCCCTTCCAGCGAACAAAGGACACGCCGGTGCTTATCACGCGCGACGAACTACTCTCGGTCATCGCCCTCCCGCTGGGGATCGGACTGTCGCTGCAGGGCGGAGTCGGTACTCCGCCGCCCGCGGCCCTCGACCACGTAGTCGTCGAGGTCGCCGACGTGAGTTTCGCCGATGACGTGACGCCGATCCTCAATCAAAACTGCGTCGAATGCCACGGAGCCGGAGGTCCGCCGATCGTTCTCGAGGCCGGCCTGAACCTCACGAGCTATGAAAACGTGATGAAGGGCTCCGAGTTCGGCACGATCGTGGAGGCCGGCAACACCGACGACAGCCTGCTCCTCCAAATGATCGAAGAGGGCGACATGCCCGAGGAAGGGGACCAACTGTCCGACGACGACATCAATACGATCAGGATGTGGATCGCCGAGGGCGCGAAGAACAACTAGCCGAGGGTCTGATGAGCAGCCGGGCCTCCACGAGTCGAGCCCCGACGTTCGGTCCGCGTCAGGGCGCCCTGAGCGCAGTGGCCCTCCTGGCCGCGATCCTCACGATCGCGCCCGCGTGCGTGCGTGCGCAGCGCCTGGAAGACCTCGCCCCGAACGTGCGCCAGTTCGTTTCTGTCGCATCGAGCAGTGTGCTGATCGACCATGTGCGTCTCATTGACGGCACGGGGGCGCCGGCCCGCGATGACATGGCCGTCCTGATCGAGGACGGCCGCATCGCGGGCGTCGCCGAGAGCGGCCAACTGCGGCCACCCAGCTCGAGCACAGAGGTCATAGACGGTACGGGACACACGCTGATCCCCGGCCTGGTGATGCTGCACGAGCACATGTTCTACCCGTCGGGATCGGTCCGCTACAATACGAACGAAGTGTCCTTCCCTCCGCTCTACCTCGCCGGCGGGACCACTACGATTCGCACCGGCGGCACGGTGGATCCCTACACGGATCTACGGACCCGGCAGATGATCGACGAAGGCAGCGTGCCCGGGCCGACCATGGACGTCACCGGGCCCTATCTCGAAGGCCCGGGCGGATTCGTTCGCGCGCTCCCACAGCTGGCCACGCCCGAGCAGGCCCGCCAGCACGTGAACTTCTGGATCGATCAGGGCGTCACGTCGTTCAAGGCGTACAACCTCATCGACCGCGCGACCCTTGGCGCCGCGATCGAGGCGGCTCACGCGCGCGGCATCAAGGTCACCGGCCACCTCTGTTCCATCACGTACCGCGAGGCCGCCGACCTCGGCATCGACAATCTGGAACACGGCTTCTTCGCCGCGACCGACTGGGTGGAGGACAAACAGCCGGACCAGTGCCCGAGGGGGGCGAACCAGACCTACCTGGACCTGGACCTCGGCAGCTCCGCCTTCACCGACCTGGTCGCCCACCTGATCGACAAGGGCGTCGCGCTGACCTCGACGCTCACCGTTGTGGAACGTCGCGCCTCGGGTCGGCCGGGCCCGCCGCTCGGCGCGCAGGAGGCGATGCTACCACAGATTCGCGATCGTGTGATGGCCGGTGTGGAGAGGAACCGCACTCGGGAGGGCGGCACCGGTGGCCAACTCCTGGGGCGCTACATGGAGATGGAGAAGGCGTTCTACGACGCCGGCGGCTTCCTCACCGTAGGGACGGACCCCACGGGAGCGGGCGACGTGGTCGCAGGCTATGCGAACCAGCGGGCCGTGCAACTGCTCATCGAGATGGGGCTGACCGTCGAGCAGGCGGTCGAGGTGGCGACGCGCAACGGAGCGATCTATCTGGAGATGGATGACGAGATCGGCACCGTCGAGCCGGGCAAGCGGGCGGACCTGGTTCTTCTGGAAGGAAACCCGCTCGAGGACGTGCAGGCGTTTCGGCGAATGACCGTGGTCTTCAAGGACGGTGTCGGATACGACTCCGCGAAGCTGTTCGACTCGGTGAAGGGGTGGGTGGGCGTCCGCTAACCCTGGCGGCTTTCGCACCTTCCAAGCCGCCGAAATCGCCCTCTACCATACACTTGGCGACCTTCCTGAGCCCACGCCTACCCACAGATTCTGGTGAAGAACCGAAAAAACTTTAGTGGGAATTCTTACCGATTGCGGATGCGGATGTTGAACTGCTTCGCCGTGCTTTCCCAGTACAACCACCCCCAGCCGTCCAGACTCTCGTTCTTGAAGACAACCGGCGTCAAATCCCTATCGAGGATACTGGCGACAAGACCCGTCCCGCTATAGAAGAAGAAGGCCCTGAAGATGTCGTCACCCGCCGGGTACATTTCACTTCTGACGGGATTGGGAACGCGGGAGTTACTTGATGGCCCAATGTGCTCGATCACTTGTTCCGGTGTCATGCCCCGTTCCAAGGTCATGATCCTCGCATTGTTCTGTCGGGTAACCTCAGAAAAATCTCTTAAGCCCAGTGTTGAGCACCCACTCAGGATGGCAGATGCAGCCAGCAACCCCATGGTCGTGCCGCACAGTCGGATTCTCATTCCTCTCCTCACTTCTTCGTACGCTTCCCTCAAGATGTGTTCCGCCTCTCTACCTACGCCAGCAAAGCGACCCCCCAGCGGTTGACTGACGAGTCCTCGGAGCCGTAGGTCATGACGATCCAATGAGAACTGAGCGAACTGGAACTGGCGGTAGAGTACCAGTATCTGGATTCGCAGGGCGCTGGCCCAGACTGGCTTTTCGCCGGATCGTGCGAGTCGTATCGCTGCGTATGGGCGCAAGAATATTGGGCGTGGGGGGGAAAGCTCGCGTTGCTACATAATCCCGGCCGGGGTCACGTCCTTGATCGGAGTTCGGACTCTGGCCGCTCATCGTTGGTAGCGCGCTCGCTGCGACGGGGGTGCACAGATCCTACGGTTTTGCTCTCGAGGTGGACGCTCTCAAGAAGCGGACCGCCCTGTACAGAGACACACGCTCGGCATCGCGATAGGGTGGGCTTATTGCGTTGAGGAGGGTCGAGTTATAAGCGCGGCAAAACGCTCGCCGCCACGCGCTCCACATACCGCGCCGTCCCAGCTTTCTCCGACGTCACGATCACCGTGATCGTCACCGGCCGCGAATCGTCCAGAGCGCGCACCGACCAGGAGACGTCCCTCCGTTCGGGGCTCCCCCCGTGGGTTCCGGGTAGGACCCCGAGGTCGACGACAGGGTCGCCGCTCGCCAACGCCGCGTTGTCCAACTCGATGCTGATGCGCACAGGCTTCGCGGTCCCCAGCGACTCAACGGCGTGAGCCGTCGCGGTGGCCATCCATCCGACGTTGGCGACCACAGCCTCGATCCGTATCACGTCGCCATCGCCCACGCGCGTAGCTGACGCATCGAGGATCGCGACCTGAGGGGTCTTTTCCGCAAAGGTGAGCACCCAGTCGACGTTTCGTTCGATCTCGTCGGCCATCATCGACTCCGGCGGACTCGATGTGGACCAGCGGTCCCAACCGCCCAACTCGACGGACCCCAGGTCGGGATGATCGAAGGGATACCAGTCGATGAAACCACCGCCGTCGAGCACTCGATCGTTCCAGCGGAAGAGCGCTTCGGAACCCTGCCCTATCGCGTGTGCCCACATCTCGGTGGTCATCGAGAGCACACCGAAGACCTTGGACCCCCAGTCGTTGAACACACCGTGGCCCGGGCTCATGAGGTCCACGATCGACTGCTTCTCCACAGCGAAGTTCTGGTAACCGGTCAGCACCACTCCGTCCTCCGCGATTCCTCGGTACTCCTCGATATCGGCCGACGGGAACCCGAAGTCCTGGTCCCCGAGGGTCGGGAAACGCAGGATCAGTCCGCCACTCGTGTGGAAGGTGTGGATCGCGGCAATGTTCGGACGCGCGGTGATGTAGGTGACTAGGGCATGCGTCTCGGGCTCTGAGAGCGGAAACGGGCCGGACGCGAACTGGGCCGCACTCCAGTTGGCGGGAAAGTTGCGATTGAGGTCCACACCGCCCACCCGGTCCTCGTTGAAACGCCCGTCGCCGTCGTTGTCGACCCCCTCCGTGACCACCTGGTACCGTGGCGTGGTGTCAGCCGTCTGCCGAATCCGCACCATTCGCCGTGGATCGTTTGCGTCGACCGCCCAGGCTCCGTCTGGATCGGGGATGCGCATCTGAAGCATCCGCCCGTCTCCGTCGAGATCCTCGGGTGGATCCTCGTCGACGAGCCCATCGCCGTCCTCGTCGGTGGGTCGAACGTTCCAACGGTGGTTCTCCGGCGTATCCACGGAGATCGCGCGCCCGTCGGGGTTCACGATCGGGACGATGTAAAAAGCACGCGACTCGACCAGCGCAGCGATACCGGCGTCCGTGCCGAACCCTCTGAGGATTCGGTCGAGGAAGGCGAGCGCCCCCTCCCCACCGAGCACCTCCCCACCGTGGATGTTTCCGTCCACGTAAAAACCCGGTTTGTCTTCGGCGAGACCCGTGGAGGGATCGTTTACATCGACGGCCCAGATCGGCCTGCCTCCGCGACTCCGTCCGATCTCATGCAGCGTCACCAACTCGGGGTAGCGCACGGCCAGGGCCTCTAGGTAGACCTGGATCTCCGAGAGCGTGTGGTAGTGGTCGAAGACGATCAGCGGTGCCTCTTGAGCGCGCGATGTGGGCGGTGACGCCAACATCAAGACCGGCGCAAGCAGCATGTAGAAGCGAGAGCATCGCGGCATCGAAACCCCTCGAACGGGAGGACTACTGACCGCCAACATGGCGGTGGCGGTCGCGGTAGGCCACAATGCGCCCGTGAACTCAGACCTATGCATCGAATCCGGTGTCGTCGTCCACGGCGGCGTCGGGATGATCGCACGCAGCGAGATGACGGCGGAGCTGGAGGCCTCGTATCGGGCCACCTTGATCGAGTCGCTTCAAGCCGGCCGGGAGTCGCTCGAGACAGGCGGCAGCGCCGTGCACGCATCGGTCGCGGCCGTGCGCGTGATGGAAGACTCGCCGCTCTTCAACGCGGGACGCGGCTCCAATGTCGACGAGTGCGGGGTGGTGACGATGGACGCCTCCATCATGTACGGGTCGACTGGCGGCGGCGACCTCCACGGGTGGCATGGCCAACAAGCCCTGGGGTCGCGTCGATGATTCTCCGATCATCGCGGCAGGAACGTACGCGTCGTCGTTGTGTGCGGTCTCATGCACGGGCTGGGGTGAATACTTCATCCGGCACGTGGCAGCCTACGACGTGCATGCGCGCATGCAGTACGCCGGATCGAGCCTCGCCGAGGCCACGCACGGTGTCATCTGGGATACCCTCGAGCGATCCGTCCCGGGCTCCGGGGGACTCGTCGCCGTCGACGCAGAGGGGAACGTGGCGTTCACCTTCAACACGGCCGGCATGTACCGAGGGTGGATCGACGAGCGGGGTCGGG
>JAYZBT010000273.1:0-6197 GCA_036338615.1 Gemmatimonadota bacterium
CCTGTGCGCAACTGGGAAAGTTGCGTGAGGAGTGATTGGTACAGAACTTTCTACATCGTCTGGGGATACGGGCTACAAGAACCACCCCACCCCTGGTAGGAGTTTGACGTATGGCCAAGCCCGACGCTCCCCTCGTGAGAGTGTGGAGGGATCTGGCCGAGGAGGGATTCCTGTACGCGGAGATTTCGCGGATGCATCCGCCGTTCTCCGTCGATCAGGTGCGCCACTATTGTCTGGGGCACACGGGACGCAAAGTTGGTGGTCCAATCCAGAAAGTGGATCGTTGGTATGGGTCCAACGTGTGGCTTCGGGGCGCCAACTCCCCGCACGCCGAGTTGACCGAGAAGCAGGCCACGAGGGTCCTGAACGACTGGGACGAGAGGGCCGACAGCTGGCGCAAGTCCGGAGCCGATTGGGCCCGGAAGCTGGGCGTATCGCCCAGCACCATCTACATGCTTCGTCGGGGCGAGACGTGGAAGTTCCTCGATCATCCCAATCAAGGTCGGAAGCCGAAAAAGGCGCGTAAGAAGCGCTAGCGTAGTTCGGTTTTGACGCCGTTGCCGGCCCCGGTCCGGAGCGGTTGCGTCTAAGGTCAAGACCTCCCACACGTCGCAAGAAGGCTCTCCGATGAAAGCGCTGCGCCTCTTTTCTGTCGTTTTGCTCACGCTCTCCGTCGGAGCATGTTCCGAAGGTCGCCCCGTCGCGGACGTGTTGTTACTCGGCGGGTCGGTACTCGACGGCTCTGGCTCTGGCGCGGTCACCGCGGACGTTGCGGTGTCAGCGGGACGGATTGTGTTCGTCGGTGATGCCGCTGCGGCGTCGGTCACCGCCGCGGACACCGTGGACGTACGCGAGTTTACGGTGACCCCCGGTTTCATCGACATGCACTCCCATGCCGAATTGGACGCGGATCACGGGCGGGACGCGCGTGCGTTCCTCTATCAGGGCATCACCTCCATCGTACTGGGCGTCGACGGCGGTGGGGGTGGCGAGGTGGCGGAGCGACTCCAACGCTGGACGCGCGACGGCATCGGCGTGAACGCGCTGCTCTTCGTGGGACACAACGCGGCGCGGCGCGCCGTCATCGGGATGGAGGACCGGGCGCCCACTCCCGACGAACTGGACCGAATGCGGGCCTATGTTCGAAAGGGCATGGAAGAAGGGGCCTACGGACTATCGTCAGGGCTCTTCTATCTGCCCGGCAACTACGCGGAAACCGAAGAGGTCATCGAACTCAACCGCATTGCCGCCGAGTACGAGGGGGCCATCTACGACACGCACGACCGGGACCTGGGCGCGTCCTACCCGCAGTTTGGTTATCTGAACTCGATTGCCGAGGGGATTCGCATCGGGGAGGAAGCCGGTACCAAGGTGATTTTCAGCCACTTCAACGCCCAAGGTGCCCACAACTACGGCCGAGCCCCCGAAGGCGCTGCGCTCATCGAAGAAGCCCGGGCTCGTGGGGTGGAAGTCGCCGGAGCCCACCACTCGTACACGGCGACTCAGTCCAATCTGCGTTCGTATACCATCCCGAGTTGGGTGGTTGCTGGAGGTGACAGCGCGATGATCCGGCGCTTCGACGACGCGGATACGCTCGTGATCATTGATCGACAGACTAGAGAGATGCTCGCGATCCGGGGTGGGGCCGATCACATCCTCCTGGTGGACGAGAGGCCCGACCTGAATGGGAAGACGCTCGCGGAGGTGGCCCAGGAGTGGGGCATCACCGCGCCAGAGGCGTCGCGGCGGATCCTTCGCGTCGGGAACGCCTCCGTCATGAACCTCGGCCTCTACGACGCGGAGAACACGCGCTACCTCGCTGGTCTAGATTGGATGATGACGTGCACCGATGGGACGGACCCGGGTCCGACGCGACCGATTACTCACCCGAGGGCGTTTGGCTCGTTCAGCAAGAAGCTGAAGGATCTGGTGCTCGACGAGCAGCTGATTACGCTACCCTACGCCGTACGCTCGATGACCGGACTGGGTGCCGACTTCCTCGGCTGGACCGACCGCGGCTATTTGCGCGAGGGCATGGCGGCCGATATCGCCGTGCTGGACATGAGCCGCGTGCGGGACATGGCGACCTACGAGGACCCTCATCAGCACTCCGAGGGCACCGTGCACGTGCTGGTGAACGGGGTCTTCGCGATCCGGGACGGCTCCGCTACAGGAGAGATGCCGGGTCGGTCGCTCGTGCGCGGTGGAGGGGTATTCGGCGGCGCCTAATGCCGCGCCCCAAGGCGAGGCCCGTGACCTACGAGCGGTTGGTATCGAGCGGAGGGGCCTCGGTTTCTCGACCCTGATCCAGGTCGATGTCCGGGTCGGGCTCGAGCGGCTCCAGCCGATCCGGCGGCGGCGCGAGCTTCAGCGCTCCCCCGAGCAGTTGCTCGGTGAAGTCTAGACGGGCGTCCACATTGCGCATCTGACGGCCCAGTTCGGTGACCTGCTTGCGCATGGCCCGGTACTCTGGTGTTCCGAGTTTGCCCGGTCCCGGCGCCAGGTCCACCTTGCGCAGTATCCATTGCGTCAAAAGCGTGCCGGCAGAGCCGATCGCTCCGCCCGCCACCAAGACCGCCGCAACGCCGACCCAGAGCTCTGGGCCCATGGAAGACCGTCCTGTGAAGGGAAACTGGGCTCGCTCGCCGGGTCTCTACCACGACGGGCGGTACACGATCCAAGTTTCGGGGGTCGAGCCGGCGAACGCCACCCGCTGGCGCGCTTTCCCTTGCCTCGCGCCCCGGGGGCCGTGCATCGTGGCGGTCCACCATTGGAGGTGGATGTGGAGCGACACGTCGGGACGAGCGGCTACAGCTATAAGGAGTGGAAGGGGAGCTTCTACCCCGAGGACCTGCCCAACAAGGCAATGTTCTCCTACTACGGGGAGCGGCTGGGCGCCGTCGAGATCAACAACACGTTCTATCGACTGCCCAATGCATCGGTGCTCGACTCGTGGGCGGACCAGGTGCCCGACGGATTCCGATTCTCGATCAACGCGTCACGAAAGATCATGCACTTCATGCGTCTCAAGGCCGGGGCGCAGGAACCGACCGAGTACTTTTGTCGACGCTCGACTCTCTCGGGGACCACCGGATCGTCCACACGGCCCCTTGGGATATCTCCGCCCGCGCCGGCGTACGTACGACGACAACGACCTCCAGCGATGGGCCGAGACCGTGAAGGCCCGGGGGTGGGAACGCGCCTTCGTTTTTGCAAGCACGAAGACGATGGGGCGGGCCCTGAGATGCCGGGGAGGTTCGCGGAGATCGCGCCGGCAGAGCACGATGAGATCCGGACCTCTAGGAGGGGCAACGCAGCGCTCGAGCATCGCGTCGAAAGCTGGGTGGACAACCCTAGGAAGCGCGGGTAGTATCGAGCGCTTCGTCGCGACGGACGCGACGATTCTCGTGACGCACGACCGACCTGGTTCGCTGCTTTGGAGTGTAGATGATCTCAGTTGAAGGCGTTACAAAAAGGTACGGCGCGGTGACCGCGGTCGACGACCTGAGCTTCACCGTCGACAAGGGGGAGGTCGTCGGATTCCTGGGCCCGAATGGAGCCGGCAAGACTACCACGATGCGCATGATCACCGGCACATTGCAGCCGGACGAGGGCGCTGTGCTTTTCGATGGATCGGCGATCACCGACGATCTCACTGGGGCGAAGCAGCGCGTCGGGTACCTGCCCGAGGCGAATCCGCTCTACGACGAGATGCTCGTCGCCGAGTACCTGGAGCACGTCGCGGAGCTGAGGGGCCTTTCCCCCGATGAGGCGCACGCGAGGATCGCGGACGCGGTGGACGAGACGGGCCTGGGCGAGGTTTTCTACCGCCCCATCGGCCAGTGCTCGAAAGGGTATCGACAGCGCGTCGGCCTCGCCGGAGCCATCCTGCATCGCCCCGAGGTGCTGGTTCTCGATGAGCCGACTGAAGGGCTGGACCCGAACCAGCGCGTCGAGATCCGTCGCTTGGTCGCGAGCCTCGGTCGGGAGCGCACCGTACTCTTGAGCACACACGTGATGCAGGAAGTGGAAGCGACCTGCTCACGGCTCGTGATTCTCAGTGGGGGCCGGCTCGCCGCCGATGGGAGTGTGGATGAATTGCTTGCCAGCCTCGCCGGAGCGTCACGGTACGTGGTGGAAGCGGAGGGTCCGGAAGTCGCCGACACTCTCGCCAGACTCACAGGCGTCTCGGGGCACTCTTCGGCCGAGGTAGACGGTCGGGTCAGGGTGGTGCTCGACGCCTCCGGTTACGAGGACCTGAGGCCGATCATCTTCGGACTCGCCAAGGACCGCGAGTGGACGTTGTGGGAGCTCCATCGTGAACGCGCGAGCCTGGAGAAGGTTTTCCGGAATCTGACCGCGGGAGCCGAGCCCGCCCCCGACATGGGTGCCGATGAGGAACGCACTCAGAACGAGACCGAGGGCGACGGGACCGTGGCGAGTGAGGTGGACGCATGATGCGGGGAATCTGGACCGTCACGCGCAGGGAGCTGCGCGGCTATTTCGACCAGCCGACCGCCTACGTTCTGATCGTGGCCTTTCTGGCGCTGTCGCTCTTCTTGGCGTTCCGAACGATGTATGGGTCCGGGATCGCGACCATGCGCCCCCTCTTCGACTTGCTGCCGTTGCTCTTCGCGGTCTTCGTGCCCGCCGCGACGATGCGCGCGGTAGCTGAAGAGCGCCGCGGAAAGACCCTGGAGTTGGTGTTGGCCCAGCCCATCTCCGAGACGGAGCTCGTTCTCGGCAAATTCTTCGGAAACTGGGCTTTTGTGCTGATCGCTCTTGCCGGGACGGTGCCCACGTCGGTCGGCGTATTGCTCGCCTCCGAGGCGGACACCGGCATCGTCATCGCTCAATACCTGGGGGCGGGGCTGCTTGTGGGACAGTTCGCGGCGCTCGGGATCTGGGCGTCCAGCATCACCCGTGATCAGATCACGGCGTTCATCGTCGCGGCCGCGCTGAGCTTCGGACTGTTCCTGATCGGCCTGCCGGTCGTGCAGATCGGACTGCCGCCGCTGATCTCGGGTGCCCTGGCTCGTCTTTCGGTGCTCGGTCACTTCCAGAACGTCGCTCGGGGCGTGGTCGACCTTCGGGACGTGCTCTA
Organism: Gemmatimonadota bacterium; assembly: GCA_036338615.1. Lineage (GTDB taxonomy): Bacteria > Gemmatimonadota > Gemmatimonadetes > Longimicrobiales > Gaopeijiaceae > UBA1138. Next base: position 5,105 of record JAYZBT010000273.1, read on the forward strand.
TTTCGTATCGACCATGGGTCTGTTCCTGATGCTCGCGATCGGCGCGGTGAGCAAGGAGCGGCTGAGTCCGGAGCGGGACGAATTCAAGCGTCTCCGGCTGGGCTCGGCGGTCGTGGTCGCGCTGGTTCTCGTTGTGAACTTGCTCGGAGGTTACGTGCGTGGGCGCCTCGACCTGACGGCGGGCAACCTGTACACGCTCGCGGATGGTTCGCGCGAGCTGCTCGGAGAGTTGGACGACCTCGTGCAAATCAAGCTCTTCGCGTCCGCCGAGCTTCCGCCCGAACTACAGCTCCAGCTACGAGATGTGCGGGACCTGCTCGCGGACATGCGACGCGCTTCCAACGGGAACGTGGTCGTGACCGACGTGGATCCGGACGAGGACGCGGACGCGGCGGCCGAGGCATCCGAGTTCGGGATCTTCCCCGTGGAGTTCAATGTGCTGCGGGAGGATGAGTTCCAGATCCGGCGTGGTTACTACGGCCTCGCGATCGTATATGCGGACGAACAGGAAGTCATGCCGATCATCGTTCGCTCGGATAACCTGGAGTTTCGGATCGCCTCGGCCATCTACGCCATGACGAACCAGGACAAATCCGCGGTCGCGTTCGTGCAAGGCTTCGGCGCCAAGACCGCAGCGGAAATCCCGGGTCTCGGGCAGAGCCTGGCGGACCGATACGACGTCCGCTCCATCGACATCGCGGGTGATTCTGCGGCTGCGATTCCCCTGGACTCCACAGAGGTGCTCGTGGTAGCGGGGCCGCTGCAAAGACTGGACAGCATGGCGATTGAGCGTGTTCAGGACTTCGTGGAAGCGGGCGGGGCCACGCTGCTGCTCCTAGAAGCGATACAACTGAATCCCCAATCGGCGCAGGCCATCCCAGTTCGCTCGGGTCTGGAGTCCCTCCTGGAGGAGAACGGAATCGGCTTTACAGGTGGCCTGGTGATCGATCTGCAGTCGAGCGAGCGCGTGAACCTCGGCCAACGAGGCATGTTCAGCGTGATCGCGCCCTATCCGTTGTGGCCGATCACCGTCCCCGGTTCCGACCATGCGATCACGAGTGGCCTCAACTCCCTCACGGTCGCGTGGGCGACG
>JAYZBT010000274.1:0-5389 GCA_036338615.1 Gemmatimonadota bacterium
CTCGGCCGGGTGATCATGCTGCTCGGGCGGAGCGGCGTCAGCCGCAGGCCGCTCTCGTGCGGCCGCTCTCGGCGGCTCGGCCGGCTCGGTGTCCACTCCGCCGGGTTGACCCGACGTCGTGGGCGGGGAGGGTGTCGCGCCGGGCTCCGCGGTGGACGTACAACCCGCCAGCCCGGACGCCAAACCGAGGCCCACGAACGCCCTTAGGGCGGCCCGGCGGTCCATGTCGGACCGTTCCTGCGCCGATTCCTCGTCCGTCACCGGACCGGGGCCTTCGCGCGGCACATCGCTCCCGTTCCGCTCTGTCACCTGGCCCCTCCGTTCCCGGCCGGTCGCTCCGGCCGCAGGTACATCTCGAACCAATCGAGCATCCTCCGGTGCACGTCGAGCGCGTCGGCACGCGAGTGTCGATACAGGCTGTGATCGCCCTCTTCGTAGAGCACGAGCGTGGCCGCCTTCCCCAACCGTCTGAGCGCGTAGAACATGAGCTCGCCCTCCCCGACCAGGATCGTGTAGTCCTTCACGCCGTGCGTGAGCAGCACGGGAGTCTCGACTTCATCGAGGTGAAAGAAGGCCGATTGGGCAAGGTAGCGCTCCATGAACTCGAACGGGCTACCGCCCATGCGCGCCTGCCCAGACTCGATGTTGTCCGAGTCTCGGTCACGGCCGCTCGCCCAGTTACGAATGAGGTCGGGCGGCGTGGCCCGCGAGACGGCGCAGTCGAAGACCCGGGTCTGAGTGATCACGAACGACGTGCCGTAGGCACCGAAGCTGCCGCCCCAGAGACAAAAACGTTCGTTCGTGAAACCCATGCTGCGCACCATCTCGACCGCGGGCACCACGCTCTTCACGTACGAGGTGCCCGTCTCGCCCACCTTCACCTTCACGTTGGGCATGAGGACTGCGTACCCGTGTGTCGCGAAGATCTGGTGGCGAGCGCTGAAGCGATGGATGCCCGGAGTGAGCTTCTCGTAGATGTAGGTGACCACCGGAACGTCCTCAGTGGCTCCGGGAGGTCGGTAGAGGAGCGCGCCCAAGCGCTCGCCGTCGGCGTTGTCGAAGTGCAGCAATTCCGGCTCGCTGAACTCGAAGTCCGACAGGTGCGGGTTGAGTTCGGTCACGCGCGTGCGAAGTCCCGTATCGCCGTCGATGAACCAAAGGTCGGACGGCGCCGTCGCGGACTGGATCGCAACCAGGACCCCCTCGGGGACGGGCATGAGGCTGCCGTACGACTCCTCGCCGGAAGTGAGCTCCAAGAGTCGACCCTGCCTGAGATCGAAACGGTACAGCGTCTCGTCGTACGTATGGTTATCGACGGCTCGGAAGAAGAGCGAAGAGCCGTCTCGGCTCCAGACCGGGGCGCTGATGTCGTCGTCCAAGTTCGCCGTGAGGTTGCGGGCGGTCCCGTCCGCGCGCGACACCAGGTATAGATCCGCGAACGGCCGGGCGATCGAGTACATGCCTGCTTGTGGGGCTTCGACCTCGGGGTCGCGGATCGTCGGGTCGGCCACCAGGGTCACGAAGCTCGTGCCGTCGGGAGACCACGAGAGCGGCGTGAGTCGCGCGCCGGCTCCGGAACTGCCAGATGTGAAGGGGACTCCGCGCCCGCCCTGAGCCGGCCCGAGCTCATTCACATCGAGGGTCAGCAAGCCACCACGGCTACGCCATGCCATGCGCCCGTCCGGAAGCCACGAGAGCCGCTCACCCCCGCTGGTGATCTGGCGCGAGGCCGCGCCCCCGTCGAGGCGCCACAAGAAGGTCTCGTTGCGCTCTCGGCGCGCGACGCCCACGGTCGCGTCGCTCGGCAGGGCGGCGATGACGTGCGCGCCGTTCGGCGAGACCGCGAAGCGACGTAGCGGCGCGTCGTCCTCGAGCAGAGCGCGCTCCGCGCCGGTGGCGACGTCCACGACGACCAGGCCGGCGCGACTCCGGTTCGCGAAGAACGCGTCACCTGGCAGGACCTCGTCGGTGGTGTGCAGCACGCGCACTCGGGCGGGCTCCGGCTCGGCACCAGGGACCGCCGGTCGCGCGTATGCCACGCGGGCGTCACCCGCCCACTGCGGCGGCATCGTGGCCTTCCCGGGAAACGGGCTCCCGACCGCTCGGATCTCGCCGGTTCGTGCGCTCCAAACGGCCAGCTGTCCCCCGTCGGGTCCCTCGAAGAAGAACGCGAGGAGCGAACCGTCGGGTGAGAAAACTGGAAAGGAGCCATGCCGCCCGTCCCGATACAGCGCCAAGGGCGAGCCCGCGAAGGCCCCCTCGAGGCTCTGCACATAGACCGTACCCAGCGCGAAGCGCTCCAGGATGTTCCACTCCTCCGTCACGTCCGGTAGCATATACGCGATCCGGTCGCCGCTCGACGCGATCGAGACACCCCCACTGATCAGGACCAGGTCCAGCATGTCCCCTGCGGTGAACGGGCGGGTCTGTGCCCGAGCTGGAGCCGGCGCCAGCGTGCATGCGGCCATGGATGCAGCCACACACAAAGCCACAAGGAGCAGCGGCAGGCCCCCGCTACACTTCCTCCTGATCATTTCCACCTCTCGTCTCGTGCGGTCGCCCGCATCCTACGACCGGAGTGGAGACGGCGCATATACGCTTACGGCCCTTCTCTCGGAGCTAGTCCCCACACTCGAGGCGATCCGCGTCGACCCCGCGGAGGCTCTGCGCGCCAACTAGCGCGATTCCGCGCACGGGTAAGGCGCCGCCGAGCATCCGTGAATCCGCCCATCTGTCAGGCTGTCTCCGAAGTCCGTCAAAGCCCGGGCGCCTCCTCCAGCAGGCGTCGGGTCATCTGCGACGGATTCCCGCCCCAGGTGTTGATGAACACGATGGCCGCGATGCCCTCGTCCGGCAACAATCGGATATCCGTGTTGATACCCGGGTCACTGCCGCCGTGACCCCAGACGTCCCGCTCGCGGACTTGGGGACTCGTATACCAGGTAAGGCCCTGAGACCCGAACCCTCCAGGGAGCTGGGGCTGGAACATCTCCCGGATGGTGCGTTCCCGAAGGATGCGTTGCCCGTCCAGAATACCCCCGTTCAGGTACGCTCTGGCGAATCTGGAGAGCTGGCGTACGCTGGTTCGTAGGAATCCATCGGGGAAGTTGGGATGGTTGTACGCGCAACTCGCGTGATGCCCGTCTCCAACCGGCACCGTGGATCCGCTTCCCTCCAGAATCACGCCCAGAGGGCGGCCGCCCCAGGTGGGGCTGCGTACCTCGTCGCCCTCGACGTACGTGTAGGGCACGACGTGCCGGGAGAGGTCGATATCCGCCAAGTACCATGAAGTCTCGTTCAGGTCCAACGGCTCGAAGATGTGCCGCCGGCAGTAGTCGGTGAACAACTCACCCGATATCTGCTCCACCAGATATCCGACGAGACCGAACGCCACGTTGTTGTACTCCCAGCGATCGCCTGGCGGCCAACCCTGGTAGTTCTCGTCCGCGTCGTAGAAGCGCCCACCCGGCTGCAGGTATCCTTCGACCCACTGGGCCAAGGAGACCGCAGGATCTCCACATTGGTATCCCCGGCCGTACCACTCTCCGTCTCGGATGGAAGATTGGTGCGTCAGCAGAAGTCGGAAGGTGATGGGTACGTCCGGATACGACGTTTTGCGAACCGGGAAGGACATGTAGCCGCCGACATCGTCATCCAACTGGAAACGCCCCTGCTCCCACAGCTGCATGAGGGCGGTGGTGGCGAATGTCTTCGATATCGAGCAAATGTTCTGAACCCAGTCCAGGTTCATCGGGATCTGCCGCTCCAGATCGGCGAATCCATAGGTGTTGGACCACACCATGCGATCGTCCTTGACCACGCAAGCGGCCACGCCGGCGATCGAATACGTGGCCATCCTCTCCCGAATGAATGCATCGATTTCTGGGGATGTACGACGGGAGGAATCGGCGGTCTGCCACCCACGTTTCACGCCCAAGAAGTGAGAGCCTCCCGCCGCCAGCGCAGCGGTCGAGAGGAAGCTCCGTCGGTCCACTAATCTCGGTTCCATCAGCTTACGGGCCTCCGCCCGCCGTATTTGTCGAACCACGCGATCGCGTGCGCGACCTTGGTGATCAACTGACTCGGCCGGTTCGAGATATTGTGATACGCGCCTGGAATCTCGACGAGAGCCGTGTCGATCCGCCTGAGGATCAGCGCGTGGTAGAGCTGCTTGGCTTCGGACAAAGGCGTGCGCAAGTCCGCCGTGCCGACCATGACCATGGTGGGGGTCTCGATGTCGCCGACCACGGAGAGCGGCGAGTACTCCCAGTAGCCCATCGGGTTGTCCCAAGGGGTTCCGGGGTACCGGTAGTCCATGTACCCGTCGTAGTTGTCGGCCACCAAGGTCTTGCTGATCCAGTTGACGACCGGCTTCGTCACGACCGCAGCCCTGAAGCGATCCGTGTTTCCAACGATCCAGGCAGTCATGATCCCGCCCGCGCTGCCTCCAGTGACATAGAGACGGTCCTCATCGATGGATCCGCGCTCGATGACATCGTCCACGACCGACATCAGGTCGTCATAGTCGTTCCCCGGATAGTCGTGGTACAGCAGGTTGCCGAACTGCTCACCGTAGCTCGTGCTGCCCCTCGGGTTCGAATAGACCACCACATATCCCGCGCTCGCGTAGAGCTGCACCTCGGCTGAAAAACGGTCTCCATAGTTGCTGATTGGGCCACCGTGAATCTCGAGCAGCAGCGGATATCTGCGAGAAGGGTCGAAGTCGGGCGGGCGCACGATCCATGACTGAATCGCACGTCCGTCGTGAGACGACTCGGTCCAGATCATCTGGGCAGGGGCGAGGTCTCGCTGGGCTGTGAGATCCGAGTTGAAGCTCGTGATGACGCGACGGGTTCCGTCCGGCTCGACCACCGCCACCTCACTGGGTATCGTCGATGTCGTGTAGGTGAACGCGACGGTTCCATCGAGCGACACCGAGAAATTGCCACCGCCGTAGGGGCGCCCTACCGCGGTTCCGCCGAGACTGTCCGCGACGACACGGAAGTCTCCGCCCGTCGTCAGGAAGCCCACTTTCGTAACCCCCTCGTCATCGTACGTGACATAGACGCCGCTCCCGTCCGCCGCAAAGGTCGGGGCACTCACGGATCGGTCGAGGTCTTCCAGTAAGGTGCTCGCGACCGATCCATCCGTGCGCAGCAGGTACAAGTCGGTCGTTTGATAGGTCTGGATACGATCATAGAAGCCAGTGTACACCATCGTCCCGCCGTCCGGTGAGGGCGCGGGACTCGCCTCGGGACCGTCCCGGTCGGTCAGCCTGGAGATCGTTCCGTCGGCGACCGATACCGAATAGATATCGCTCTCCCGACGCTCGTACTCCCAATCGGGGTTGCGGTTGGCCGAGAAGAGGATCGAGCGCCCGTCGGGCGCC
>JAYZBT010000275.1:0-2839 GCA_036338615.1 Gemmatimonadota bacterium
AGCCAGCAGGGCCCACCGCTCGAGATCCTGCACGGCTTCACGCTCATCGATGGGCGGGGTGGGAATCCGATCGGCGAGGCGGCGTTGGCCATCGAGGGCAACCGCATCCTGATGGCGGGCGCCCTCGAAGACGTGCTCGCCCGGTGGGAGCAGGACACGGACGTGTTCACGGTAGACCTCGGTGGCGGCTTCGTGGTTCCAGGGCTCATCGACAGCCATGTGCATCTGGCGACGGTGCCCAATCGTGAGCGCGCCGAAGCGGAACTCCATCGGCAGTTATACGCCGGGATTACCGCGGTTCGGGACATGGCGGGCGACGGGCGTGCGCTCGCGTCACTCGCGCGCGACGCCCAGCTAGGAGAGATCGAGGCGCCGGACATCTACTATTCCGCTCTCATGGCCGGGCCGTCGTTCCTCGCGGACCCGCGACCCCAGGCTTCCGCGCGCGGTGCCACGGCCGGCGAAGTGCCGTGGATGCAGGCGGTCACGCCCGAGACCTACATGGTGACGGCGATCGCCCGCGCGAAGGGCACGTTCGCCCAGGGCATCAAGATCTACGCGAACCTGGGGTGGAACGACGTCACCCGCATCGTCGAGGAGGCGCATCGGCAAGAGATGCAGGTGTGGGCTCACAGCATGGTCTTCCCCACGCGTCCGCTCCAGGTCGTGCGCAGCGGCGTGGACGTCGTATCGCACGTATGTCGCATCGCTTGGGAGGGCATGGCGAACGCGCCTACGGAATACCACCACGGTCGACTGCCGGAGTACGACCTCATCACGCCGGACGCCCCCGTCTTCACCGAGCTCTTTCAGGAGAGGCGCGCGCGCGGCACGATCCTCGATGCGACGCTGGCGATGAACGCTCGCTTCGATCGAATGATCGAGCAGAACCCCGAGAACAACTCGCCCCGACGCTGTGACACCGACTTCGCAAGAGGGCTCGTGCGGCAGGCGCATGCCATAGGCGTGCCCATCGTCGCGGGCACGGACTTCAGCACGCCTCGAGCCGCGCCCTTCCCCTCACTTCACCAGGAGCTGGAAGAGCTGGTCGCGCACGGTGGGTTGAGCCCCATGGACGCCATCGCCACCGCTACCCGCGTGGCCGCCCAGGCGCTCGGCATCGAAGCCACTCACGGAACGCTCGAGCCCGGCAGATCCGTCAACTTCGTCCTCCTGGACTCCGATCCGTCCGCCGACATTGCGAATCTGCGGACCGTGCGGGCGGTGTGGAAGAACGCGGCCCGCTTCGACCGTTCAAACTTTCGAGTTCCCTAGCCCATCAGATCGTAGAGTCCGCGAACGTCGCCTGAGCCGGGGAAGACCCGATCTGCCTGTCCGGCCGTGAGATCGAAGACTCCGGCGATCACCCCCTTGAGCACCGCACGCGTGTCCAGGGTCGGACGCAAATCACGGCTCTCGAATAGCGAACGCTCAGCCAGCCCCGGCCAATCGGAGATCACCGTGCTCTTTGCGACGTTCGGCCCGATCACCCAACCAGCGCCCGCTGTGCCATGGTCGGTACCCTGGGTCCCGTTCGGTCGGGCCGTGCGTCCGAACTCCGTCATGATGACGACCGTTGTGTTCGCCCACTCGTCGCGCATCTCTTCTTTGAACGTGAGCACGCCACGCGCCAACTGGCCCAAGAGTCGGTCCAACTGACCACCGACCAGTCCCTGGTTCGCGTGCGTATCCCAACCGCTGAACTCGAGCGCCGCGACGTTCGGGCCCCCGGGTTCGCGTAAGAACTTCGCGGCCGCGCTCATGATCGGAGCCATTTGACCACGGGGGCCACGACCGCCCATCCGGTCCATCTCGGGTGCTACTTCCTTCATCTGTAAGGCAGCCTCGAATCGGTCGTGCAATTCCGGATCCGCTCGGTACAAGAGGCTGAGCCGATCGACGTAAGCGTCGTCCACTACACCCAACTCGGCGGGCGACCACGAGGTCACCTGATGCGTCCCAGAAAGCGACCTTGGCATGCCCGCCGCGACCGCGATGCCCGAACGCTCGCCGTCCATGATCTGCAGCAGTCGATTGAGCCAGCCATCGGACACACCATCGGGTCGGTCGAGCCCCGTCTCCAGGATCGCCTGCCCGGCGAAGTGGGACCGGGTGCGGTACGGGATCGCCATCGCGTGCAGCCCAACGAGCTCTTGCTGATCCCACAGGGTCTTCCACGGTGCGAGGCCCGGCGCGAGTCCGAAACCGTCGCCGATCGTGGTCAGTTCGGACGCACCGAATGCCATGCCGCCTCGGATGGCAGCATAGTCGGGGTCACCGACGGGAACGAGCGCGGCGAGGCCGTCGAAGCCGCCTCGCAGGAGGACGAACACCATCTTCCCATGTCCGGGCACTTGCGCGAAGCGGACGACCGGGAGCGCGAACGTCGCGAGCCCCCCGTAGCACATCCCTCGCATGAACGTTCTGCGATCCATGTCTACCTCCACTGAAAAGCTGGGCCGCCTACCGCGAGCGCGAGGCGCTCCGCGGCGGGGATGTCGGAATCCGCGAGCAATGATCGGAGTGGGTCGTGCTCCGGCACATCGACCACCTCGAGTAGTCGGCGCGGGTCGATGCCCCGTCTGCCCCATCTCCGCGCGAGATTGCGCGCGAGCTCAGCCCTGTTCATGAGCGAGTCGGGGTCGGCCCACTCCCGTTTCGTATCCCCGTAGCCTTTCGGGGCGGCGGGAGCCCAGGGCGCGTGTCTGAGTTGTCGCAGCTGCTGAGCCATCGCGTCAGGCGCCGCTTCGGCATGGAACGCGCGAAGAACCGCCACCAACCAGTCCTGGGGCGTTCTGAACTTCTTCGAGTCCGGGCTCCAGGCCTCCTCCAGATCGAC
>JAYZBT010000276.1:0-6354 GCA_036338615.1 Gemmatimonadota bacterium
GAATCGACATTGGTTCGAGCGACCGTCCCTGGAGCCTGCGGTTACCCCGGGAACCCCGAGGTGGGCATGTTCGGGATAATCCTCACGGCGTTCTCGTAATACAGCGCCTTGAGCACATCGTCGGGCAGTCCCATCCCGTACAGTTGCCAGAATGCGTGGTAGTTCCGGTAGTAGTCGAAGTACTCGTCTTCTGTCTCGAAGACCCGCCAATAGTAGGGGTATTCGTCGGGCTGGAAGGAGTCCTTCCCGAACAGAATCCGGTCTTTGTACTTCTCGAAGAAGGCGCGAGCGAAGCGTGGCTGCCTGCCGAGATCGTACAGGACGGCGCCGACCTCCCCGTGCACGTTCGGGTACCGGTCGAAGAGTTCGCCCAGCTTGCCCAGGTCCTGGGTATACCAGCTCATATGCGCAAGCACCCAAGTCGTGTTCGTATGCTTCGCCAGCAGGCGGTCTCGTTCCGCCATGAGGTCCTCGAACGTGGGGAAGCGGGAGCGGTCGTTGAACCGTCGATTCGGGAAGAGCGCCATCTCGAGCCAGCGCTCGTTCTCGAAGTCGAGCGGCTCGAAGAACTCTGCCGGGTCTCCGGTGTGGATGAACACCGGAATGCCGAGTCGTCCTGCGGTCTCCCAAACGATGTCGAGCTCGGGATCGTCCAGTTCCAGCCGCGTACCGTCCGCTTTGCTCGTGCCCAGGCCGAAACTCTTACCGATTTCGCCGATGCCCACCGCGCCCGCCGCGACGTCGGCCTCGAGCTGCGCCGCGATGGTCGTGCCCGAGCCAGGCCCTACGTTCCTGAGGTTCAGCGTGGTGAAGAAGACGAATCGGTCAGCGTAGCCGGCCGCGCGAACCGCTTCGATTTGGTTCGTGAGGCGCTCACCCGAGGTGCCTCGGGCCTGCACCATCACCTGTAGGTTGAGATCGTCCATCGCCGCGATCACGCGAGTGATGGCCTCGGCGTTGTCCAGCGTCGGCGGGTGTCCGTGCAAATCGACGGCCGGAAACTTCGCCCTCGGCACTTCATGCTCAGGCACGACCAGGGTCGAGCGCGGGTTGTATTCCGTAATGTCGGGCGGAGGAATCGTCGGCTCGCGGTTCCGTCGGAATTGCGCCTCGCTCCGCGCGGGCACCAGGAGAAGGGCTAGGGCAGCGACAAAGAACAGCACGCGAGTGACACGCATCGCAGGACTCCAGTAGGATGAGTCGCCAAAGTTGAGGCCATCGTTCGGTACTGTACTATACTCTACAGCGGACTCGGTCAGCGCCTGCACCAGTCCGTCCTCTCAGCCGCCCTCCGCCTGAATCTGCGCGGCCACCGCCTGGACCTCGTCCAAGACCCTCAGCAGGTTGCCGCTCCACAACATCCCGATCTGCTGCTCGGTATAGCCGCGGCGTACGAGCTCGAGCGTCACGTTGAACGTCTCGGCGGCGCTATTCCACCCCTCGACGCCGCCTCCCCCGTCGAAGTCCGAGCTGATGCCTACGTGCTCCAACCCGATGAGATCCACGAGATAGTCGATGTGGTCCACGACATCGGATACGGCGACCGGCGGCGCGACCGAGTTCACCTCGGCGTCCATGCGAGCGTCGATCGCTTGCTGAACCGGTCGCAAGGCCTCGTCGTACGCCTCGCGGTCCCCTTCGCTCATCGAAAAGCGGGCGCGTCGATCCATGACCTCGAAGCCCATCTCCTCGGCCACGCTCTGCTCCAGCACGGCAGCCGCATCCCGGTTCGCCCGGTTCTTCTCCGGATTCACATAGCTTCGGAACGCCACGGTCTGAACCACGCCGCCGTTCTCCTTGAGCGCCATGAGTTGTTCGTCGTCCAAGTTGCGGCTCACATCTCCGACCGCGCGCGCCGCCGAATGCGACGCTATGACGGGCGCGCGCGTCAACGCAAGCGCCTGCAGGTTCGATTCCTTGGAGGGATGCGACAGGTCGATCATGATGCCGACCCGGTTCATCTCAGCGATCGCCTGGCGGCCGAGCTCGCTGAGCCCGCCGTGTAGCCAGACGTCGTCCCGCTCCCCCGTGTTCGAGTCCGCGAGTTGGCTGTGGCCGTTGTGCGCGAGCGACATGTAGCGAGCGCCCATCTCGTGAAAGCGTTCGATGTTGGAGAGGTCCGTACCGATCGGATAAGCGTTCTCGACGCCGATCATCGCGACTTTCTTCCCCGCCGCGTCGATCCTGCGCACGTCCTCCGATGTCAGGGCGAGCTCGATACGGTCGGGAGCGATCTCCTCCGTCAGCCGGTGAACCGCCTCGAACTTGCTGATCGCCTCGCGATGCGCGCTCCCGTATCCCTCGGGGCTCAGATCCCCCTGACCGACATAGACGACCATCCACGACACATCCAAGCCACCCGCCTCCATATTCGGAAGGTTGACCTGCGTGGAGAGTGACATCGTATAGTTGCGCTCGGCGGTGAAGTTGGCCGGGCTGATGTCGTTGTGCGTATCGAGGGTGATCACCCTCTCATGGATCCCTCGTGCGCGCTCTATCAGGTCCGCTTCGCCATCGGCGACCGCACCGGAGTCACCGCCGGCGCAGGCGCTGAACGTGACGAGGGAGAGGATGGCGATCAGCTTCGAACCGGATGTCGTGTTGTTCATGAGTCGACCTGGGGCCTCTGCTCGAGACCTGTAGTGGGGGCCCTGCTGCGGCCCGGCGATGGACGTGATCTGCGCGGCAAATTGTATGACGTCACGGGGTGATTGACGAATGCCTGAGTCTGACACAGCCCGCCCTGCGCCCACCGGTGGATACGCGCCAGGCTCCTGTACTGGCGGCCTCGCAGTCTTGCGTACCGATCGACATCGTCGGCTCAGCCCCGATGCGCCCGTGCAAGACGGCAGCTGGCGCTGGGGCCTGGCTCTCGACGATGGTGATGCCCCTCACACCCAACTCTCGATCGGCGCCCCGACACGCGTGTGCCGGACCCCATACAGACGAGCACGGTATGACCGTCGCACGTCCGTCCACGAGCGCCCCGTCGTCAAGGCCCCCGATTGAAGCTGCTTCCGCTCATCCTGATCGCTGCGCTCCTCTCGGCGTGCGGCGAGGCTACTCCTCCTCGTTCGCTCGAGGAGCTCGTGATCCAAGACAGCACATATCTGGATTCCGAGACTCTCGCTCCATTCACGGGCCCGGTCTTCCGGATGTTCGAGGACGACCCCGAGAAGCCTCAACTCGAGGGCGGTCTCGTCGAAGGCGCCTGGGACGGAGAGTTCGTCGTGTACCACGAGAACGGCCGCATCCGGTACGCGGGCGCCTTCGCGAAGGGCGAGAGGTGCGGACCGTGGATCGAAAACCGGGACGCCGAGCCTCCGGAGGACATCTTCACCGAGCTCAGGCAAGAGGTTGAGAGCTTGGGGATCTACCCGGCGTGCCTTGGCAGCTAGTCCGTCCGGAAGTAGGTGCCCGACCGCTCGTGCCGAGCGGTCACCGCGAGCGTGGCGCCCGGCCTGGCAGGCCGTGATACGATCCAGCGCGGCGAGATCCGTACCAGCTGTACTTCGGTTCGGGTCCTCTCTAGTCGGGGGGCCGGGAGGGCCATCCCGCACGGGCTCACGCTCCCCCGCCCCCGTGGTTAAAATCCACCCATGAACAAGCTAGAGGTGGTCCCTTTGATCGCGATCTGTGCCCGCTGCGTTGGGGTCGTCATGTACACGGCCCTGGGCGCCCATTCCGCCGATGACGAGTAGGCAGATGCCTGCGCTCCTATCACTCTCATGCCAGCGCGCCGCATTTCAGCTACCGCGGGACGCGCACTACTTCAACTGCGCCTACATGGGCCCGCTGCCGAGAGCGTCCGAGGCGGCGGGCATCGAGGCGCTCTCCAAGAAGCGTCTGCCCACGAGCATCGTCGCGCCCGACGACTTCTGGGCTGCCGACCAGTTGCGCGCGCTCTTCTCGCAGTTGGTGAACGCCCGACAGCCTGGTCGCGTAGCGATTCATCCGGGCGTCTCCTATGGCGTAGCGACCGCTGCGCGCAACCTCCCGGTCGAGGCGCGGCAGAACATCGTCCTGACCCATGAGCAGTTCCCCGGCAACGTCTACTCCTGGCACAGGTGCGCTGCGGAGACGGGGGCGGACCTCCGGGTGGTCGAGCCGCCGGAGGGGGCCGGCCGTGGCGCCGCGTGGAACGAGCGGCTGCTCGAGGCCATCGACGCGTCCACCGCCGTAGTCACCTTACCGCACGTCCACTGGACCGACGGCACCCTTTTCGATCTCGTCGAGATCGGCCGACGATGCCGTGACGTAGGCGCCGCCCTGGTCGTGGACGCAACGCAGTCGGTCGGAGCAATGCCGCTCGACGTCCAGGCGGTGCAGCCCGACGTTCTGCTGTGTGCTGCATACAAGTGGCTGCTCGGTCCCTACTCCGTGTCATTCGCGTACTTCAGCCCGCGTTTCGACGAGGGATCGCCGCTCGAGGAGACTTGGATCGCTCGGGAGGGAAGCCAGGACTTCCAGCACCTGGTCGACTACCAGGAGGCATACCAGCCAGGAGCAGTCCGGTACGATGTCGCCGAGCGTGCGAACTTCTTTCTGCTCCCCATCGCGGCGGCCAGCCTCGAGCTGCTGCTGGAGTGGACGCCAGAACGGATTCAGGCGTATTGCACGGAGCTGACTCGAGAGATGCTCGTCGAGGCCGCCGAGTTGGGGTATTCGTTTGAGGACGAACAGTGGCGGGGCAGTCACCTCTTCGGGCTGCGCATGCCGAAAGGGATCGACCTGGCCGCGCTCAAACAGGCCCTCGCCGACCGGAACGTTTCTGCGTCGCTACGTGGCACCGCGCTCAGGCTCGCCCCGAACGCGTACAACGATCTCGAGGATGTGGACGCTCTCATGAGTGTCCTGCGCCATGCCGCGAAGTAGATGCGGGGTTTGCTTCGCCCTGTTCGTGGCACGACAGCGCGATCGCTGCGTGACATTTGCAGGTCCCAGGTGGGCCTCCGACCGAAGGAGGGTCAGAGGATTCAGCGGCTCCACTCTGCCGTGGCCCGAGGCCTCAGTGGGCTGGCGGATGGAGATGTCGCTAGACGGACGGGGTACGCTGACCAGGCGCACATGATTCGCGAGACGAGGTTGTTGCTCGGGTCCACGCCATCGGAGTTCCGCGCCAGGGGCCATGCCGTTTTATCCAGGACGAGTGGTGGTCGTCCCAGCTAGAATCGATCGTTTGGTACGATCTCATTGGGAGGGTGATGCGATGCGGGCGGGACGTTTGCTATCCGCCGCGGCGGAAGCCGGTACGGTCGACACGGCTGGTCACGCGGTTGGGACAGCAGTCGCTGCGTTCGCCGCGGTTGGCCGTGACATCTCTAGCCCCAAAGTTGATGCGTGCTCCGCGATCGGCGATGAGGGAGTTGGGCTTGGAAGCCGTGGGGTCGGGTGGTCTATATCGAGTGAGGATGCACTGGTGGTGACGGAGTATTTCACCTTTCACAGTGATCCGTGGATCAACCTCCATCACTTTCTCTAACAGTGGACTCGGGCCGCGGCGGAGGTTTGGACGGAGATGCTCGCATTCTACGCGGCTAACGTCGCCTCGCGCGGCCACTTCGACGACCAGATGCTCGAACTGAAGGCAGGCCTCTTGCGCTTGGATGGGACCGCGGGTGCCGAACCACCCGACATCATCCCCGGCATCGCGCGTTGCCAGCCGCCGAAACGCTTGCCCCTATCGCCTGGCTGTGATCTACTATATAGCCTTTACGCTTGAGAGCGACACCGGATATAGGAGAGACGCCCGTGGCCAGCACTGATTTGGACGTACCCGACATCGGCGATCCCACGCTGGAAGCCGAAGTCGTCCGCGACATCACCCTCATCAAGTATGTCGTCGGTTCAGGATTGGCCCTCTTCACCGTCTGGATCATCACGATGCTGCTGTACCCCTAGTCGCGGCGCTGAGACCGCCTTTCTTGCCAGCGTCTCAGCTTGCCAGCGTCTCAGTCGCTGTCAACTCGCACCGGTCATCTCCTTGCCTGTTCGAGTTCCCGCTCTAGGCCGTCCCACATCGAGAGCAGTCGGCTCCGCGTCGCGTTCAGCGCAGAAAGACCGGCCGGTTCGACCCGGAGGAAACGGCGCGCCTCGCCACTGCGGACTTCCTCGGGCCGGCCCATCCAAGACGACACAAGGCCCTTCGATTCCATCCGTGTCCCGTGATATGAGTAATATAGGCGTCCCAGGTCGGTCCATCCCCGTCGCCGCCGACCGCCCCGCGCGTCGCGCGGGGGTCGGGTGGTGGGGAGGGGGCTGTTGAAGCGACAGCCGCCCGTCGGAGCTTGTCTCAAGAGCCGGCGGACGGCGGCTGCCATGGAGTGAACTGGCTACTGGGGCCCGGAGCGTGGG
>JAYZBT010000277.1:0-7486 GCA_036338615.1 Gemmatimonadota bacterium
GGACCTCGGCGGTGGGCCGATTTGCGCGCGTCAGGTCGACAAGGTACACATACCGCTCAAGCGTTGAGACCTCCTCCGTGATACGCTTTCGGATCAGGCCGACGGTATACGCGTTCTGATATTCGAGCTCGTACTGGTAGATGATCCCCGGTGAGCACTGGAAGACCGAGTGCTCGATCGCGGCCAAGTCCTCAGCCGACATCGTCTCCTCCGTGTAGAGCCTGGGGTTGGGCTCGCGGCATGCACTGAGGTCGATGTCATCTTGGTCTGGGGTCATTCGGGGCCCGCCCATGGCGCGCGACGCGGGAACTCGCGCATCGTGATAGACAAGTATGCCGGACCTGCGTGTATCGACGGCACCCGCCCCACCATCTCGATATCCCTTGTCAGAGACCCCATGTTCAGTACCTCTCCCTGAGCACTTCGAGCACTTCGGATCCCTGCAGGTGCTACAACGTAACGGCTTGGTCCCACGTTGGCTGAACGGCAGTGTGCCCAGATGAGACTACCGTCGATGTGTCTTGGTGTACATCTTAAGAACCCTCGGCTTGCGGCGCGTCTACTGTCGGTAGAGACCCCCGACGTCGCGTTCAAGCAGTGGTGAGCCGTCCGCATCGAGGGTCAGGACCGAGCAGGCGGCGAACGGCTGCTCCGGTACTGTGCTCGTCCGCCCTTTGCTTTGGAGCGCCTCTACGCCCCCGGCGATATCGTCTCCCTCAACTCGCCAGAGTCTAGGCTCGTCTATCAGCTGCCCACCAAAGGTGGGGTACCCAAGCCGGCGTCGGACGGACGCACCGAGATCGTGCTCGCTCCACTCCAGCTCCTCCAACGGCTGGTTCGCTTCATACCGCCCCCGCGGGGCAGCTTCACACACATCGGCGCAGATATCGGCACCTCCGCCGGTGCCTCCCCTGGCGGATGAGGCCAGCGTGCCGGATTCTCCTCCCATGCCCACCGAGAAGAGAAGTCACAGGGCCGTACCGATGCTCGCAGTCACGCTCGCCGCCGTCGTTGCTACGGCTGGTTGCGGGGAGCCTTCAGAGCGATCGCTTACAGCGACCGACGGCGCCGCCCGCGGCGATCTCCGCATCGTCGCGGTCACGCACGGCGTATCGGCGAACCCCTTCTGGTCGGTAGTCATCAACGGGCTCGACGACGCGGCGCGCGACATGGGGGTCGCAGTCGAATACCAGGCGCCGAACACCTTCGACATGGTGGCGATGAGCGAGCTCATCGATGCGGCCGTGGCTTCACGTCCGGACGGCCTCGTGGTCTCCGTGCCCGACCCGGACGCCCTCGGTGGCGCGATCAGGGCTGCGGTGGATGCTGGGGTTCCGGTCGTCACCATCAATTCGGGCGAAGTGGCTTCGGCGTCACTCGGCGCGCTTGCGCACGTGGGGCAGGCCGAGTACGACGCGGGCTTTGGTGGCGGCGAGCGCCTCGCACAAGCCGGCGTCCACCGCGTTCTATGTGTGAACCAGGAGGTTGGCAACGCGGCGCTGGATACGAGATGCCAGGGACTCCAGGACGCGCTCGCGGGGCACGAAGTGACGAGCTCGGTGCTGGCGGTGGAGCTCGCCGACCCGGAGGACACTCGGCAGCGGGTGGCGGGCGCGCTGTCAGCGGATCCGACCATCGATGGCATGCTCACGCTCGGCACCACCGGCGCGGAGCCTGCTCTGGCCGCGCTTCGGGATCTGGGCCGCGTGGGCGCCGTGCGGCTCGGGACGTTCGATCTCTCCACGCAGGTCCTGGAAGCGATCCGCGACGGTGAGATCGACTTCGCGATCGATCAGCAGCAATACTTACAAGGCTATCTGCCGGTGGTCCTGCTCACGCTGTACCTGGAGACCGGCACGGTTCCGGGAGGAGGGCAGGCGATTCCTACGGGACCCGGCTTCGTCACCATCGAGACGGCTCAACAGGTCATGGACCTCACGAGGCGCGGCTTGCGGTGAGCGGCCGTGCCGCGCGTGTGCTCGCGCGCCCTGAGGCTGCGGCGGCGGTGGGGGCCGTACTCATCTGGGTACTGTTCGCGGGCTTGGCGGGGCCACCGTTTCGCAGCATGGCCGGCACGGCTTCGTACCTGAACGCGGCGGCGCCGCTCGGCATTCTGGGGGTGGGCGTAGCCCTGCTGATGATCGGCGGCGAGTTCGACCTCTCGGTCGGCTCCATCGTGGGTGTGTCCGGGATGTCGGTCATGCTGCTCACGACCGAGGTGGGCTGGTCCGTCTGGCCCGCGATCTTCGCGACGGTTCTGCTCTGCCTGCTCATCGGTTTCCTGAACGGGCTCACGGTGGTCCGTACTCAGTTGCCATCCTTCATCGTGACGCTCGCAACGCTGTTCATCTTGCGGGGCCTGACGATCGCAGCGGCGCGCGGATTCACGCGCCGCACCCAGCTCGGAGGGCTCGACGACGTCGCGGGCTACGATCTCGCGAGCTACGCATTCGGAAGCGCGCCGTTCGCGGGGCTCCGCGTTTCGATCGCGTGGTGGCTCGGCACGGCGGCGCTCGCCACCTGGGTGTTGCTGCGCACGCCGTGGGGCAACTGGATCTTCGCGGCCGGAGGCCAGGCCGAGGCCGCGCGCAACGTCGGTGTCCGCGTCGGTCGTGTGAAGATCGGGCTCTTCATGACAACCGCGTTTTGTGCCTGTCTGGTCGGGATCCTGCAGGCGGTGCGCTTCACGGGCGCGGACGCGCTGCGCGGACAACTCCAGGAGTTCTACGCGATCATCGCGGTGGTGATCGGGGGGACGTTGCTGACCGGCGGGTACGGGTCTGTGGTGGGCGCGGTTTTCGGGGCCCTGATTTTCGGCATGGTACGGCAGGGCATCGTCATGGCGGGCGTCGAAGCGGACTGGTTCCAGGTCGTGCTCGGTGGGATGCTGCTGCTCGCGGTGTTCGTGAACCGATACGCGCTGGTGCGCGCGCAGAGGGCTTCTTGATGGAGACCGCCGTCGCGCCTCGCCTGGAGGTACATGACGTATCGATGCGATTCGGTGGGGTAGTGGCGCTCGAGCACGCGTCGCTGGCTGCCCGAGCCGGCGAGGTCACATGCCTGCTGGGTGACAACGGCGCCGGTAAGTCGACGCTCATCAAGATCATGGGTGGTGTGCATCCACCCACGAGCGGCGCGTACCTGCTGGACGGAGAGGTCGTGCGCTTCCGTTCGCCCAGTGATGCATTGAGCCTCGGCATCGCGACCGTCTACCAGGACCTCGCGATGGTGCCGCTCATGAGTGTCTGGCGAAACTTCTTCCTGGGGTCGGAACCGACGACTGGCTGGGGGCCAACGCGTCGAATCGACCTGGCCCGCTGCCGGGAAGAGACGCGGACCGAACTCGCCTCGATGGGAATCGAGCTGCGCGATCCCGAGCAGACGGTCGGAAGTTTGTCCGGCGGGGAGCGCCAAGCGGTCGCGATCGCACGCGCCCTCCACTTCGGCGCCCGCGTGTTGATCCTCGATGAGCCCACCGCAGCGTTGGGAGTGCAACAGTCCGAACGGGTGCTGGCACACGTGCGCACGGCAGCAGAACGAGGGGTCGCTGTAGTGTTGGTCACCCACAGCCCTCACCATGCGTTCTCGGTGGGTGACCGATTCGTGGTGCTGCGCAGGGGACGCGTCGTTACGGACGAGCCCCGGGAGGCGCTGTCCGTCGATCGGTTGACGGGCTTGATGTCGGGTGCGTCCGCCTGATGTTCAAGACGTGCATGTTCCGCCACCGGCCGCTCGGTACCAACGAGGTGATCGAGCACTTTCCGGTCGGTCGGCGATTGGCGTTCGACGCCGATCTGAAGCGCTCTGCGGCACTCCTCTCCCTGGACCGTGCCACGCTACGACCTAGCGTCACTCCCCGCCGGTAGGGCGGTTGGATTACCTATCCTTCAAAGGTGTCGCGAAACAGACGTTTCCGTACGGGCTACGTACGGGAGCCACCGCAAACGCGCTGTGGTTGTTGCCGTCTTGACCTCAGCCCTCCTGGCGAGCATTCTCGCCATACCTTTGGCCCTCGCTGCAGCCCAGGAGGGGTGTCGCCATGAAGATCGTAAGGCGAGTGACAATCATCGTATTCTGTCTGCTGCTGATACCGGTGGCCGCTTTCGTCACTTCCGCCGCGAAACAACGGTTTGCAGATGGACCGGACCAGGTCTTCTCCGGCGGACCACTGGAGTCGGGTGAGTTGTACGCTGGGGCCGAGCCAGACTGGAGTTTCGTCCGCGATGTATCGACCATCGAATTACAACTATTGGATCCGCCCCGGTCGCGACGAATCTGGACCGCGGAATACGATGGCAAACTCTACGTCTGGTCAGGGTACATGGGCACTGCCGTCGGGCGTCTATGGAAGCACTGGCCAATCCAGGCTGAGCGGGACGGCCGCGCCGTAATCCGGATCGATGGCATCCGTTATGAACGCCAACTGGTGCGTATCCAATCGGGTGACGCCCTGGACGGGATCAGCGCCGCGATCACCAGCAAGTATCCGTCCCGGACGACCAGAGCAGCGGTAGAGGCGGGCGACGTCTGGTTGTTCGAGGCGGAACCGCGCAACTGACGAAGAGAGGAGTCCCACTTTGAAATACTTCTATTGGTGCATCGCAGCCGCCGTGGCCCTTACGGTCTTGGCAGTGTTGTTCATCCCTGGTGTGGACGACTTCGTAGAGCAGACCGTTCTTCGATACGTAGGTCGCGCCGCCCGTTGAACCCCCGTGTCGTCTCGATACTGGTGAGCAACGAGGGGCTCGGGGCGGCCGACCGCGTCATTCTCATGCGGAGAAAGCTCCATGTCTGACCCCATCGATCCTCCGGATCCCCTCGACGACCTGCGAAAGCGGCTGGACCACATCGACCGGGCGTTGCTCGAGGCGCTCGCTCGGCGACGCGAAGTCGTCGAGCACGTCATTCGCACCAAGGAGACCAAGGCCGACTTCGTTCGCGATCAGGATCGGGAGGAGGCTCTTCTGACCGAGCGCGTCGCGCTCGGCCGAGAACTCGGTCTCGATGGTTACTTCGTGACCAAGATCTTCCAGCAGGTGCTCGACAACTCCCTGCGCATTCAGCGTGACCACCTCGTGGCCGAGCAGAACCCCGGCGTGGAGCACGAGGCAATCCGAATCGGGTATCGGGGCACGGAGGGCACCTACAGCCACGAGGCGGCCCGCAAACACTTCGCTTCGCGGGTCGAGCACGCATTCTTCCGGGGATACTCGACCTTCCGGGAGTTGATGGAGGGTGTCCAGGCGGGCGGGCTCGACTTCGCCATCGTGCCCATCGAGAATACCACGGCCGGCTCCATCAACGAGGTGTACGATCTCTTGGGACGGTTCCCGTTGTCGGTCATTGGTGAGGAGGTGCTCCCGATCGATCACTGCCTGGTGGCGCTCGAGGAAGTGCCGCTCGGAAACATCCGCCGGATCTACTCCCATCAGCTGGCAATCGCACAGTGCGGAGACTTCCTGGCCGGCTTGCCGGGGTGCAAGGTCGAGTCCTACCCGGATACCGCTATGGCGGTGGAGAGGATCACGCGCGCAAACGACCTCTCTCAGGCGGCCATCGCTTCCGAGGAGGCGGCGCGGGCGCACGGACTCCAGATCCTGAAGAGACGGATCTCGAACCGGCGCGAGAATTACACGCGTTTCATGGTGGTAGCCCGCGAGGCGATGCACTATGACGCCCGCATTCCATGCAAGACGTCCCTCATCCTCGCGACGAAGCACGAGGAGGGGGCACTCGTGCGCTGTCTCAACACGCTCGCGGATCACCACCTCAACCTGACGAAGTTGGAATCGCGGCCGCGCCCGAACGTGCCCTGGGAATACCTCTTCTATATCGATATCGAGGGTAACGTCGCCGACCCGGAGGTCTCGACGGCGATCGACGAGCTCTCCCGGGACGTGAGCTTCCTCAAGGTCCTCGGTAGCTACCCCGCGAGCACGACCGAGTCGGCTCGGCCGTCGGTTCCCAAGCCGGGTGCCGCGCCCGACTCCTCCAGCACCGAAGCACCGCCGGCCCCCACAGCGAGGACCAGAAAGGCCAATCCCCCCGTGAGCCGGGAGACCACGCCGCCCCTCGACGTCGCGATCAAGAAGGGCTACAAACTCGCCTCTCGGGCGCATCGCCCAAGCGACAGTGTGGTCCGCATCGGCGATGTGCAGGTCGGCGGGGGGGAAGAGTTCGTGGTCATGGCGGGGCCATGCTCCGTGGAGTCGTGGGAACAGGTGCGCGCTTGCGCGGAGTTGGTCCGTGACCAGGGCGGGCAGGTGCTACGGGGAGGTGTTTTCAAGCCGAGAACATCGACCTACAGCTTCCAGGGGCTCGGATACGAGGGGCTCGACCTGCTCGTGCGGGCGGGCGAGGAGTTCGATCTGCCCGTCGTGACCGAGGTCATGCATCCGGCCGATGTGCAACGCGTGGCGGAGGACGCCTCGGTGTTGCAGGTCGGTGCGCGCAACATGCAGAACTTCGCGCTGCTCAGGGAGATCGGTCAGGTAGATCGACCGGTTCTCCTGAAGCGCGGCCCCATGTCCTCCATCGACGAGTTGTTGGCGGCGTCCGAGTACCTGCTCGCGGCGGGCAATCACCAAGTGATGCTCTGCGAGCGAGGAATCCGCACCTTCGAGACCGCTACCCGATTCACCCTCGATGTCGGGGCGATCCCGGTTCTGAAGGAGCGCACTCATCTTCCGGTGATCGTCGATCCGTCTCACGCGGCCGGCGTGCGTCAGTACGTGATCCCTCTCGCCGAGGCAGCGGTGGCGGCGGGCGCGGATGGTATCATCGTCGAGTTCCATCCAGCGCCCGAGCAGGCGCTGTCGGACGGTCCGCAGGCATTGACGTTCGAGGGCTTCGGCGACCTCATGGCACGGATTCATCACCTTACCGAAGCGTTGCGGAGTGATTGAGTGCGGCAAGGGTAGGCAATAAAGGAACGGTGGGTGCGACAGTATGTTCTGACCGGACCTGTGATGATACGGAGAGGCGATCAGAATGCGGATCGCATCGGGGTGGGGGGGGAGGATTGGACTCGCTATAGGCATGAGCCTATTTCCCACGGTCGCGGCGGACTCGCCATCGGCTTTTTCGGAAGCGAGGCGCTCGCGCAAGACAACGAGTCTCCAGTCTGGGGGCGGGGCTCGACTGATGAACGGCTCCCTCGAGATCGGAGGGATCCCGGTTCTGAGGGAGCGCACTCAGCCCCTACTCCGCGTCATCCTCCTCTTCCGGATCGCGCTCGACTTCGATCGTACATTTGGTCACCATCGCGGCGATGGCACCGACCGCAGCCCATACGGGGAGGAGCAGGGCTCCCGCTAGGCCGATCGAGACGGGGAACTCGATGAGGGTGCGTCCCTCGTCGTTCTTGATGACGATATGGCGAACGTTCCCTTCATGGATCAGGTCCTTGATCTTCTCGATCACCCGGTCGCCGCTTACTCTGTGCTTCTCCCGGCCGTCCGCCGGCTCCTCGATTCGCCGATCGTCC
>JAYZBT010000278.1:0-3859 GCA_036338615.1 Gemmatimonadota bacterium
TCCGAGGACGTATCAGACACCTCTGATGACCGGTCTCAACGCGTACGGAGAGCCTGGTCGTGCCCCGGCTCTTTCAGGTCTGGGGATATCACCGCGGAGTTGCGACACTCGCGATAGGCCGCCAGATCGGCGTTCATCAGCCGAACGATTTCCGTGCGGGTATCCTCAAGAAGGTTGCCTACCGGCGAGTCGTTTGAATCGTCATAGCCCATCCCGGCGGGGAGCATGCCACCTGGCTCGTCCGGGTCACGCAGGAGGATCTCGTAGGTTTCGGCCGAGGCATCGGGAGCGTCAGCGGAAACGAGGACCTGGTCCCCCGTGGCCGCCGCCCCATCGTTACGTGTAGTCGTCTGAGCGAGCGTGATCTGCCACTGTTGCGAGCCGCGGTCTCCGGGTAGCGCGTCTTCTGGCGACGTGGTTAGTTCGACCGGCGACTTGTTTCCGGTCACGGGCATGATGGCGTTGTTGCCATATCGTGACCTGATCAGACCAAAACGGACAATACGTTCGTTCTCTTCGACGACCCGGGCGAGCCCTTGACGCGCGAGCCCAAGGCGAGTGGGTCGGAAGAAGTCGTCGAACGCCGGTCGCTTGAAGCACGAACAGGCTCGGACGCGTCTCCCTGAGGATGGCGTCATGCACGGGACGACCACTGAACCCGGAGGGCATGCAGCTTCTCGGTGAAGGTACTAGGGAATCGCACTGAAGAGTGCGAATCGAGAATATCCTACCCGGTGTCTTCGGCCGTCTGGCTGGACGGTATACGGACTTTTCACAGGATCGTGCCGGATGCAAACACTCCACGAGCTTGCGCGACTACTCAATGAGGGCCAGACGACCAGCCGAGCGCTGGTGGAACGCTGTCTCGACCGTCTCGGCGAGGTCAATGGCGAGGGCGCCAGGATCTTCCGGACAGTCGGGAACGAGGCGGTATTTAATGATGCCGACGCGATTGACAAGCTCAGACGGACCGGACGTGCGCCGTCACGATTCGCAGGCATCCCGGCATCGGTCAAAGACCTCTTCGATGTGCAGGGCGAGGTAACCCGCGCCGGTTCGAGGGTGCTGGCCGATACACCGGCCGCGACACAAGACGCGTCGGTAGTCGCCCGTCTTCGCGCTGCGGGATTTGTCATCATCGGTCGGACGAATATGACCGAGTTCGCCTTTTCCGGACTCGGGATCAATCCGCACTACGGGACACCGCTCAATCCCTACGATCGGGTGACAGGGAGAATCCCCGGGGGCTCGTCGTCTGGCGCTGCAGTCTCGGTAACCGACGGGATGGCGGCCGTTGGGCTGGGGACTGACACCGGCGGGTCGTGCCGGATCCCCGCGGCGATGTGCGGCATCGTAGGATTCAAGCCGACCGCCCGTCGCGTCGCACTCGATGGGGTGACACCGCTGTCGTTCAGTCTGGATTCGGTCGGGTCACTGGCGCAGACGGTTGCCTGCTGTGCCGTCGTCGATAGCGTGGTGGCCAACGAACCGGACGCCGATCTCGTCGCGCCCCCACTCGAAACCTTGCGACTCGGTGCGTTGCAGACCGTGGTCCTCGACCGGCTGGAGCCCGCGGTCGCGCGCCGCTTTGAGCACGCATTGCATCGCTTGTCCGCGTGTGGGGTCAAGGTGGAAGATGTGGTGGTCGACGCGCTTGTGGACCTGCCGTCGCTCAACGCGAAGGGGGGCCTGGCCGCGGCCGAGGCCTACGCGTATCACCGGAACCGGCTGGCCAAGCACGCTGCGGAGTACGACCCGCGGGTTCGTGACAGAATCATGCAAGGCAAGGAACAGAGTGCCGCCGAGTACATCGAGTTGATGGAACGGCGCCGGCATCTCATCGCCGCGGTGGATACGGCGACGGACCGGTTCGACGGACTCGTCTATCCCACTACGCCCATCATCGCTCCATCGCTCGCGTCGTTGGCCGCCGATGACGACTACGAGCGTGTCAATCTGCTCGCCCTCCGCAACACCAGCGTCACGAATCTCCTAGACCGATGCGCTGTGTCAGTGCCGATTCATGAATACGGTGCGGCTCCGGTCGGGCTCAACGTCATGGGATGTGCGATGGAAGATCGTCGGCTACTCGCGATCGCAAGTAGTATCGAAGCCCAGCTGTCGCCGAAACAGTGGACTTGTTAGTCTACTTCCCCTCAGGTATGAAGGGCCAAACGGCTCTGTCGAGGAGGGACCGTCGAGCGATCGGGAGGCCTAATACTGCCTATCGTCGCCCACGAGAGCCATCGAAGGAGGACTCATGGTGCACGCAGAGCGGGCCTTCGCGGGACGTACCAGGACCGTCGAGAAGGACGTCGAGTCCGACCGGCGCCTGGACATCGCCCGAGCCCTACGAGGTGTCAAAGCAACGGCACGGCTCCCGGTTCGGACGTGATCGCAGGCTGACACGCGACGCACGTGGCTCGCGCCCTTCAGGAACTCGAGCGGCGAGCCTGAGTCGCAAAGGAACTGGCCATGCCCGACTGGAAACGGCCCTTCGCCATCGATAGGCGTTCGATCGCTGCCTTCCGGATCGCCCTCGGAGCGCTGCTGGCCGCGGATGTCATGCGCCGAGCACCGCTCGCCTCCACGCTGCTCACCGACCAGGGCCTGTTCCAGTCGACGAGAGCGCACGGTCCGAGCCTGCTCTTGGTGCATAATTCGTTCGCCCTCGTCACACTGGTAATCGCCCTCGGTGCCGTCTGTGCTCTTTGCCTCATAGCGGGGGTGTTCGTCCGAGGCGCGACATTCACGGCCTGGGCGATCATTCTGTCCCTGCATGAGCGAAACCCGTGGCTCCAAGACGGAGGCGACCGCGTATTTCTCCTCCTCCTCTTCTGGGCGCTTCTCCAGCCAAGCGCCACCCAGAACTCCTGGCCTCGACGGCAAACTACGCCGTCCTGCTCGTGGAGATCTGTGCGCCGTTGTTCTTCTTCATTCCTTGGAAGACGGTAGGTGCGCGCACTCTCGGACTGCTGGTCTTCGTACTCCTCCAGGTCGGAATCGGAACCACACTACGCATGGGGCTCTTTCCCTTCGTCATGACTGCCGGACTGATTCCGTTCCTACGAGCAGGTTTCTGGAGTGCGGTCCTCCCAGGCCCTTCGTCCTCTGTCCGGACGCCGCAAGCCACGACGAGATTCGAGCTGAAATCGTGGACGCGTTTCACTCGGTTCGCCCGCGCCGTGTCCTGCGTCTGGCTCCTCCTGTCCAACATCAACGGCGTGCTCCCTCAGCCTTTCTTTCCACCTTCGGTTCGAGTACTCGAGTCCCGCCTGGGCTTCAAGCAGAGCTGGGCGATGTACGCACCCGACCCCTACGCCTTCAACTTCGGACTTGCCGTGAGCCTCGAACTCCAAGACGGCACGGCGGTTGTGCTCAACGATGGTCGAGGCCATCGCACGTGGGGATTACTCGACCAGATCTGGGACGACCATCGAGGAGCCATGTATCTCGAGACCATATCCGATGGAGATACTCGAAACCGTCTCAGTGACCTAGGTCACTGGATTCATCGTCGGTGGCGTCCGGCGCAGGGACGACCGTCGGGCATCGAGCGCGTGCGGTTCGAGCTCACTGAATGGGAGCATGGCCATCCGGACGAGGTCTCGCGCCACCACCTGGGAGACCTGGACTTCTGAGCAGGGCCCACGGGGCCGGGGCGATCGTCGCCCACGCCCTGACCCGCCGACTCACGGGCGAGTCACGACCACCCTCGGACGCTTGGCGATTACCATCCCGTGCGAGTTCTTCGATCGCCGTGACGCCGAAACCAGAATTCGGGTTGAGGGAGCCGCCCCCTGTCCGCCACCACGACGACCAGCGGCGCGCCGCTCACACGAAATGGCGACCGCCGTCC
>JAYZBT010000279.1:0-3057 GCA_036338615.1 Gemmatimonadota bacterium
GGCGACCCTTTCGAGCGTCGCCTCGACGCCCTGCGCCATCTCGGCGCGCACGGTGTAGAGCTGCACCCCAATGGGGCCGATCGGCGAGGCGCTCGAAGCCGCAGCCTCCGCCGTCGCCTCGCCCACCGCCCCTCCCGAGGCGGACTCGCTTGTGCAACCCACCACCGCAGCTCCAGCCGCCATGGCGCCCATCCGCTTCAAGGCGTCTCTCCGATTGAGCATCACAGTTCTCCTCGGTCCATCAAGTCGACGGCGTGATTCGCGGCGCGCGCCGTAAGCGCCATATACGTAATACTGGGGTTCTGATTCGCGCTCGAGGTCATGCACGCCCCGTCGGTCATGAAGAGGTTGGGAACGTCCCACGCCTGGTTCCAGCCGTTCAGGACGGAGGTGTCGGCGTCTCGACCCATACGCGCCGTGCCCATCTCATGGATGGTGAGCCCGGGCGGATTGTCCTCGACGAACGGAGCGATATCCCGAGCGCCCACGGCCTCGAGCATTTGTGCGGCCTGCACTGACATCTCCTGCAGCGCCCTACGCTCGTTGTCACTCCACTCGCAATGGAAGCGAGCCACGGGGATGCCCCACTTGTCCACGACCTCCGGGTCCAGGTCCATGTAGTTCGACTCTCGTGGAAGGCACTCGCCGAATCCGTAGAGGCTGAAGCCCCACGGTCCCGGGGTGCGGAGGTCGTGCTTGAAGTCGGCCCCAAAGCCTTCCATGGCGTATCCCCGTGACCACCCCTCGCGACTCCCTCCGCCCTGATAGGCGTATCCTCGCAGGAAGTCGGGGTGCTGGTCCGCATCGCTCAGATTCACGAACCGCGGCAAATAGATGCCGTGCGGTCGGCGTCCGAACTCGCCGAGATCTTCGTTGCCCGGCAACATCGCGCGCGCCCCCCCACCCATGCAGTGGTCCATCAGGTTCTTGCCGAGCTGACCCGACGAGTTGGCCAGCCCTTCCGGCCAGCGCTCCGTCTTGGAGTTGAAGAGGATGCGCGTGGACTCCAGTGCGGATGCGCAGAGGAAGACGACGCGCGCGGTGTACTCGATGGTCTCGTTCGTCTCGGCATCGATGACGCGCACTCCGGATGCCTTGCCGGTCGCGGGATCGTAGATGACCGAGTGCGCGACGCTCCAGGGCCGAAGCGTGAGTCTTCCGGTATCGACCGCCGCCGGAAGGGTGGCCGCCAGCGAGCTGAAGTACGAGTGCGTCGAGCACCCTCGCTCACAAGTCCCGCAGAAGTGACAGCCCACGCGACCGTTGTGCGTCTGAGTGAGGACCGCGCACCGACCGATCGTGATCAGTCGCTCCCCACCGTAGGCCTCCGTGAGGCGACCCCTCGCGAGCTGTTCGGCGCAGTTGAGTTGCATCGGCGGAAGAAACTGCGCGTCGGGCAACTGCGGCAGCCCCTCGGCCTGCCCCGTCACGCCGATGAAGCGCTCGACATGGTCGTACCAGGGCTCGATGTCCGCGTATCGGATGGGCCAGTCGATGCCGTGTCCGTCTTTAAGATTCGCCTCGAAGTCGAGGTCGCTCCAGCGGTAGACGTGCCGTGCCCACATGAGAGAGCGACCGCCTACGTGCCGCCCGCGAATCCAGGAAAAGTCCGTGCCGTGGCCCGTGGTATAGGGATTCTCGTCATCGCGAACGAAGAACTTCTCGCCCCAGGCATCGCACGCGTAGCAGGTGCTCTGGATGGGACGCTGCAGGGACTGCTTGGCCCGGTCACGTCGGCCACGATGGCGCAGATCCCAGGGGTACACATCCATGACATAGTCGTCCGGCGTGATCGGCCCACCCGCTTCCAACACGATCGTGCGCAAGCCGCGCTCGGTCAGTTCCTTGGCAGCCCATCCGCCGCTCATGCCCGAGCCGACGACGATGGCATCGTAGTCCTCACGCTTGCCCATCAACGATCCCCACGGGCGAGCGTGATCTCTGAGATCGGAGCGTAACCGTCATAGTAGCCGGGAATTCCCACGAACAAGAGCTCTTCTTTCATGCCGCTCTCGGACGTGTAGTAGCCGTGAAGCACGAGACCTCGAGCTTGTTGAAAGAAAGACTCCTCGGCCTCGGGGTCAGACTCGTCCAGTGCCCTACCCTCCGCTTCCATGCCCTTCAGGATCGACGTCTGCCTCGCCTCCCCGGCGTATGCAAAACGCACACCGGTGGTCGACTCGGCGTGCGAATCCAAGTGAGCCAGTCCGCGCATGAAGCGCTCGCGCTCTTCCTCGTTGTACCACTCGGACACGATCAACTCGATGTACTCGACGACCCCGGCCTCCACCGCGCCGGGCGTGTCCGTGGTGGGGATGATCAAGTCGCTGAACGTGGTGATCGCTTCGCGTTGGGCTTCGGTGAAGAACGCCCAGCCCGCGCGCTGCGTCCCGCCCGGCGTGAGCAGTGCCGCGAGTTTGAGGGGGCTCAAGCCCGCGAAGGCCGCCGTGGTGCCGAGCACCTTGAGCAGATGTCGCCTGTCCATTGAGGACTCCTGGTGAGTGGACCTGCAATGTACGAAGCAGCAGGAATCAGCGCTTGCCGGCTCCTCGAGCCGACCCGCATAAAGACCCAGACCCACCAAACACGAGGGCAGGGAGGTGGCGATCGGCTTCGACGGCGAAGAGCTGGCTACGTTCCCCGTGCGCGGTGTCCGTGGCACACCCGGCAGCTATCAAACGCGTCACATCTTTACGGAGTCGGGCACGTACCAGACGGTGCTGACTTTCAAGAAGGGTGAGGCCGAAGAGGCCCACACCGTCGACTTCGACTTCACCATCAATCCGCGCTCGAGCTTGGAGCTACCGCGTCACAAGGGCGGCGGGAACTAGAGCTCGGCACGCGGCCAGAACGCAACAAGGGCCCCGAGCCAGCTGAAATAGCCGGCCGGGGCCCTGATGCGACACGCGCGCCAGCGATACGCTGACGCCCGCAGAACCTAGTCGCTACATGTCCTTCTTGGCCGTAAAGGTCCCGGTGAGCTGGCCGTCGAGTATGTCGAGCGTACCCGACCAAACGCCTTCGTCATCGACCGTGCCGACGTAGATGATCGAGGCC
>JAYZBT010000280.1:0-2812 GCA_036338615.1 Gemmatimonadota bacterium
GGCGTATATAAAGACGCTGGTCCTGAGGCCTTCGAGACCCGCTGTGGGGCCGCGAGAGGCCGCTCCGGCCCCCTCCCCGGCTCTCCTCCAGCCCGCACCGCAACAGGTTCCCGCTGCGCCTGCCGATGAAGTAGCTGGCAAGAGCCCTGCACGGAGGCGGGAGAACATGACCGACGCCACGCAATACGCCGCTTCGTTGTTGGTGATCGACGACGACGTGAATCTCTGCGAGTGGGTCTCCTTCCACCTCAGCAGCGACAACCGGGACGTCGAGTACTTCACGGACGCTGCGACGGGCCTGGCCGCCGTGCGACGAGACACGGCGGATGTCGTCGTTCTCGACATGGACCTGCCGGATATGTCCGGGCTCGAGGTGCTCGAGCGCATCCGGAAGTTCCGGCCCGAACTCCCGGTCGTGATGCTGACCGTCACCGAGGACGTGCCCATCGTCGTCCAGGCCATGAACGCGGGCGCCTTCGACTACCTCACCAAGCCAGTCTCGGTCGAAAGACTCACCCTCGTAGTTCGGAATGCAATCGAGCAGCATCGACTCCAGCGCAAGGTCGTCGACCTGCAACGCTCGGCAGAAGACGCTGGTACCCGGGGCCTGGCAGGCAATTCACCCGCCATGATCGAGTTGCATCACTCGATCGAGAAGATCTCCAGCAGCAGTGTCAGTGTCCTGATTCACGGCGAGAGCGGGACCGGCAAGGAATTGGTGGCCCGCGCGATTCACGACGGCGGCGAACGAGGCGATCAGCCATTCGTCGCGGTCAACTGTGCGGCGATCCCCGAAACCCTCCAGGAAGACGAATTCTTCGGCCACGAGAAGGGAGCGTTCACCGGCGCCCAGGGGCTTCGGCGCGGACGCATCGAGCGGGCCCACGGCGGCACGCTCTTCCTCGATGAGGTGGCAGAACTCAGCGCGTCGATGCAGGCCACCCTGCTCCGCGTACTCCAGGAACGTAGATTCACACGGGTGGGCGGATCCGAAGAGGTCGAATCGGACTTCCGGCTGCTGGCGGCCACTCATCGCGACCTGATGGCCGCCGTGGCCCAGGGTGAATTCCGAGAAGATCTCTACTATCGCCTCGCGGTCTTCGAACTCGAACTCGCGCCCCTGCGGATGAGAAAAGAGGACATCCCCGAGCTCGTTTCGCTCTTCCAGCGCGAGATGGCCCGGGACACCGACGGGAGCAGCGGGGCGGGATTCGCCACCGATGCGCTGAAGCTGATCCTCGACTATCCGTGGCCCGGCAACGTTCGCGAGCTGCGCAATGCCGTTCATCGTGCCTTCGTCGCCTCGGGGGGGAGCACGATCCAGCGCGAACATCTTCCTCCCCGAATGATCGAGAACTCGCAAGCTTCTCCCGTGGTCAGCTACGGCGACGGCAATCCAACGGCTTCCCTGAACGCCCTCCCCTCGCAGGTGCCCGTGCTCGATCACGATGAACTCGAACGCGTAGCCATCGCGCAGGCTCTTCAGCAGAGCCGCGACCGAGTCGACGAGGCCGCGCGGGTGCTGGGAATCGGCCGGACCACCTTGTACCGCAAGCGAAAGAAGTACGGTCTCCTCTGATCGCGGGCCCAGCGCCCCGACTCGGCGCTTCGCCGCAGCGGTCCACGCACGTCTTGGACCATGCGGCCCCAACCCGCAGATGACCGGGTAGAAGACCGCTCCGGCAGACGATTACGGATGCGAAGCAGGCCTTTCCCACAGCGGACCCCTGCGTACTTGCACCCTGGTTGCGCATCGGACCCTTGCCCGGTGCGTTCTCCAGGAGCATTCGGTCCGTCGCGACGCACCCGGCCAGGCTCCTGGGTTCATCCGTGGTTCATCACGGTTCAACTTGAACCGCAACGCGAACCATCCGGTCCGCTCTTCATCGTCTCCGGCCTTGTAGTGGGCTTCATTTGCCGTTCCAGGTTGGCCCGATCCCTGCAATAGCTGATGACCGAATGAAGCAACCCATCAGGTCACATGAATGGGGCCTGGCAGATCGAGCGAGTGACTCGCAGCAAGCACAGCGTGTGAACCTGCGTGGCGCGAGGAGGATGCAAAATGACGGATGAAACACGCAAGTCGCTGGAGCATGCAAACGGGAATGGCACGGCGGAGCACATGTTCCGCGATCGCGGTCCGCAGTCGGGCGGGCGCGCATTGGTGGCAGGGATCGACCCGGAGGGCCAAGAGCTCATCTGTCGGAGCCTGCGCTTCGCCAAGATCGAGCCAGTCGTCGCCGACAACCCCTTCGACGCCTTCTTCGGCGACGAAGAGGTCTCGTTCGAATGCCTGATCCTGGGTGGAGACCTCGACGACATCCAGGAGCTTCGAACCCTGGGCATTCGCACACCGATCCTGGCAGTTCTCAAGGATTCGGTCGTACAGACCCGCATCGATGCGCTGGATGCGGGTGCGGACGACTGCCTCGGGCCGCCCTTCGCAACCGCGGAGCTGGTCGCTCGGGCTCGAGCCCTGTGTCGCCGACGCAACTCGGTCAGCGATGAGTGGAAGCTGACCTCGGGAGACTTGTCGCTCTGCACCGAGACCCGGACCGCCCGGCGGAATGGTCACAGCGTCCGCCTGACGCCGACCGAGACCGAGATCCTGCGGCTCTTCATCCAGAACCAGGGCCGCGTCCTCTCGGCAGATCGCATTGCCAGAACGCTGTGGTCGGATCCCGCCGATGTCTCCTCGAACCTGATCTCGGTACACATCCGGAACCTGCGTCGGAAGGTGGTTTCCGGCCTGCGATCCCCCTCGATCCAGACGCTTCGAGGCAGCGGATACATCATGGCGGAGCCCGAAGCC
>JAYZBT010000281.1:0-8322 GCA_036338615.1 Gemmatimonadota bacterium
ACCACGCCACCGCTAGTTAATCAAAACATAAGTTGCAGCGGAGCTCTCCTACAAATCCTATACAAGAATGTGTTGGGATCGACAACGCAGTGATTTAGTAATTATGAAATAATGCACCAAACCATAACAAGAATCCAAGAAATAGGAAGCGTATTGGAGCTCTTTCCACCCTCCTGTCAGTGACCGGATGATCGAACGACGACATGTCGAGTCAGCCCGTGCCGAGTCCGACGTCCGTGGACGCGAAGAAGTAGAGGTACTCACCCGATGCATCCCACACCGGCGTGATCGCATCCGCCATGCCGTCCGTGAGCTGATGCGACTCTGGCGTCGCGGAACCCAGCAGAGTCGCGGCGTGGGCCGAGCCTTCGTGAAGCGACGCAGCGAGCCAAGGCCTCGCCGTCTCAAGCCGCTGAGGAGCGGCCGGTCGCGCCGAGACTCGCAACTGACGCGCTAGTACCGCATGATGTCCCGTAGCACCCGCAGCCGTTCGAACGATCCGACGAAGAGCTCGACGGGGAAGCGTCGGTACTGAAGAAGCTCGGAGTAGATATCACCGGCTATGTACTGGTTCAGTCCGAGTCCGGCGAGGTACATCAGGCGCAGGTTCTTGTCCCGGTTCACCACCGCGTCTTCGAGCCAAGGAGCCAAGTCGCTCGCGCCCGCCGCGTACATGGCGAGGAGGTCGAGCGCGCGCGGGAAACCGGCTTGCGAGAGCGACATCGCGACCCGCATGTGGTCCGCTGACTGCAGCCGCTCCGCTAACCGGTCCACGTCGACTCTGATGCCGCCGTTCTTCGCGGCCAGCACGACGTCATAGCCCTCGCCACTGTACGTGTTGCCCCAAACCGTCCCGTCGGGGAATGCGCGGAAGAACGTCGCGACCTCGCTCTTCACCGCGGCCACGTTGCTCTCGTACAGCGGCACCCACTGCGTGATCACCCCTCCCGGGTTCAGGTGGGACTGGACGAGATCGAAGTACTCCACGCTGTAGAGCGCGGCTGCGCCCTTCATCCAAGGGTGGATCGGGTCGGAAGTGATAAGGTCGAAGCTTTCGTCCGTGGTGAGCAGGAAGTGGCGCGCGTCGTCGTGGATCACCTCCACCCGGGGATCCGAGAGCAGGTCGTTGTTGACCTCGGTGAAGTAGCTGGCAGACTCCTGGGTGATGAGCGGCTCGATCTCGGCGATCACGATCCGTTCGATGCCCGGATACGCGACGAACGTGCCCGCTGTCACCCCCGCTCCGAAACCGACGACGAGTACCGACTTCGGTTCGTCGTGCAGCAGCGCCGTGAGGTGCCCGAGCATGCCCTGCAACCGCATGTCCTGCGGCTCGGTGGAGGCTACGACCTTGCCCGATATGTGCAGGTTGCGCACGCCGTCGCTGAGCTCCGTCACAGCGATCGACGAGTTGCGACCCTCCCCGACATACAGGGTATTCGGCGGATCATACGTCGGCGCGTACCGCCCGTAGGCGACGAGCACGGGCGGGATCGGCTGAACGAGTGAGGCCAGAGCGGCTACCCCCGCCAGGATCGCGAATGTCCATGCGGCCCCGGCGAAGCCGCGCCTCCCAGATCCGCGGGACTCGCCGCCGAGCGCCTGGCTTCCGAGATATGGGGGCACGATGAGAACGACCGCGGCCACCGCGCCCACCGCCATCAGCAACCGCTGCGCGTTCTGGGTCCCGATCCACGGAATGACGAGCACCCCGAACGCCAGAGCCCCCAGAATCGCGCCCGCCGTATTCGAGGCATAGACACCGCCGAGCAGCTCGCCCGGGTCCTGCCCCTCGTCGGCGACCGCGGCGACCGCCAGCGGGAAGCTGGCGCCCCAGAACAGCGGCGCCGGGGCGAGAGCCCAGATGGTACGAGCCAGATCGAGCTGGAAGAGCGGAGCAGCCTCCTGAGCGAGCGAGGGATTCACCGGCCAGTACGGCAGCTGCGCGGCGATCGCCCAAGCCGTCCACGCGATTCCGAGCACCGCCCCCCCCTGGCACCACGCGAACGCCGCTCGGGGATTCGTGGACGTGCGGGCTACGTAAGAGCCCGCCACGCTACCCAGCCCGAGCGTGGCGAGGAAGACGGTGAGAATGATGGAGAACGTATACGTCGTCGCGCCGAGAATGAGCGCCATGAGTCGGGTCCACACCACCTCGGCTCCCAGGGCTGTGAGCCCCGAGAGAGCGATCGCGAGCAGCACCGTGCGGTGCCGCGGGGCGAACACCGGCGTGGCCCCCTTTGACGCCCGCACGGGCGTTTCGTGAGCCGCGAACCGGGATACGCCCCAGGCGAGCGCCGCGACCGAGAGGTTGAGCGCCACCGCAACCAGCGTGGCGACGACGATGTCGAACTCGCGCAGCAGATAGAATCCGGCCAGGGAGCACCCGAAAACAGCACCGGCGATATTGCCCCCGTAGAACAGGCCCATCCAAGAAACGCCCTTGGGCGTCGCCGTTACGAAACGAGAGATCGCGGGCAGCGTCGCACCCATCAGGATCGTGGGCGGGATCAGCAGGAGTCCGGCGAGCAGCGCCCGAAAGAGCACGCTGGCCAGACCGCTCGGGACGACGCGGACGTAGGCGCCCCCGACGAGCGGGATCAGGAGCAAGAGCAGGACGCCCAGCACCGCGATCGCGACTTCGAGCGTGGCATAGACCCGTAAGGGATGCCGATCCATCGAGACATACTTGGGCAGCGCGAGACTGCCCAGAAACATGCCCCCCATGAACGAGCCCAACAGCACGCCGAGCGAGACCCCGGTCGACCCGATCACGAGTTGCAGCATCTGGAACCAGACGATCTCGTAGATCAGCGCAGCGCACCCGCTGCCCACGAACAGCAGGAGCAGAACCGGCAGGAACCGCGACATTCCCGGTTCGAGCGATCCGCTTTTCGTTGCGTTCGTCATGCAATGACCTTTCGTTGGCGTCTTGCCCGCCCACGGCCCTGCGAACGACCTTCCGGGCTGCTCGTGGGAGGCGCGAGCCCTTCACGAACCTTCACGCACGCGAAGGACACCGGAGTATGCAATCCCGATGAGGCGGACCGCGGCAATCTGGCTTCTAAGCGCGTTGATCGCGACTCTGCCGAGCCCACTCCATGCCCAGGCCGACGCACACAACATGTCCACCGAGGGCGGATGGAGGATGGTCCCGATGGATACGAACATGCCCATGCTGCCCGGCCTGGAAGGGGCCGTGCCGATCGTCGGGCCGTTCCTGCCCGGCTCCGGAATGGAAGCATCCATGTTCCCGGAGGCCCGACCCTCCGAACTCGTCGTCATGTCCGACGGGGACACGCTCGAGATCTCGGTCTCGATGGTCCGCCGCACGCTCGGGGGCCACGAAATGGTGATGTTCGGTTACAACGGCCAGTACCCCGGGCCCCTCATCCAGGCGCCGAAGGAGGCAACGCTGGTCGTCCGCGTGTCGAACGAGATCCAGATGCCGACCACCGTGCACTGGCACGGGATCCGCTTGGACAACCGCTTCGACGGAGTACCAGGAGTCACCCAGCCGGCGATTCAGCAGGGTGAGAGCTTCACGTACATGGTCAGAGTCCCGGACGCGGGCATGTTCTGGTACCACCCACACGTGCGTGAGGATGTGCAACAGGACCTCGGCCTCTTCGGGAATCTGCTGGTCACGTCACCCGATCCAGACTACTACGGCCCCGCCCATCGCGAAGAGATCTTCGTGCTCGACGACATGCTCATGGACGGACAGGGCCCGATCCCCTGGGGTGAGAGCGCGCCGACGCACGCGCTGATGGGACGCCTCGGCAACCTCATGATGGTGAACGGGCAGACCGACCTCCGTCTCTCCGCTGAACGCGGCGAGGTGATCCGGTTCTACCTCACGAACGTCGCCAACTCTCGCACGTTCAACGTCACGTTCGGCCGCAACCGGGTGAAGATCGTCGCTTCGGACGTGGGCAAGTACGAACGGGAGCAATGGATCACCTCCGTGGTCATCGCCCCGGCGGAGCGGTACGTCGTCGACGTGCGCTTCGATGACTCTGGCGAAGTCGCGATCGCCAATACCATCCAGGCGATCAACCACTTCCGCGGCGAGTTCTACCCGCAGGTCGACACGCTGGCGCTGGTGACCGTGTCGGATGCGGCCGCGGACCCCATGATCTCGGAGGCCTTCGAGGACCTGCGGGAAAACGCCGACGTCGTCTCGGATATCGACCGATTCAGGCCGTACTTCGGCCGAGAGCCCGACCACGAGTTGGAGACTACGGTTCGGGTCCACGACCTACCCCCCCCGATCGTGCTCGCCATGGAAGCGGACACGCTTTTCTACCCGCCCATCGAGTGGAACGACGGCATGCCGATGATGAACTGGCTCTCCACGGGCGAACAGGTCACGTGGGTGCTGCGGGATCGCTCCACGGGTGCCGAGAACGACGACATCGATTGGACCTTCAGGGTGGACGATATCGTGAAGATCCGCATCTTCAACTCGCCCGACTCGTTCCACCCCATGCACCATCCGATTCATATCCACGGGCAGCGATTTCTCGTGCTCTCGATGGACGGTGTGCAAAGCCGGAATCTGGTATGGAAGGACACGGCGATCGTGCCGGTCGGCTCCACAATGGACGTGCTCGTCGACATGTCCAACCCGGGAGAGTGGATGCTGCACTGCCACATCTCCGAGCACCTGCACGCCGGCATGATGTTCAGCTTCACGGTGGAGGGTCAGTGACGATCTCGTCCGGGCAAGCGCAGTCGTGAAGCAGTGGATGAAGATCGCCCTCGGCGTCGGCTTGGCGCTCAGCGCCGCGCTGATCCTCTACTTCGGCGGTCAACGCATCCTCGAGCAGCGCCGGATATCGGGAGAGATTACGCGCCTGCGCGACCAACTGTATCGTGCGCGCGTGACCGCCGACCGTTGCCAACGCTCACTGATCGGCAGCGAAAGCGAACTGCTGGCCTTCGACGCGAGAGTGGCCGCGATGCGCGCCCGAGTCGACAGCTTCGAGGCGCTCGACGAACGCGGGGTCGCGCTGGACCAGTATGACGCCTACCTGGAGACGTTCGACGCATACAACGACTCGGTCGCCGCCTGGGAGGCTCAAGAAGGCCAGCTGCGAACCGCCGAGGCTGCGTGCCGAAACGTAATTCGCGAGCACAATTCGGTGCGCGACTCCCTGCGGTCGGTGCTCGAGCAGCTGGGCTCCTAGCGGCCGGCCGCTCCTACACCAGCCGAGTACGCCTCCAAGAGTTGGGCGGCGAACAACTCCACCTGCGCCTTCTCCTCCTCGGTCCCGGCCCGACCGCGAGCAGACCGAAGAGCCGTGCGCGCGGCATCAAGATCGCCGGCACGCGCGTGCAGATCCGCGAGGGACGTCCACTGCTGCCATGCGTCGTCACCGAGCTCGATCACGCGACGGCGCGCAGCGGCGGATTCACCCCAACGTCCCTGTTGGCCCAAAGCCCACGACATCAGATGGTGACTCACGCCGTTGTCGGGCTGCAATTCGATCGCAGCCGTGAGTGCCTGCTCGGTGCGCTGAGCGTCACCCATCTGGGAGTAGACCACGCCGAGTAGCGCCGGCGGACTCGAAAGGTGGGGCGCTTCGCCCCACGCCTTCCGCAGCAATGCCTCCGCGCCTCGTAGATTCCCCCCCGCCAGCAGCTTGCGTCCGACCTCCAGAGTCAGGCCGTAGTGCTCGCCCAGGTTGGGGATCGCCTCCCGGTATGCCCGCAACGCCTCGCTCTGCTGACCCTGCGCCATGTAGATGTCGCCCATGAGCCATTGGGAACGCCCCGAATGGGGGTAGTCGTCGATCAGCGTCTGGAACATGGTCCCATCGTCCAACCATGTAGGCGTACGCGTCCAGGAACGCCACCCGCCGAGCACCATCACCAGCGCGAGCACAGCCAGGCCCACGCGCCTCCTCCGTTGGACGAGCGAGACGAGCAGCCAAGCGAGGATCACCACCGCGCCCATCGACGGCAGGTACAGGGTGCGTTCGGCGAGCAGGACGCCGGCGATGAACAGCACGTTCGACACCGGAGAAATCGTGATGGCGAACCAGAGTACTCCGAAGCCGAACACGCGCGCCGAAACCGAGCCCGGCCCCAATTCCGGACCCGAGTCCCGCTGAGGTCCCGGAAGCGGGCGCCGCCAGCTGAACAACGCGCCCGCGAAGATCAGCAAAGCGAGCACCACTCCGACCGAGTTGAGCGCGTGGAACCCGGTCGATATCGGGATCACGGCGGGCGTGTAGTCCGAGGCGAGGTCGAGAGGAAAGACCATGAGGCGCACGTAGTGAGCCCAAACTTCCGCGAGCGTCCATACGCGCGGGATCGCCCCCAGCAGACGGCTACCGAGGGCGACCTCCGAATTCGCGAGGGATCCCAGGATTTGTGCGCGAATCGTGAGCATCGCCGCCGCGACCACGACCAGCGACAAATAGGTTCGCCAGTGCTCACGCAGATACGCCCCGAGGTCTCGAAACCCGAGCCTGCTCCGCGCGGCATCCACGAGGAAGAGCACGCCGGGCAACGTCACCGCGATCTCCTTCGCGCCGAACGCCAGCGCATAGATCGCGCCCACTGCTATTGCACGCCCCCACGAGGAGGGGCCACGCAGATGCAGCAACACCGCCAACAAGAGGAACGCCGTGGCCATGACCTCCGCACCCCCGACCACGTTCGCGACGGCCTCCACGTGCACGGGATGCAGCGCGAACAACAGCCCGGCCACAAAAGCGATGGGTAGTGCCACCAAGTGGGCGAGGACAAACACCACCAACGCCGAAACCAGGGCATGCCCGAGCACGTTCACGGCATGATAGAGCGCCGGGTTCTCCCCGGACACCGCGTACTCGAGGCCCAGCAGCAACGTCGTAGTGGGGCGCCACAGGCCCAACTCGACCGCCCCCTCCTGCCCATGCCAGTATGGTTTGAAGACCGCACCCGGCAACGTCTCGAGCGAGTGCAGCTCGGTATTATCCAGAATGATACGCGAGTCGTCGTACGCAAATCCGTTCCACAACGAGTTGGCGAATACGACGGATGCGAGCACTCCCGCGAGCAGCGCGGCACTGCGCACGCTGCTCAGCGGCGACGGTATCAGAGTGCGAACGGGGCTTCCTCCCAGCGGCTCGATTGTCGTGGGACACTACCCAGGTGAGATTGCGCCGGCAATCACTCACGACTTCTGGAGAAGAAAGGCCAAGATGTCACTGCTCCGCTTCGTCCGTCCCATGGGGATCTACGAGACGCTCTATGCGTTTCTCGACGTCTTTGGGACCTATATGGGAGAGCCAGGCACGCATCCGTGGAGCCAGGGCTTCCCCCGCACGGTCCAGCTTCCCGGCGGACCGAAGCTGCCGTCGACGGTCGACGTTTCGTCGGACCACCTGATGTACCCCAAGGCCTGGGGGATGCCAGCCCTTCGCCAGGCGATCGCGGGGTACTACAACCACGCGTACGGGAGCCGACTCGCGCCTGAGAACGTGATGGTGTTCGCGGGAGGGCGCCCGGCCATCGTCGCTTCGCTGCTCTTCCTCGACCCCGACATCACCGTCCGCGTGGCCTCGACCGAGTACACGCCCTATTACGACATCCTGGAGCGGCTCGGGCGTGCCTACACGCTCGTGCACAGCGGCGTCGAGAACGGCTTCGCGCCCTCGGTCGAGGACTACCTCGCCGCTGAGGGCCGCTCGCTCATCGTCGCGAGCAACCCATGCAACCCGACCGGTGTGACACGCGCAGGCGACGAACTCGAGCTTCTCGTGGAGGCCGCGTGCTCTGGCCGCTGCGGCCTGCTCATCGACGAAGCCTATGAGCTCTTTCACCAGCCGCCGGTGAGCGCGCTCCAGTACGTCGAGAACATCGACGAGTCCGACGTGTTGGTCGTGGGGGCCGCAACGAAGGGGCTCCAGGCACCCGGTATCCGCATCGGCTGGATCATCGCCTCCCGTGAGCACGTCGAGACCCTCAGCAACTTCTCCTCGTTCGGTATGGGCGGTGTCTCCCATCCGTCCCAGTGCTACGCGCTCGAACTCTTCGGCGAGCAGCGTATCGCACTGGCACGCACGGCGGTGCCCGCGTTCTATCAGGGTCAGCGCGACCGCTACGGAGAGGCCTTCGAGCGCCTCGGCCTCGAACTCTTCTCGGGGCGCGGCGGGTTCTACCACTGGTGTCGGCTCCCGGACGGGCTGACCGCGGCCCAGCTCAATGAGCGGCTCTTCCCGATGGGCGCCGCGGTGCTCGAGGGCACGGACTGTGACATGGGGCGGCGTGGAGACGAGTCTCCGCTGAGGAGTTTCTTCCGATTCTCGTTCGGGCCGCTGGGTCCGG
>JAYZBT010000282.1:0-5914 GCA_036338615.1 Gemmatimonadota bacterium
CGAGGCTGATGCTCAGGTCGCCGGGAGCGCGTACCGCTCCAGGTAATTCAGGTCGAACTCGTCGTAGGCGACCACGTACACTGCGCCGTTTCCAAAGCCGATGATGCGCTTGCCGTTCTCGAGCGTGAACGTGCCTTCCAAGGCCCCTGTGTCGTCGAAGACGTCGTACGTCGAGGGTTCACCTGCGTCCACATGCTTACGCACCCAGACCCGATTGAGCAGATCGACGCTCAGGCGCCCCGAATAGACGGGCGGCTTGCGGGCCGGCCAGTCGTAGCTGTCGATCTCGCGCGGCCCACCGGCACCGCCACCGCGCGAAAAGGTCATCTGCATCTCATCGTTGTTGATTTCCACCCGGATACCCACGCCGCCTCCCATACGGCCCTGTCCCGCGACGTATTCCTCCTTCTCAGCCGTACCGATGCGGACGGACTCGAACGGTTGCGGCGGGCCACTGCGAACGGAGCCGTCCGGGCTCACCCAGTCGATGTGGTAGTCACCGGCGCGCGCGAGCACCACGGAGCCATCCGCGGCGACACCCCATGCGTCCTGCGTCGAAAGCGGGATCGGGCTGATCTGCACATTCCGGTTGTTCGCCCCTCCCGACTCACTCCGTCTACGTTCCTCCATCTTGAACCTGGCGACCGTGTCGATGTCCTGTGTGCGACGGTTGATGCGCAGCACCGCCCCCGAGTCGGGCATCGCACCGCCGAAGCCCATCGACATCGCCTGAGCGTAGATGTTGCCTTCGGCGTCGACGCCGCGCGGCAGAGCCAGCACCAACGGACTGCCGCCACCGGGACGCGGGTCCCCGCTCGCGATCGGCATCGTCTCGATGAACTCGAGGTTCGCGTCCAAGGTCGTGAGACGTGCATTGCCGAGATCCACCAGCAACGACGAGCCATCCGGCAACGGCCACACCGCGTCGGGCTGCATGTACTCCTCGGGCCCCTCCCCTTCCCGCCCGATCACGACCCTGGTACCTGCGTCGAAATCGACCGCGTACAACGCGTTACTGAGAGGATCGGCCACCAAC
Source organism: Gemmatimonadota bacterium (assembly GCA_036338615.1). Taxonomy (GTDB): domain Bacteria; phylum Gemmatimonadota; class Gemmatimonadetes; order Longimicrobiales; family Gaopeijiaceae; genus UBA1138. The sequence continues at coordinate 1,037 of JAYZBT010000282.1, forward strand.
ACGCGTCCGTCCGGCAGTTCCCTGATGGTTTGGATGGTTCCAAAATCCTCGGGAAAAGCGGCGGTGGGCGTACCGAGCGGCGTCTGTGCCAAGGCAGCACAAGGCGCGAGCGCGACGACCGCCACAAGCAGGGCCCAGGGGCGTACGTTCGACTGAGACGGTACCATCTTCTTCGCTCCGATCAGAGTGCCTTTGTCCTAGAACTACACTCGTAGACGCTGTCATGGCCCCAGCCGGTTGCCTCTGCTCGCGAGCAGACTATTCTGCTCACGCATTCTCCCGCTGGCGGACCCCGGCGGCTGCCCACATCGCCCCTTTCCAAGCGCATGGATCCATGGCTCGCTACGTAACCGAACTGATCGGCACCTTTTTCCTCGTCTTCACCATCGGCATGACCGCCGTCACCGGTCTCGCCGTGGCCCCCATCGCCATCGGCAGCATGCTCATGGTGATGGTCTACATGGGCGGTCACATCTCCGGCGCGCACTACAACCCCGCCGTGAGCATAGCGGTTTTCCTGAGAGGGAAACTCGAGGCGTCTGAGCTCGTGCCCTATATCGGCGCGCAGATCCTCGGGGCCTGGCTCGCAAGCAGTGCGGTTCTCCTGATCACCGGCGCGACGTTCGCCCCCGCACCCGGCGCCGACTACGGCACGCTACCTGTCCTCATGGCGGAGGTGTTGGCAACGTTCGCGCTCGCGCTCGTCATCCTGAACGTCGCGACTGCCAAAGCGACCGAGGGCAATTCGTACTACGGCCTCGCGATCGGCTTCACGGTGCTCGCGGGCGCCTTTGCGGTCGGCCCGGTCTCGGGCGGTGTGTTCAACCCGGCGGTCGGCATCGGGCCGATCACGGTCGACCTGCTCGCTGGGGAGGGCTCGCTGGGGAACCTATGGTTGTACATCGTGGGGCCGATCGTAGGTGCCGCGTTGGCGGTGCCGGTGTTTCGCATGCAGAACCCCGAGGAGTCGGAGGGCTGAGGCCGGGCGGGGAGTGCTCGGGGTTCGAGCTGGGAATGTCCTCGGCCCAGACAGAAGCGCTCCAGCAGGTCGCGCACGACGAGCTCGTTGCGGCCGGCGTGCCGCTGCGGATACCCGCCGGAAGGACTCCGGCCCAGAGGGCGGCAACCTGCGAGGCTCCGTAACGAAAGGAGTGCGACGACACGGCCCGCTGTACTTCTTCAGCGACCTGCTAGAGCCTCAGGAGACGGTTGACCTTGATCACCAAGCCGCGGGTGCGGAGCTGGGACCACCGGTCCAGCACGTCGGTGTCGCGGTCCTCGGTGTAGACCAAGAACAGCTCGCTGCCAGGGGCCCACTCCCACCGGAAGCGGAAGTTGCCGCTCACCGCGTGGCTTCTGGAGTTGTATTGCACGAGTCCGCTCACATAGGCGCGGGGCGTCAACGTGTAGGTGAGTCGGGTGACCGCAACGTGCTGGTCGAACCGTCCGCTGGGCAGGTCGATCCAATTGAACGATAGCGACGGCTCGAGCGAAATCTGCGGCGTGACCTCGACGCGCCCGCTGCTGAGCCCGGCAGACGTGAGCGTTCCGGCGTAGTAGTCACCCCGTCGTAGCGAGAGGTTCGCCGAGTAGCGACGCTGCGGCCCCATGTTGTAACTGACCCGCACGTCCGGGAACGAGTATCGGCCGGCGGGGATCGTGGCTCCCGAGATCACCGCCTCCTCCACGAGGTTCTCGTAGCTGTCGGTGTACCCGACGGTGAGCTGGTCGCTATTCTCGAGTTCGACCCTGAGCTGGCCGCCCCGGCTCCGACTCTCGACGTACCCCACCCGCTCGTTTTCCAGGTAGTCGACGTTCGACTGGAGGGTGAGCTGCCGAATCCAGGAGATGGATCGCGGACGGGGGCTGAAACGAGCAGAGACAGCGGTCTGCCTGAAGCCCTTCCTTCGCACGAAGCCGAGCTCCGGGTTGAAGTCGTCCCCGACGACGAGGTGGTCGACGCTCCCGCCCCACTCGTCCGCGTTGTAGGATATCTGGCCCCGGTAGCTCGCGTCGAGACCGTTCAGTCCGTCGGTCTCGGTCCGAGCGTAGTAGGCCAGCAGACTCAGGTCGTTCGTCAGCCCGAACGACCCGTCCACGCCCCACGCCTGATTGGAACCCTGACCGGTCAACGACCGGGACCGGTTCTCGAAGAGCGCCCCCACGCTGCTACGCGCGAAGATGTCCCTGCGCAGCCGGACGACCGAGAAGTTGGTGGACTCCGCCCCGAGAACAGCGTCGTCGTCCGTCTGGATGTTGACCAGCCCGACGTCGAAGGCGCCGACCTTTCCCGTCACGCGGCCGCCACCCAGGATCGCCACGGGTTCGCTGCCGTGGAGGCCGATGTTGCGGCTGTAGAAGAGCGTGGGTGCGCTGCCGCCACGTCTACCGCTACCGCCACCACCACGCCGGCCGCCTCCACCGCCGCCGATGCCACCGGATCCGAACTCGAAGATGCCCCGGCTCTCCAGAAAGAACTCACGCTTCTCAGGAAAGAAGAGAGAAAACCGTGTCAGGTTGACCTGCTGCTCGTCGACCTCGACCTGGGCGAAGTCGGTGTTGTAGGTGAAGTCGGCGGTGAGGTTCTCGGTGAGGCCGTACTTTACGTCCAGCCCCGCGTCAGCGTATCCATCGTTGGAGATCGAAGGGGTGGCCGTCAGGTCGGTCCGGGATCCGGAGATCCCGTAAGGCTTCACCTCGAGGTTGCGACTCGGGGGGGGCGCTTCGATCCCGACCAGTGTCGCGTACATCGAAACTCTGAACACGCCCTGAGACCCGCCACCTCCGACCGACAGCGGGAGCGCTCGGATGTGGTTCCACTCGTTTCGTCGCAGGACCGAACGCCGCATTTGGATTCCCCACACCTGCTCGCGACCCGGCCGGTATCGGAGCGACTTGAACGGGATCGCGAATTCGATCGACCACCCGCCGTCGAAGAGCGCGGATCGGCCTTCATAGATCGGATTCCAGTCGCGATTGGGATTTCCCTCGTTGGTGGTCTGGAAGTCGGAGATGCCTCCGATCGCGTTTCCGTAGAACCCGACCGAATTCCGTCGGTCGTAGAACGTGTCGAACCACACGCCGAAGTTGTCGTTGAGACGCAACTGGTTGGAGTCGCGGCGCATCTCGTTCGCGATCCAGCCGTCCGGGCCCGCCGTGTCCCACACTCTCGCCGAGACGTACACGTTTTCGTCGTCGAACCCGATCCAGACCTCGGTGAGCTGACTGGGCTCCCCGTCTTCCTCGGGAACGCTCTGGATGAACTCGGTGATCGGGGGCGTGTCGAGGTAGAAGGCCTCCTCGATGACGCCGTCGGTCCGCAGCCGCTCCTGAACACGGGTGGCCCTCAGGGTGGCACCCTCGCGGCCGGCTTGGTTGATCATGGCGCCGCCGACCGGGGGGGGTGGACCGAAGATCTCGAGCCGCTCCGGACCACCGTCTCCGGCGGCCTGCGCCGCCAGGCCCGGAAGCTCTATCGAGGTGACGCCCAGACCCAGGAATGCGGTCAGGGCCAGCCTGCTGATAAGGAGACGGCTTCGGCACATGTTTGCAGGGGCGCAGGGGGTCAGACGTTCGTCGAACGTCCGCGCGGCTCGGGGCCTAGCGGATGTTGAGTGCCTCTCGTATTTCCTGCGCGGAGGCACCGGTCTCCCATATCGGGCTGCCTCGGTCGAACTCCTTCGCCCTAGCCAGCGGGCCCACGACCACTGGGTCGAGCCCCGCGTCTCGTACGAGGCCGACCGTGATGGCGACGGCCTCGTCGTCGTCGCCGGCAATGGGCACACCGATTCTCACGCCTTCACGGACGGGGGTCCGAAAGCTCCGTGGGTTCACGGTGTTGAAGGCCTTGACGAATCGAACCTCAGGCAGGTATTGGGCCATCGCCAAGCCCGTTCCCATCTCCATCCACTCTTCCGTGAGCGGTCCATCTCTGTCCGCTCGTGGGTTCCCCAGGTCTATGACAACCTTGCCCCGCATCAAGTGCCCGAAGTCCTCCCCGATCTGAGGAACCGCGCCGGGCGGCACGGCGAGCAAAACTACCTCCCCGAAGAACGCTGCGGCGTCCGGATAGCCGGCGCTCGCTCTTGGGGCCGCACTCCCTACGAGGTCCATGAGCTCGTCGGGATTTCGGGAGGAGAACAGGATCTGATGCCCCGCCTCCGCCCAGAGGAGACCGAGTGGGCCGCCCATCGCGCCCGACCCGATGATCCCGATTCTGAGGGACCGTCGCTCCTGCCGAGCCACGTCGGCTGGAGCTGCGTGCACGGAGCCCAGGGGCCGCAGACCCGGCGAAAGCGCGAGCCCGGCGGTGGCCGTCCCCGCCAAGGCGAGAAAAGCGCGACGTGATTCAATACCGCTGCCTTTGTCTGCTGAACCCATGCTCGCCCCTCCAGTGACCGACAGGTGTACGTCAGTGACCAGCGCCAACATCCATCAGGACACCTGAGAGCCGGTTCCCGTTCAGGCGCGGCCACAGTCGCCGCCCCGATCCCCTCGGAAGAACGCGACCGTGCGGACCCACGGCCGGGTTGCAAGGCATAGTCGATTGACTATGCCGAGAGACGCCAAGTCCGACCCCGCCGGAATCCCGCTGGCACCTCGAGACTTCCTGATCCTGCTCATCCTCGCCGAGGGACCGACCCACGGCTACGGCGTGGTGACCGCCGCGTCACCCTGGTCGCCGTGGCGTTCACGCGCCTCGTCGGCGTGCTCGGGGCTGAATGGCGGGACGAGGTCTTCCGGCGGCGGGCCGTCGGAGTGGGACAACGCGAACGGGGGGGAGGGGAGATGAGCGACTGGATCCGCGACGCGCGTCATGCGCTCCGCAGCCTGCGGCGCGCGCCGGCAATCTCGGAGAGCGTGGTGCTCCTGACGGGC
>JAYZBT010000283.1:0-33894 GCA_036338615.1 Gemmatimonadota bacterium
GCGTGGCCTTGCCTGCCACAGTTCATCACGCGCACGTCGTACGAGACATCACCGATCCAATGCGAGTTGATGCGGGCGATGAAGTCTCCACACTCTTGGCGGGCGTTGCTGAAGCCGAGGCATACGACCCCGATGACGCCACCGACTGGAGTCACGGTCACGGGGCCGTTGTCCACGAGCCGGAGCCAAAGCCCCTTGTACTTGCCAGGCGTCCCGATTCCTTCGTCGCCACGGTCGATCGGGAACGGCGTCAAGACGTCCAGGCCGGGGGGAGACCCATCCGATGGTGTAGGGTCGAGGCCCGAGTCACACGCGGAGAGTGCACACGCGGCCAAGAGCGCCAGCGGTTTCGCCAAGGCTGTCCTGCCGATCGCAGGAGCTGCCGCTGCACGGTTTGAGGACACAGTCTCTCGCTCGGAAACCCGTTGAATGAATTCGCCCGTCCTGCATACGCATTATCGGCCAAAACGTGACCGCTCGCCAACCTGCTTCCGAGAGAACGGCGGAGTAATCGGCCACAGGGTTGCGATTCGAGCCCGGGACTTCGTCCTTTCCCGAGTCACCGTCGCCTTCTTCGGCCCAAACGTGAACAATTCGAGCCCCCCTCTCTTCCCTTCCTCGTGGAACCCGCTCGCCGCTTGTGCGGTCGCCCTATTGCTGGCGAGTTGTGGCGACGCCCCGCTTGAGTGGTTCGGCGAGTCGCCGGTTCGATGGCGCCAGCTCGACACGCCAGGAACGGGGACCGGCGGCTTCACCGCCCTCGACCCCCGACGATCCGGAGTGGACTTCAGCAACGACCCCGGCAGCGAGATGACTTCGCGCAACCAGCATCTCGCGAACGGCGGCGGGGTCGCGCTGGGCGATGTCGACGGAGACGGCCGCGTCGACATTTTCCTCATCAATACCAGGGGCCACAACGGACTATTCCTGAACCGGGGTGGCATGCGATTCGAGGATGTGAGCGATGCCGCGGGAGTCGTCTTCCCCGACCGCCGACCGACCGGCGCCGCAATGATGGATGCGGATGGGGACGGCGACCTAGACCTCATTTTCTCCTCCATGGGTGCGCCTATCACGCTGCTGCAAAACAACGGCCGCGGCGTCTTCACCGACCGATCCCGCGAGTCGGGCTTCACTGCGGTGCGCGCCGGAAGCACCATGACGTCGGCGGACATCGACGGCGATGGAGACCTAGACATCTACGCCGCCAACTACCGCCTCAATCGCGCCGCGGACGTTTTTTCGCCCGAAGACCGGCGCGAGACCCCGGTTCTCGAGCAGCGCGACGGGGAGTGGATCGTGAATGAGAGGTATCGGGCCTACTACCGCGTTGTGGAAGGTGTCGAAGGCGTGATGAGTTGGGAGTTCGGACAGGCCGACGACTTGTACCTGAACGATGGCTCCGGCGTCTTCACCCGAGAGCCGGTCGCGGGAACTCGCTTCCTAGACGCGAGCGGTAGGCCACTCGAGGTCGAGCCGCAGGAATGGGGACTCGCCGCACGCTTCCACGACGTCAACGACGATGGATCACCGGACCTCTATGTCGCCAACGACTTCGAGAGCCCGGACCAACTGTGGATCAACTCGGGGGACGGGACCTTTCGTCTGACCGGCGGCGCAGATCTCAGGAAGACCAGCCACGCCTCCATGTCCGTCGCCTTCGCCGACGTGGATGACGACGGCACGACCGACATTTTCGTGGCGGATATGCTACCACTCTCAACGCGACTGAGGAAGACACAAGTCTCGACACTGAGAGAGCGACGTCCTCCTCCCGGCTCAGTCGACGTTCTGATGCAGGTTAATCGCAACACTCTCTTACTCGGGGGTGACGACGGCGTCTGGGTCGAGGCCGCACAGCAGGCGGGCCTGCACGCCTCCGGGTGGTCTTGGGGCGCCGAGTTCGTGGACGTCGACCTCGACGGTCACGAAGACTTGTTGATCGCCACCGGCCATCTCTGGGACGCACTCGACGCGGACACGGGGGACCGGTTGCGGCGTACCCAGGCGGTGACCGACGCCGAGTGGCACGAGGTGATCAACCTCTTTCCTCAACTCAAGCTGCCCAACAGAGCGTTTCGAAGCCTGGGCAACGGCACGTTCGAACCGGTCGAGGGCGCGTGGGGGTTGGACGCCGGCGAAGATATCTCGCAGGGCCTGGCGACGGCGGACCTCGACGGGGATGGAGACCTGGACGTGGTCATCAATCGACTGGGCGACCCCGCGCTCGTGCTACGTAACGACTCCAACGCGCCAAGGCTCGCCGTGAGGCTCGTGGGCGCCAGCCCAAATTCCGCCGCCGTGGGAGCGGAGATCCGAGTCTCGGGCGGGCCCGCGGGCCAATCCCGCGAAGTAGGCGCAGGCGGGCTGTATCTGTCCCACTCGGACGCGGCACAGAGCTTTGCTACCGGGTCCGCCTCGTCGCTCGAGATCGAGGTCAGGTGGCCTTCGGGACGCCGAACCGAGGTATCGGCCGAACCGAATCGGCTCTACGAGATCAGCGAAGCGCCCACGGACGGCCAAGGCGTACCGGAACCAACGCCCCCCGAAGCCGGCCAGGGCCCGCTCTTCGAAGATCTGCGCTCCGTGCTCGGGCACACGCACCACGATCGGCCCTTCGACGCGTCGATCTCGCAACCGCTGATGCCGCGGGACCTGAGCCGACTCGGGCCCGGCGTTACCTGGACCGATGCAGACGGTGACGGCGATCCGGACTTGTTGCTCGGCTCGGGCGCCGGTGGGGCGGTGGCCTACTTCGAGAACCGAGACGGCACCCTTCGCACCGCCGCCAGCGGATCTGCATACGCGTACGACCTGACCACTCTGCTTCCCGGCCCGGACGGGCGTTCTCTGTTGGCCGGGGTCGCCAATTACGAGGCCCTCTCGCCCGCAGCAGCCGTCGAAGTGCCGCCCGCCCTGGAGATCGAGCTTGGATTGCGAGGTCCTCGGACGCAGGTATCCGCCCTCTCTTCCGACGGTTCGTCGAGCGGCCCGCTAGCGTCAGCCGATGTGGACGGCGACGGAGACCTCGACGTCTTCGTCGGGGGCCGCGTCTATTCCGCTGCATACCCGCTTCCTCCGACGTCGAGGATCTTCAAGCGCCAAGGGGACGGCACGCTCGTCTACGACTCCGTGGCATCCGCCCCGTTCGCGTCAGTCGGACTGGTATCGGGCGCGACGTTCGCGGACATCGATGGCGACGCGGACCCCGACCTGGTGATCGCCACGGACTGGGGTCCGCCGCGCTTGTTCATCAACGAAGGGAGCCGCTTCCTCGAGAGTACGCGGTCGTGGGGTCTCTCCCCGTACCAGAGTTGGTGGAACGGTGTCACCGCGGGGGACCTGGACGGCGACAGCCGCATGGACCTGATCCTTACTTCCTGGGGCCGCAACACCGGCCTGCAGCCTCGCGCGAATCGCCCGTTGTTCGGCTTTTGGGGCGACTTCGACCGGAACGGCACGCTCGACATTCTCCTGGCCGCGCGTGACGATCGCGTTGGGAACGTGGCCCCGCTCACCGGCTTTGCAAGGCTCTCACAGGGACTGCCCTATGTGCGCCTACAAACCACCACCACGTACGGCGAATACGCCGATGCATCCATCGCCCAGGTCCTGGGCCCCGCGGTGGCGACCGCGCAGGTGTCGGAGATCACCACGCTCGACCATATGCTCTTCCTGAATCGCGGGGACCGCTTCGAGCCGCGCGTTCTGCCAGCCGTTGCCCAACGCGCTCCCGCCTTCCACGCCTCGGTCTCCGACTTCGATGGCAACGGTACCGAGGATCTGCTGATCACGCAGAACTTCTTCCCCAACCCGCTCGGAGCGGAGCGCTTCGACGCCGGGCGGGGCCTGTTGCTGCTCGGGGACGGGTCGGGAGGTCTCGAGCCGCTAAGCGCCTCGCGGTCTGGCGTGAGCGTGAGCGGGGATCAGCGAGGGGCCGCGGTCGCCGACTACGACGGCGACGGACGCATCGATCTCGCAATCGGGCAGAACAACGGGCCCACCGTGCTGCTTCACAACCGGGGGGGCCGTCCGGGAGTGCGGGTCCGTCTCCTCGGGCCTGCGGTCAACCCGCACGGCATCGGGGCCATGCTGCGTGTCGTCTACGCGGGCGGACTCGGCCCTGCGCGGGAGCTCAGGCTGGGCTCTGGCTATTGGTCCGTGGACGACCCAGTGGCCGTGCTCGGGCTCAGAGCAGAGCCGAGGGGCATCGAGGTGCGCTGGCCCGACGGAGTCGTGCAGCGCGTGGACGTCGCCACCGATCAACTGGACGTCACGGTCGAGTGGTCTAGCCGGCAATAACCGTATCCGGAGGGCTCCTCAGCGACGCTCAGGCGCCGGGCTCCCCCCCAGAGCCGCCGCCGGGGCCTGCGCCCTCGTGTGATACCGCCGCACGACATCGGGATGCGGGTATGCCTCGGTGGGACCGTACGGATACTCGGACATCGCGTGGAACGGAAGTGGCTCTACCCTCCATCCGTCCGCCGTATTCAAGTCCGCGTCCTTGATCCACCCGTCCGTGTAGATCATGAAGTCCCGCGTCCAGCCTTCCGGAAGAGCGGGGGCCTCCGCGACGTCGAAGCGGAGCGCAATCTCGTCGCCGGGGCCCATGATCGGGTAGATGTCATCCGACTCACGCACCAACTCCAAGACGTCCCCGTACCGGGTGTACATCCCCAATATGGGACGCCACGGCGACTCTTCGGCCACGCTCGCATAGTCGAACCAGTGGGGCCCGAACCTCCCACCCTTGCGGTACATCTCGGAAAAGCCGCGGTAGTGGAAGTCTGCCGCGGAAGGCTGCAGGGTCGTAACCCTGACTGGGGCCGTCGTTTCACCCACGGTGAAGAAGGCGTGATCCCAGTAGATGTTCATGTTCGTGCGGATACGCACCCGATGGTCGTCGGTCGGGAAGAGCCCCGAAAGGTCCTGGATGACGACCTTGTTCTTTCCCGCCGGAAAGCTCAACGCCTCGACCGCGGTCACCCACTCCCCGGAAGCGCTCACCACCTCGACGTACGGCATGGTCGTGGCTAGCGTCTCGGACTGCGAGAGCGCGACGTTGATGCTCGCGTCGGTAGGAAAGATCCAGCCGCGCAGGAACAGCTCGACCGATGCGGCCTGCGGGAACGCACCGAGGTCGAGCACGAGATCGTGCAGCGCGCTCACGCCTTGATAGCGATCGGGCGTCAGTTCATCCACGTACTGATCGTCCGCTTGCAGCAGCTTGGACAGCACGTCGAACCCACGCCCGTCGAGCGCCGAGAGCGGCGTACGGGGCTCCGATACCTGGTGCAGCACGAGCGGCAAGTTCGGCTCCGGAAAGACGAAGCGCTCGTCTACGAACACGTCCACGGAATCGGGGTGATCCACGACGACGAGCTCGACCTCGTCGATGTAGAACACCTCCCACAGCTCGCCCGTGATCTGGAGCTGGTAGGCGCCGTCACGAGCACGCAGAGCGTCTCCCGGAATCTTCACGAAGCCCTGAGACGCATTCGGCGGTGCGTATGCCGTCCCGCCCTGGGCCATGAGGCCCATCGGCATCCCCAGCGCGCTCTTCCACATGAGGTCGGTCAGGAACTCGAAGCGCTCGCCATTCCAGGTGTACAGGAACGGACAAGAACCCTTCAGGATCTGCTCTTCGACAACCGATTGATTGGCGTTGGGATAGAAGAGATTCTGAGGTACCCCGTTGGTCCATCGCACGCGCACGACGTCGGCGCGGCCGTGCTGGCCGAGACCGATGTGGATCTCCGGCCCCGTTACCAAACGCGTCTGGTAGAGCGCGCCCGCCCGCACCTCGATCTTGGCGCCGATCCCGAAGTGGTTGTTCTTCCCGCTGCCGGTCGACAAGCCGACGAGTTGCATTTTCAGATAACGGTTCGCGTTACCACCGTCGTTGCGGATCAGACGGGTGGAACCATCCGCCGCCGATACGAAGAGGTCGAGGTCTCCGTCGTCCCCGAAATCGGCGAACGCGAGACGGCGAAGCGGAGGCAGATCGCCCGGCACGAGGCTGGAGAGGTCGTCGAATCGACCCGATGCGGAGCTCCGGAAGAGCCGGATCACCCCTGCCCCGCCGTCCTCGGACTCCCCGACGAGCACGACGTCGAGCCAGCCGTCGTTGTCGAAATCGACAAACGCCGCATCGTGGATGATGAGCGTCGCCGCACCCTCGAGCAGGGCTTCGGGGCGTTGGTCGAGCGCGAAGGCTCCGTCTCCTTGGTTCATCTGGAGCTGGAGCCCACGACCGCCGCGCGGCGCCGTCAACAGGTCGAGAAGGCCATCGTTATCATAGTCGCCGACCCGAAGCACCCCGGCATCGCCCGGCGCTATGCCACGCTGCTCCGTCACATCGACGAAGACCCCCGACCTCAGGTTGTCGAAGAGCAGAGTCGCGGAGGCACTGGAGACGACGAGTTCCAAGTCGTCGTCGTCGTCGAAGTCGCCGAACGCGGCCGCGCCCGCCACGCCCCCGACCGCGGTCCCCGCGCCGGCGCGCGCACGCACATCCGTGAAGGTCCCGTCCAGGTCGTTTCGGTACATGCCAGTGCTCTCGCTACCGGCCACGACGAGATCGAGATCTCCGTCCTGGTCGAAGTCTATGAACAGCGGCGCACCGCCGGCCAGCGATACCTCGAGCTGGCCGGAAACATCTTCGAAGGTGCCATCACCGGAGTTCCGGTATAGAACGCCGGTCTCCCCGCGTGAAAGAAACAGGTCGAGGGCACCGTCGTTGTCGTAGTCGCCGAAGAGCGCATGATCCGGCGTTTGCCCGGCCACACCCGCCGCGACCGACACGTCGACGAAGCCCGTGGGGTCGTTCCGCCACAAGGCGCCTCCGGAAAAGACGTCCCGGTCGCGGTCTCCGTCATAGTCCGCCACGGCCAGAGCGCGCCCAGGGCTCATCGCTTCGCTTGTTCCCGGGGCTGGCGCCGGGCCGGGCATGCCCACGGTCTCCGTCACGTCGGTGAACCGAAGCGCGGCAAGCACGGTCTCGGAGTTCCGTACGTCAGCCGTCAGCGTTTCACTGAACGTGACGACCGGGAAGCCGAGCAGAACGCCTCCGGGCCCACGCAGGTCGAGCAATCCCTGCTGATAGATCGGCGTCGTCCGCATCACGTTGTGGAACGCGAATGCAGCGGCGCGGGCCACCGGCACGTCACCGCGCTGCGCGGCGAGCGCCGCCTCATCGAACAAGTCTCTCCCCTCGACCGGAATCTCGGGTATGAGCCGACGGAGCTGTTCGAGGTGGACCGCCGCACCCTCAGCCGAACCGGTCGCTAGGTGCGCGTCGACCAATTCCACGCGGGCGGTCACGTTGCCCGGCTGAAGAGTCACCAGGCGCTCGAGTCGAGCGGCGCGCCGGGCGGCGGGCCCGGGGCCGGTCGAGTCGACATCGAGCCTCGACAGGGTGTACAGCGTCTTCACATGGACCGAGTCGACGTTCAGAGAGGCCTGGAGCTCCTGCCGGGCCTCCTGGTCGCGCTCCTGCGAGCGGAGGATCTCGATGAGTATCAGCCGCACATCCGCGTCCGACGGCTGCAGCTCGATCGCTCGTCTGACCTCGCTCTCAGCCTCAGGCAGCCGCCCCTGCCTCAAATAAGTGAGTCCGAGGTTCGCATAGCCGAGTGGCTCACCCGGCGCCATCTCCACGAGTCGCCGGAATTCGGCTTCGGCCTCTTGCAGGCGGTTCTCCTCCAGGTACGCCAACCCCACGGTCCGTACGGTGAGCAGCTCCGCCGGATCGGCGGGAGGCGCAGCGTCGGCGCAGGCCGTCAGCAGCACCGACGCCAGGATCACGACAGGAGTGCGATGCCGCCCCCCCTGAGCCCTCATCGGTGCTCTCGTACCGTAATCGTCTGGCCTGTCGAGATCGGTCCGGGCTCGACCGTACGCTCCCCTCGAGGCCACCGCACGACGAAGCTGTCGACCGCAGCGGCCTCCCCCAGCGCAAAGCGTAGGGGGTTGAGCAGGGACTGGGAGAGGTACGACGAGCCCGCGCCTACGTATCGACGCTGGACCCCGGCCTCAGTGTAGACCAGAACCATGGCCCCCAAGGCGTCCAGGTTCGGATGCGCACCCTCGAGCCAGAGCTCGATCCATGTGGCACTTCCCGGATTCAGATCGTTGCGATACAGTCGTGCCGCACCGCCGTTGACGGTGAGCAGTGCGTCCAGGTCCCCGTCCGCATCGACGTCCGCGGTCAGAACACCACGCCCCACGATCGGTGTAGCGAACGCTTCACCCAGGAGCCCGCTGACGTCCGAGAAGCGCCCCGTGCCGTCCCCCAGGAAGAGCTGCGGCGCCTGCTCGAAGGTCTGTTCCGCCTGCACCAGATTCACTCCCGGCTCGATGTGCCCATTCGCGCTCATCAGGTCCATGTGGCCGTCGAGGTCGAAATCCGCGAACAGCACGCCGAAGGTCAGCGGCCTGAGCGTCGAGCGCGTGAGGCGAGCCGCTCCCGCCCGGTCCTGGAAGAGGTTGTCCCCGATCTGGGTGAAGAGCGCCAGCGGCTCGTGCGCGAAGTTGCCGATCGCGATCGACCACCGACCTTCTCCGGTGAGGTCGGCAACGGCGACCCCCATGCCGGCGCGCGCGCGACCGGCCTCGTCGAACGCCACACCCGCGCGAACGGCGATGTCGGTAAAGGAGCCGTCCGCGTCGTTGCGGTACAAAAAGTTGCGCTGCGTGTCATTGGCCACGATCAGGTCCGGCCACCCGTCCTCATCGAAGTCGGCGACCGCGACCCCGAGCGACTTCCCTTCCGCGTTCGACACGCCGGCCGCCTCGGTCACGTCGGCGAAGCGCCCCGCTCCCCCGTTCCGGTAGAGCCTGCACGATTCGCCTTCGTACTGCTGAGGGGTCGCATAAGACTTGCTCGTGCCGTCGATGGTTGCGAACAAGTCGGTCTCGCTCGTCCAACGCACGTAGTTGCATACGAACAGGTCGAGCCATCCGTCTCGATCGTAGTCGAGCCACGCCGCCCCCGAGGACCACGCATCGGGCGCATCAGGCGCGTTCCCGGTGACTCCGGCGGCCACGGTGACGTCTGTGAAGCGCCCACCGTCATTCCGCAGCAAGACGTTGCTCCCGACCGCAGTCAGATAGATGTCCGCATCGCCGTCGGCGTCGTAGTCCGCCACGGTGACGCCCATCCCGTAGATCGACAGGTCGAGGCCGGCGTTCGCCGTCACGTCTTGGAAGCGGCCGTCGCCCAAGTTGCGATAGAGTCGTTGTGTCGACCGAGGCCCAGTTCCTTCGTGGCCTTCCCACCAGGTCCCGTTCACGAGCAATAGGTCGGGAGAACCGTTCCCGTCGTAATCGAAGAACGCCGCCCCGCTGCCAACCGTCTCCGGCATCCACTTCTCGCCGAAGGCGCCGTTCTCGTGTACGAAGTCGATACCCGACTCGCGCGCCACCTCGGTGAAGCGAAGGTCGGTCCCTTCCCCGGCGCCCGGCACCGTAGCGTAGGCGCCCTCCGAGTATTCCGGCACGACCTTTTCGGCGGGCTCGTCTCCCGCGCACGCCGCCACCGCGAGTGCGCAGACCAGACGCCAGTCCGACGAGAGCACCTTCGGGGCTCGCCGGCCGGCACGGACCCTTCTCATCGTCGGATCTCCAGGCGGTGGGTCGGAATCGGCTGAGCCATGATATTCGCGCCAGCGTCACGCGCTCGATACGCCCTGGTGATCGCCTGGGCGGACTCGTCGATCGCATAGTAGAGGTAGGCCGCTTCCGCCAGATCCGCCTCGTCGTCTCTCCCTAGCGCTCTCAAAGAGAGCATGCGGTGATAGTGCGCGACGCGATCCTCCGGATCGATCCGGAGCACCTCGGCCAGCGACTCGAGCGCGCGTTCGAACTGTTGGTCGAGAAAGAGCGTGCGCCCCATGGCGCGCCAGGTCGCACGATCCTCGGGGAAGACCTCGAGCACTCGCTGGTACGCGAGCACCGATTCCTCGTACCGGCCGTCCTCCTGTAGGACCCTGCCCCAGACCCATGCGGCCCGTGCGTCGCCTGTAGAGATTTCCTCCGCACGCTCGAGACCGGCGTACGCATCAGCGAGATCGCCTGCGGCAAGAGCCGTCTTCGCCAGGTTCAACGGTCCGTCCGAGATGTCCGGGCGCAGCGCCTCCACGATCGAGAAAGCCGTGGCTGCACCTCGCGTGTCCCCTTCGAGCAGCAGCCCGATGCCGTAGTCGTTGTAGCGGACCCACTCTGTGGCGAGGCGCGGCGATGATCCAGGCCCCCCGCTCGCCACCCCGTCCACAACGATCACCCGGGCCGAGTCCGACGCGATCTCGGTAATCGGCAGGTCGGGGACATCGTCGAAGCGCGCGAAGCCGGCCGGGTTCCCGGCAAACGCGAACTCCGTGTATGCGCGGTCGAATTTCCGCCACAGCAGTCGGGCGCGGACCGTGAGACGGGACCCCACCCACTCCTCGGGAAGAACGACCTCATAGTGCGCGATATCAGCCGTACCGGGACCGATCACATTCTGGTAGACGGCGACGTGGATGTCCTGGGCGTTGCGCCGGTGGATGGCTTGTCCGTCCCGATCGACGATGACCGCCTTGAAGGTGTGCGCCATGGGGTCGAGGTGCCCGTCCTCACCGATTTCGCCACTCGCGACGAGAAGGTTTCCCTCCCCGTCCTCGATCGTGAACTCGAGCCACCCCTCGTTCGAGTCGTTGGTACCGCCCGGGAACGTGTGCCCGACGCCCGCGTTGCGGACCACGACGTCGAACGTCAGGGGAACGCCCGCCTCCACCGCTGAGGCGCCCCACCCGAGCGGCATCGTCGCAGCTCGACCCGACGCCTTCACGGCCAATACGTCCACCGTGAGCTTCTGGTCGCTCAGGAACTCCTCGATACGCCGGACCGTCGCGGTATCCCCTCGTACATAAGCCAGCGCGGTGTTGACGGCGAGGAATCGGTGCGAGCGCACCATGCCATTGTCGGCCGCCACGTCTCCGCGAGGCGCCGGCTCGAACGGCATGTGGCAGTCCTGACAGACGCGCTTGCTGGGCGGCAGATAGAACGTGCGAGACGCGTTCAGCGCGACGCCACTGTCATCCCAATTGTCGAAATCGTCCTGTCCCCGGAGCCAGCGGTAATTGTTCACGGGCTCCGTGAGGCTGACCTTGTGGCACGTCGCACAGAATACGCTCTCCGTGTGGAAAGGCTTGAGCAGGCGGGCCTTGTGAACCGCGGGGCGGGCCTTGACCGCCAGGTCGTGCAAGTAACGGCCGGCGCTACCGGGAGTGGAGGACGGGAAGAGGTACGGGTCCTCCTGCTCGTTCGCGATGTTGTAGTTGCCGTTCCCGGTCTGGTCGTGGATGCGATCGATCGCGTGACACGCCAAGCACGTCAGGCCCGCCTGCGCTTCCAGGCTACCGCGGTCGATCTCGCGCCCCATCGTGCCGGCGAGCATGAGCGCCGGGTCGTGACAGCCGCTGCACCACTTACTCTTGGCTCGCCCAACCCCGTCGATGTCGTCGGGGAAAGACGCGGCGTGCTCCTCGATCCAGGGATTGGACTCGAGCGCGCCGCGGCGCATGTCCATGATCGTCGCTTCATAGAACGGGTTGTTGAACGATGCGAAGCGGTGCGCCGATGCCGCCCACTGATCGACCACGTCGGGGTGGCAGGTCTCACACGACTCCGCCCCGATGCGGGCCTCCTGCACGAAGCCGCGCTCAGCCACTTCGGCGCGCACGAGGTCGCGGGGCGTCCCGAAGCCCGGCGTGGTCAGGATCCTCGCCGCCAGATACTCGCCGGTCGTCGTGGTGGTCGCCGACGGGAAGAACGGGCTCGCAGGCGGCACCGCGGCAACCGGGACCCAGCCGGACGGACCGAACCTCCCAGCCAAGAGCTCCTGAATGTCGCGATCAGGCCCGCCGGCACCGGCGGACCGTTGAGCCCTCACGGCGCCCCCCCCGGCCAGCACCAACGCTCCGTGCGTCAGAAAGAGAGCGAGCGCGCCTGCGGAGACCGCGCCCAGATAACGAGCGAAGGCCAGCGCGTTCGGCCTCGTGAAGCTCACGACTCGATGCACGACGTACGCTCCGACCACCACCGACGAAGCGATCACATGCGTCCACCAGGCCCACTGATTCTCGCGGGTCGCCGCGGCCGAGAGAATGAAGAGGCCCGTGACGAGCAGTGTGACGCCGAGCACCGCATAAGCGATGCCGGACCAAGCGGACGCCGCGTGGAACCGCCGCCACACCTTGGGCAGATGCGCGACCAGGAACACCACCATGACCGAGACGAGCAAGATCCCCACGGCGGTATGAGCGAGTACCAGGAACTGGTAAAAGCGGGGAAGCGTATCGGCCCCGAGCGCGAAGGGCGCGAGCCCGACTCGATCCGCGAGCCGCACCAGCACCAGGTAGACGGTATCGGCCAATAGGAGCCCCGCGACGCCGATCGCTACGACCAGGAATCGCTTCAGCCCCGCCGACAATAGAGAGGGTAGCCGCGGACGAGGCGGCTTCGCCTGCGACTCCGTCATCGGCCCTGCCCGAGTACGAACGCGCTTCGCTCCAGCAATTCGGCTTCGGCAACCCCCTCGCGCACCCGGTAGGCGGCGTCCAGGGAGAGCGGGCTCAACTCCTGCGTGAGGCCCGTGGTGGGCCAGCGCACGGTTACCGCCGACACGCGCTGAGCACGTCCTAGTCCGATGTCGAGCCGCAGCGGGTTCCCGCCGAACGTACTGCCGCTCGACACCACTCTGTGGATGCTTCGCTCGCTTCCGTCGACCTCCAAGGTGACCGTGACGCGCGCGCCGATGGCGGAGCGATTGCTGCGGACGCCTTCGAGCCAAAGCGAGAGCCAGTGGTTGCCGTGGCCAGGGTTCTCGAAAAGAACGTTGTGCGCGAGATCACCCTCATAGGCGCCACCCATCGCGGCGAATACGTCCTGATCGCCGTCGTGATCGATGTCGCCGAAACCGATGCCATGTCCCTTCTCGATGAGTCCGAATCCTCCTGAGCTAGTCACGTCCTGGAAACGCGCGCCCGCGTTGTTGCGAAACATCCGATTCGGCATGAGCGCCTGGAAGTACGCATCCCCGGTTCCCACGTAGAAGTCGAGCCAGCCGTCGTTGTCCAGGTCCCCGAAGTTCGAGCCCATGGAGAACTGGATTCGGTCGAGCCCGACGTTCTCGGAAACCTCGTCGAAGGTGCCGTCACCTCGGTTCCGGTAGAGGCGCGGCAACTCAGAGTCGTGGCTCAAATCCAGGTACTCTGCCGCGATATCCCCGAAGTTGGTACGATACCCCGCCACAAAGATGTCGAGCCAGCCGTCGTTGTCGTAGTCCCAAAACCAGGTTGGGAATGCGTCGCGCGGTTCCGCGACCCCGGCCTCACCGGTCCGATCACTGAAACTCCATGTGCCACCCGACCCCGCGCCCTCGTTTCGTAGCAGGAGATTCGGCGCGTTGGTGCGCGACACGTAGAGGTCGGGGCGGCCGTCGTTGTCGTAGTCGCCCCATGTGACACCCTTGATGATCCCAGTGACCGCGACACCCACCTCGAAGGCGACATCCACAAACGTGCCGTCCCCCTGGTTGCGAAAGAGTTGGCAGGGGTGAGATCGGTCGCCGAACGTCTCGTTGCCCACGAAGAGATCGAGCAGCCCGTCGCCGTCGAAGTCCGCCCAACTCGCCGTCTGGCTCGGATGCATCGGTCGTAAGAGCCCCGCCGCTTGAGTCACGTCCTCGAAGGTGCCGTCACCACGGTTCCGCAGCAGAGAATTCACCTGTCCTTCGAGTAGCCATCCACCACGAAGCACGAAGACATCGAGATCGCCGTCGTTGTCGTAGTCCGCCTGCACGATGTTACCGCCACCCCATAGGCCCTCGAGTCCAGCAGCTCCCGTGCGCCGCTGGAACGTGCCGTCCCCACGGTTCAGGTGATATCTGATTGGGTCCCGGAGTTGCCACGACGAAGCCATGAGGTCGAGCAGGCCGTCTCCATTGAAGTCGTCCATGATGCCCCCCCCCACGTGACCGACGTCGTCCACCCCCAACACCGGGGCGACGTCGCGGAAACGCCCGATCTCGTACTCGGACCGGAAGGCGAGCTCGGGAATCAAGAGCCCGGGCGGCACGTCCGTCGGGTACGTGCCCACCATCATGTGGGCGACGTTGAGCATCCAGCGCGCGCCGAGATTCTCGGGATTCCGCTCGAGCAGGTCCTGGTAGATGGGGATCGACGCAAGGGCGCCCCCTGCGACCCGATGCACGGCGTCCTCGGGTACGGGAACGAGGCAGGCGACCGCACCCGCCCCGTCGATACAATTCTCCCTCTCTCCCAAACGGAGGTGCGCCGTCGCCAGGAAATCGAGCAGGGACTCCTCGAAACTCGGCGGTGCCCGCTCGACCTCCGGCGCGCTCGCCTGGTGATCGGCAAGGTCCGCGCGCAAGGCCTCCAGCTGGTCGATCGCTTGTTCGAGCCGACCGGCGTACAACATCTGCTCGGCAAAGGCGAGTTGGAAGAGCAACCGTTCCCTCTCGTTCGTACGCGGCGGCAACGCCTGCATGGCCTGCAAGAGCGCGGAGTTGGCGAAGCGGTTCTTCACCGGATCGACCTGAGAGGCTGCTTCCTCCAGATACGCGGCCATGTCGAACGGCGCCTCGGCGTCACCCCGCGCGCAGGCAGTCCCCGCGAGCAGCCAAAGCAGAGAGCCGACACGCATCACGTGGCGGGGGCTCATGAGGACGCCCATCGCAGCAAGACCTCCGTGGCTCCGACCGCGATCGGCTGCTGCGCCACGCTGCTGTCCGGCCATCTTATCTGCACCGCCGTCGGGGTCCCCGAAAAGCCGAGCACCTGCACCGCGTCGTCACTCGACCAATAGCCGGAGCCCGAGCGGACCTCACGGGCGGGTCCTAGAGAACCGTCGTATACCAAGCGCAGGCGCGCGCCGATGCCGGTCGGGTTCTCGGGCGGGCCCTCGAGAACCACGCGCAGTCCTGGCCGGGCTCCAACGTTGTGAAAGAGCTTGGTCTCGGTACCGTTTTGCGCCACCGCAAGGTCGATCCGGCCATCCATATCGAAGTCGGCGAATGCCGCGCCGCGCTGGTCCCCGTACACGATCAGGCCGGACCGGTCCGCGGACACCGGACGCAAACTTCCCGTGCCGTCACCCAGCATCAGCAGGGCCCGCCCTGCGTCGTACCGCGGCGTAAATCCGTCGGTGGGGAAAAAGTTCTGCGTGAGGACCACATCCTCGTTTCCGTCGCCGTCGACGTCGGCGACGCCCACGTGGTGGGCGGGCGCGAGTTGCGCCTCGGTGGGCAAGGCCTCGGTCTCGAAGCGACCGCCGCGATTCAACAAGACAGTGTGTTCGAGCGTCGCCGCCCGCAGAAAAAAGAAGCCCCTGGGATCGGCTCCCATGACATCGGCCAGCGTGGATCGGGAATAGCTGTCGAAGCTGCCGACCCGCGACCGCAGTGACGGCAAAGCGACGCGGGTCTGTTCGTACCGCGCCAGCGGATACAGTGCCCCTCCTCCGTCGCGCGCCCGCGCCAGCAGCACCTCCCACGTCCCGTTCTGGTCGACGTCTCCGTGCACAACGGTGAGCGGCCGGTCAGGTGTGGTCACCAATCGCGAGTTGAGCCCCTCGTTGCTCGCGACCAGGTCCATGCGGCCATCGCCGTCGAGGTCGCCCGCCGAGATGCCCCGCCAAAGGCCCGTGAGCTCGCTCAGGCCCCATCGGGCAGTGGCGTCGACGAACGTGCCTGCCTCATTCAGGAAGAGGCGGACCGAACCCCACTCAGGCGCGAGCGCGAGGTCGGGATCGCCGTCGTCGTCGATGTCGGTGAAGACGGCCCCGGATACGAGCGCGAGGTCCCTAAATGCCGCTTGCTCGGCGACTCTGTACACGCCCCCTTCTTTGATGAGCAAGCGCGACGTGGCCGGCAGCGGGTAGAACGCCGGGACCGTGCGCCCTCCCACGAACAGGTCGAGGTCCCCGTCCCCGTCGACATCGGCCTGAGCCAGAGGACCCACCGAACTGAGGTGTGGGCCAGCAAGAGACGCCGACCCCGTCCCCCCGTTCCAAGCGATACGCACGACGCCGTCGAGGCTGCGCGCCTCTTCCGGCGAGCCGGCATCGAAGCTGGTCTGGCCCACGATCAGCGACACAGTACCATCCCCCCACGAGGGTAGAACTGTGGTTTGATCGTGAGCGGTCGCAGCACCCGGTATGGCAGTGAACCCTCCTCCGTCGTTCCGCATCACCGTGGCCCGGCTTCCCTGCCCTGCAGCGACGACCAGGTCGGGGTCTCCGTCCAGGTCGAGATCGGCCCACGTCACACCAGGACCCAGCCGCGACAATTGGTACGGTAGCAGCGGCTGGCGCTCGAAGTCCGCGAACGGTCCCTCGAGGTGCTCTGAGGCTAGCGCGTTGGATACGTCCTCGAAGATTCTGCCTTCTGGTGCACTCGCAACCGCCGGCGCGGGCTCGGCGCTCGCTTCCCGGACCTCGTACATCCGGTTTGCAGAAGCCGAGAGTCGAGTCACGCCACCGCTCGGCCACGTGATCTCCAGCGTGAGGGCTTCGCCGGGTACGGCGCCTCCGCGGCCCGCCGCGAATGTGACGACCGTCTCCGAGCCCGAGAGATACAGCCCCCCCGCCGTGATCTCCTTGTCCTGGAACAGGACCGGGGCCGTAGTCCCAGACGGAGCTCCGCCGGCACCAAGCAGTCGCACACGAGCGCCAACGGCTCCAGTGTTGGCGCCGTCTGCCAGGAGGCGCACCGCCACGCGCGCCCCGCTCGCGTCGTTCCGCAAAAGCAGCGGGGACTGGTTGAGCCGATTGATCACGACGTCGAGGTCACCGTCTCCGTCGAGGTCGCCGGTTGCGATCCCGTGTGACACGTCGGGCCCCTGCGAGAAGCCCCACTCGTCGCCGACCTCCTCGAAGGTGAGGTCACCGCGATTGCGGAACGCGCGATTACGCGTCGGCAGGTCCGGATAGAGCGACTTCGCCTGGTCCCAGGTGACCGAGCCTCGAAGATCTGTGACGCGCTGGAGCGCGTCCCCGTCCCGCATGTCCCGACCATGCCCGTTCGCCACCAGCAGATCCTCGAATCCATCGAGGTCCACGTCGAGAAACAGGCTTCCCCAAGTCCATTCAGAGCCGTCGACGCCGGCCATCTCGGCAATCTGAGCCCAGGTGCCGTCTCCGCGCCCGAGGAAAAGCGTATTCCGGCCCGCCTGCGGGCGATCGGCGATTCTCCCCGGCGGCTTCTGCAGCGATGCGTGTAGCGGGACCTGCGCCAGCCTCCGCCCGGGGTCCGAGCTCAACATGTCCGCCACGAAGAAATCGACCACGCCGTCCCGGTTCACATCTGAGAAGTCGACGGCCATGGACGCGTGACTCTGTGTGCGCAAGGCATAAGCGTCGACGAGCGTGAAGGTGCCCGATCCGTCGTTGAGCCACAGATAGTCCGGATCGTCGAAGTCGTTACACACGTAGAGGTCCGGATCGCCGTCGTGGTCCACGTCGTAGAACCGCGCGGCGAGGCCGAAGTCGTCAACGTCTCTCGTCAGCGGCACGCCTTCGGCGTCCAGGAAGCGTCCTCCGGTCCACGACACCTGCTCGAAGTGGAGGGCTCCGTCGTTCAAGTAGAGTCGATCGGGGTCCGCTTGCTCCACGGCAACCTCGACGCCGTCGCGGGTCTCGAGCCTGAAGTGCCCCCGGAACGCCTCGGCGATCCGGCGCTCCCCGTCCACTTCGACGACCAGGTCGACCGACGCCTGTTCATACGGCCGCAGCACGTCGGCGGCGCTCTCGGTCTTGTAATTCGCCACGTAGAGGTCGAGGTCACCGTCTGCGTCCACGTCTGCGAACGCAGCGCTCGTGCTGCCGAGCTCCGATGCCAATCCGGCGGCCTCGGCAACCTCCTCGAAAGAGCCGTCTCCTCGGTTCAGGAAGAGCGCGTTCGGACCTCCGAGTGCAGTAACGAAGAGATCCAGGCGACCGTCGCCATCGACGTCCGCGAAGGTGGCACCGGTCGAATAGCGGTCCGGCGCGCCGACGCCAGCCGGTTCGGTCACTTCCTCGAAGCGCCAACCGCCCAGGTTTCGGTACAAGGCATTGGTACCCTCGAGTCGCGAAAAGTAGAGGTCTGGGCGACCGTCGCCGTCATAGTCCCCGATCGCGACACCCGACCCCACCAACAGGTGGTCGTGCTGCAACGCGGTGGCCGCCGCCAGTCGGTTCTCGAAGGCGACATCGGTCCGCCGAGCGCTCATCGCCGTGAAGCCGGGCCCTCCCCGTCGGGGCACCGTGAGCTCCCTCCAGCGATAGCCGTCCGCCTCGGTCCAATCCGGAAGGACCTCGGGCGCGCACCCTCCGAGAACGAGGAGGAGTAGCAAGGTCGCGGGCGGCGACCGCAACGTCATGTCATCCTCGATTGTCTTTCGGCGTAAAGGACCCTGAGAGTATTCTCGCGCGACGGGTCGTCGAGCGCGTGCCCGTGGCGTCCTAATCCACCCGCCCAACACCAAAGCGTTCCCATGAAACGGGTTTTCGACTCCATCGCCGCCCTTCGCGCCGGCGTCTCCGCAAGCATTGTCGCTAGACGTAGCAGGCGGCTCCTCACCGGGTTGCTGGCGTGTCTACTCGTAGCATCGATTCCCTCCGGCGAACTCGCCGCCCAATCGCAGACTACTTCGGCCATTCGCGGCCTCGTCCTACGAGTGGACGACACACCGCTGACCGAAGCGACCGTTACCGTCCGGCACACGCAGACCGGCGTCGAGAAGTCTGTCATCACCAATCTCGCCGGTCGCTTCCTGCTGCTTCTCCTCCAGCCCGGCGGACCCTACGAGATCTCCGCCTCTCACCTGGGGTACTCCGACCTCACGGTCGAGGGCATCCAACTCCAGGTCGGCGAGACCCAAACGCTGGAGTTATACCTGTCCGAACAAGCCATCGAGGTCGCGGGCATCGCGGTCAATGTCGAGCGAGCAGAGATCTTCAACCCCGGTCAGGTCGGGCCGGCGACCCTTCTGAACGAGAGCCTCGTCGAGTCTGTGCCCATCCTCTCTCGCGACATCATGGAGTTGGCAATCCTGTCACCGTTGGTGAAAACGACGGAAAACGGCGGATTCTCGGTCGCCGGCCAGAATGACAGGTACAATCAGGTACTCATCGACGGCGTGACCAACAAGGACGTATTCGGCCTCACCGCGGGCGGCGTACCAGGAGGCCAGGCCGGCGCCAAGATGCTGCCCATCGACGCCGTGGCCCAATACCAGATCCTGGTGGCGCCCTTCGACGTCCGCCTCTCGGGCTTCACCGGTGGCGTCATGAACGCGATTACCAAGGTGGGCACGAACGACTGGAACTTCCGTGGCTTCGCCGTGGGCCGAAACGAAGCCCTCATGGGTGACCTCAGCCTCCCGACCGGGCTGGTAAAGGCGTCGGGCGTGGACAGGTCACTCTTCGGATTCAGCGCTGGCGGGCCCATTGTGCGGGACCGCGTCCACTTCTTCGTCGCGACCGAGTTCGAAGAACGCGGAAAACCACCCACGGGCTTCAACCTCGTGCGCGACGATCCCGCGCTCATCCAGATCTCCCCGGAATCCATGACCGCCTTCCAGGACCTCTTCGAGGGGTCTTTCGGTGTGGACACAGGAATCGGCGGCCCCTACACGCTCGGTCAGGAGTTGGCAAACGTCTTCGCGCGCGTGGACGCGTCCCTAGGCGGCGGACACCGCTTGACCATGCGCAACGTCTTCGCGCGAGCCCAGAGCGACCAGTCTCCGAACCGAACTGCGTTCGAGCCGTACGAGCTGTCCTCGAACGGGGTTCTAAGTGAATCGTCTACGAACACGGCCTCCTTTCAACTCTTTTCCGAGATCGGCTCCGAAGGCGGAAACGAGCTCGAGATATCGGTCCAGCGTACGACGGATCACTCGACGCCGGAGAGCTCCTTCCCCCAGGTCGAGGTAGATCTCAACAGCTCCGTCGGCGACGGCCTCGCGTTTACGCGTGCCGTGCGAGCCGGGTCCCAATTCTTCTCACAAGCCAATGATCTCGAGCAGACGAGTTTCCGCCTGACCAACACATTGACGGTACCGACCGGCGGCGGCAGCACTTATACGCTCGGCGTCACCGGCTCCTTGAACGACATTCAGCATGAGTACCTGCCGGGGGCCCTCGGCGACTACTACTTCCGGAGCATGGGCGACCTGGCGAACAACGCCCCGCAGAGGTATCAGCGGACCGTTCTGCAGCCGGGTCAGGCACCCGCGATCGACTTCTCGGTGCTCGAGCTCGGCGGCTACGTCCAAAATGAGATCGACGCCGGCAAGGGGCTGACCATGCGCTTCGGTATGCGCCTGGACGTACCGACCCTGCTCGACAAACCCGAGCACAATGCCGAGTTCGAGGACCTGTTCGGCTTCGACACATCCGCACCTCCGTCGGGCCAGATCCTGCTCTCGCCGCGTTGGGGCGTCAACTGGCAGAGCGAGGGCAGACGCACGACTCAGGTCCGAGGCGGCGCCGGATTCTTCACCGGGCAACTGCCTTATGTGTGGCTCTCGAACGCGTTCCACAATACCGGCCTGCGCTCGATCACCGAGGTTTGTACGGGCCGTCGGACGGACGACCCCTTGACCGGAAATACCGCTCCGGGCTTCGTCGCGGGCGACACCCCGCTCGGATGCCTCAACGGCCCGCCGATCACCGTGCGCCCTGTTACCGTCTTCGACGAGGACTTCAAGTACCCCCGCTACATCAAGTTCTCCGCGATCGTCGACCACGAGGTCACCGATCGGCTCAGCGGATCGCTCGGGTTTCTGTTCAGCCACGCGCGCAACCAGGTCTCCATAGAGGAGAAGAACCTCGATGGAGCGAGCGGTTCTGTGGGCCCGCTCGAGGGATACGGAGGGACAGAACGCTCCCACTTCGGCGACCCCTCTGCGAACGGGTTCACCCCGAACCGTAACCACCCAGAGTACGATCAGGTGTTGCTCGTCACCAACAACGGCACCGACTGGACGTATTCGTTCACCGCGGAGGCCCGCGGCTTCATCACGCAGGACTTGGCATTCCAAGGCGGGTACTCCTACGCGCGTTCGTTCGACAAGCAGAGCCTGACGTCGATCGACATGATCTCGAACTTCGGATTCAATGCGACGGAAGGGAATCCGAACCACCCACTCATGACGTCCTCCAACTTCGACCGGCCGCACAAGTTCGTGGCATCCATCTACGGGAAGCCTTTTCCCGCGCTGACGGACACCGAGATTTCGCTGCTCTATACGGGACAGTCCGGTCTTCCGTTCTCGTACGTATATCGCGGAGATCTCAACGGGGACGGATATCCTGCGCTGGGCCCCGCGTTCGACCGCTTCAACGACCTGATCTACGCGCCCAACTCCGCGTCGGAACTGCCAGCCGGGTTCGCGACGCTCGCCTTGCTCTCCACCGCCTTGGAGCGCGACCCGTGCCTGAGCGCGCACCGGGGAGAGATCCTCAGGAGAAACGACTGTCGGGCTCCGTGGGAGCACCGCCTCGACCTGCGCGTCACCCACTCCATACAAGCCGGTGACGCCAGGGTCCGTTTCGAAGCCGACATGATCAATCTCCTCAACTTCATCAACTCGGACTGGGGCGCCATCCAGTCCATCCGGAGCAACGTCCCGCTGCTGGAGCCGTCGGGCCGCGCAGAGAGCTTCACCGGAGTGGGTGAGCTGTTCTCACGGTGGGCGGGTGGGGCCTTGCCAGCGCGCGACGAGGACGGAAGACTAGTACCACCGGATCCGTGGTCGATACTCACTCCCGATTCGCAATGGCAGGCGCAGTTCGGCATTCGTGTGACACTCGGGAGCAACCGGCGTTAGGAGTGTAGGATTCGTTGGACAGGGCCGAAGCTTCGGCCAAGGAGGATCGCATGAGGATGGCGGGAAGGGCTCTAGTCACGGCGCTCATGGCGCTGCTCGCCGCCGAAGGGCTGCGGGCTGACGTGCCCACGGAGGATTGGGCCGCGAACCTGCTCGGATACGTGCGGGACATCGCGACCGGCCGGCCGGTCACCGGGGCGTCGGTCGAACTCGTGTCGATGAGCACCGTGAGGATCACGAACGAGCTCGGTTTCTTTGCGTTCACCGACGTGCCGCTCGGTGATCAAATCCTGGTCATCGAGTCACTCGGGTATGAAGAGCGGCGCTTGCTTGTAACCCTCGACGACGACAAGAGCTTCGAGACGGAGATTCTTCTCGGTACAGTGCCGCTCGAACTCGCGGGCCTGCATGTGAACGTGATTCCGCGGCGTACCTTCAACGAACTGCGCGATCTCGACATCCGGCTGGGTCGCGGCTTCGGGAGATTCGTACTCCGGAAGGAGATGGAGGAACGAGGCGGGAACCTCATCACCCTCATTCAGAGCATGCCGGGGGTTCGTATCCAGGGTAGCGGCAGCATGATGGCGAACCGTACGGTTGTCTTGAGGCGTGCGGCTCACATCGTCTCCACGACTCCGGGCGTCATGGCGATCGCGAACTGTTACCCGGCGGTATTCGTGGACGGCCGCCGTTTCAGCCGCAGGGCGTCGCTGGGCGATCATCCCACGGACTTGACCGAGTTCATCGCGTCGGACATGGACGTGGTCGAGGTTTACTCGGGAGCGTCAGTGCCGGCCAGTTTCGGCGGAGGAGACGCCGCGTGTGGAGCGATCCTGATTTGGACGCGGCGGGGTCCGGCATGGGCCGGGACCCGGCGGAACTGAGCGGTCAGAGACACTCTCGAATCGCCCAGCCGTCCTCGTCGCGCTCGGCCGAACACCTGTAACGGTACCAGTTCTTGTTGTTCTCCCGCAGGGTCACGACCAGGCGAGCCAGATTCGGCGTCACCCATAGCGGGTGACTGATCCCGATCGCGATTGCACGCGCACCCGAGTCGACGAGCACTTCGGATAGATCGTCGCCCCATTGGCAGGCCGAGATCGGAAGCACCCTGGGCCGTACCTGTCGCAACTGGGACATCATGAACGCGGGAGGATCCATGTCCGCGCTTCGCGCCGCCAACGCCGTTGCGATGCGGTCTCTAGATCCCACCTCTTGGCCCACTACCAGGCAAATCGCTTCGGGCTTGCCGAGGAACTCCGAAGGCTCGAAGTGCTCCGCCAGGTAGCGTACAGCGGTGCTCTGCACGGCCTGCGCCTCCCGAACGGCACCGCGACCGCCGAACACCTCCGGAGTCGTCGCACAAGCACCCAAAGACACGAACAAAGAGAGCGTCATCAACCGCTTCATCGATCCTCCTGGCGTAGCCGGTCACTAAAAGGCGTACGCCACGGGCATCTAGATGTTGCGGATCATCCGGGAACGACCGTCGCCGAGAGGATCGAGTCGCCCTGTTCAATGAGCTCGAGTGCGTCGAGGCCGCGCTCTACCCAACCGAAGGCCGTGTATCCGCGATCGAGATGCAACTGTCGCGAGTGCGTGATGAAGAACTGGCTATTCTCGGAGTCGAGTCGGCCCAGGTTGGCCATTCCGATCACGCCGGCCTCGAACGGCAGTTGCGTGAGCTCGGTGCGGATGCTGAAGCCAGGCTCACCGGTCCCGTCTCGGGCGACGATGTCGCCGGTCTGCGCCATGAAGTTCGGCAGCACACGGTGGAAGGGCACACCGTCGTAGTGCCCAGCGAGCGCCAGCTTGGCGACGGTCTGCACGGTGAGCGGCGCTTCCTCCGTCAAGAGCTGGACCGAAACCGTGCCCTTACTCGTTTCCAGTACTAGGCTCGGGCCGCTACCCAGCCCCTGCAAGAATTCCCAATCGATGCTCTGTGCGTCCTGAAGCAATGCGGCAGCACGCTGCGGTCCAGGTTGCGCCCCGGAAGCCGGGGTCGGCGCAGAGGCGAGCCCGGACAGTTCGGCCCCACGGGCGGCGAACTCTGGTGATTCCAGCCCGGCTCTCGCCACCGCTGCGACCGACGGCCGCGGGTCCTCGAGTAGGTCTCTGAACGAGGCGAAGTAGATCTCGTGGGTCTGCGGTGTCTCTCGGTCCAGCGCCCAGCGTCGAGCCAGCGCGGAGGAGGCGTGCTGCGCGGTGCGATCCGAAGGGTCGAGCCCTGCCCTGGCGATGCGCTTCAACACCTCTTCACCCGGCATGTACGACAGCACCTCGAAAGCGATCTCCCACCGGATCTCATCACCGGCTTCGATGGCGTCCACCCACGCGAGGATCGCATCGTTACGGCCCATCTGCGCGAGCTGGATCATCAACTCCCTGATGACCGCCAGCCGGCCGGGGTTCCTCTCGATCCACAGCTCCATCGGCGGCACGAGCGCTTCATCGAGCGCCTCCCCGGTAAGCACTCTCACGGCCGCGAACGCGACGTGGGGGGAAGGGTCATCGAGCGCATCCACGAGCACCTGCGCGCTCCTCGTGAAGGGGTCGAGTCCGGTGACCGCATTACCGCGCGTCCGCCAGTCCTCCCCCTCCGTCGCCCAGCGCCTCAGGCGTTCACTGTCGAGAAAGTCCCGAAGCCTGCCGAGGCCCATCACCAGATGCATCGCAGCGGGTTCTGCCAGGTCATAGCCGTCGAGGGCCTGCCGGAGGTAGATCGCGTGCGTGGCCCAAAGTCGGGTACCCAACACCAGGCTGAAGAAGCTCGCCGCGGCCAACCGTACCGACGGATCCTCGTTCGTCAGATTCTCGATCAAGGAGTCGCGCAAGCCTTCATGTCGGACTCCGTACACGCCACCGAGAACAGAGAGCGCCCGCGCACGGTCCGCTTCCTCCCGGCTTTCGAGATCCGCCGCGAGTAGCAGATCCGCCGCCTGCTCGGTCGACATGTGGCCAAGCGCCTCGAGGAGCCGCGCGCGGACCACCGCGTCCGTTTCCCCCGCCAGAGCATCCGAGAGCACCGAGGCGGTCGCAGGATCCCCGATTCGCCCGAGGGCGAACGCCGCGTCTCGTCGCACCTGTGGGTCCTCTTCCCCGAGGGCCGCCACCAGCCCGTCGACGGACTCAGGGGCCTGCAGAGACGCCAACGCCGCGGCCGCCCGCGCGCGGACCTCTGGCCGCTCGGCCTTCATCGACTCGAGGAGGCCGTACATGTCGCGCCGAACGCCGAGCTCGACCACCGCCTGCAGCTCCGAGTCAGCCAGCAGACCGTCGGTCGACCGTGCCGAGGCCGGAAGGGAGCGTCCGGCGTCACACGCCGCGGTGCCCAGCAGCAGGCACAGCATCGCAGTGAACCGTGACCGCGCCATCCTACAACCCCCCCGCCTCGAGCAACTCGTCGATCTCCGTTGCCTCTACGAAGAAGTCGCCCAGCTTGCGTCCGGCGTCCGGCGTATGCCAGTCCGAGCCACCACTCATCAGCAAGCCGGACGAGCGGCAGATCCGCTCGTAGCGAAGCGTGTCATGCTTCTTACGCGTCGGGCGATACACCTCGAGTCCGCGCAGCCCGGCTCTTACGAGCTCCGGCAGCAACGGGTCGACGAGATCTCCCGGCGGATGCGCCCAGATGGGCAGTCCCTGGGCGGCCAGGATCAACTCGACCGCCTCCACCGGCGTCAACAGGTGCGTGGGAACGAACGCATCGTGGTCGTCGCCGATCAGGGTATTGAACGCGGACGGCACGGAGGCGACGTGCCCACTCGCCACCAGGGCCTTCGCCAGGTGCGGTCGGCCGATGGTACCCCGATCGGGACCGGCAGCTTCCTCGACCTGCTCGAACGAGATCTCGATGCCGCCCGCAACGAGCTTCTCGATCATTTCGTGCATGCGCTCATCGCGGCGGTTGGTGGCGCGTTCGCGGTGCGCGACCATGGAAGGAGCCTCGGGCTCGACGAAGTAGCCGAGAACGTGCACGTCACGACCCTCATGGGTCGAACTGACCTCGAGCGCCGGAATGACCTGCACGCGCACCTCGACCCCCACGGCCGCCGCGGCCGCGAAGGCGGCCGTGGTATCGTGATCCGCGACCGCGATCACGTCCAGCCCGCCTTCGGCCGCACCGCGCACCACCGCTTCGGGCGACCAGGCGCCGTCGGAGGCGGTGGTGTGGATGTGCAGGTCGAGCTTCATGCGGAAACGTCCGTCACTCGTGCGTTAATCAACCACCATCCGCGAATACGATGGCCTCGGCCGGAATCTGCTCGGGTGGCTCATCGCCGGCGTACTCGGTCAGCAGCGTCACCTTGTCGCTCTCGACCTTGAGCACACCCGCGGCCACGAAGAACGAGTCGGTGCCGCCGCCCGCCCGGTCGATCTTCATCTCGCCCGACCCGATCAAGGTCAACATGGGCGCGTGACCCCGAAGGATCCCGACGTATCCGTCCCAGGCGGGGGCCGATACCGCGGAAGCCTCGCCCTCGAATACGATGCGATCTGGAGAGACCACACGAACCTGAAGCGCGCCGTCGGCCACTATCCCTCCTTCGCCAGGCGTTCGCTTTCGGCGATGACACCCTCGATGCCGCCCTGCATGTAGAACGCCTGCTCCGGCAGATGGTCGAACTCACCGGCGGCAACCCGCTCGAACGACTCGATCGTATCGTCGAGCTTCACGTACTGTCCCGGCGTACCGGTGAAGACCTCGGCGACCACGAACGGTTGTGAGAGGAAGCGCGCGATCCGGCGGGCACGACCCACGAGGATCTTGTCTTCCTCACTGAGCTCGTCCATTCCGAGAATCGCGATGATGTCCTGGAGATCCTTGTACCGCTGTAGGATGGCCTGAACGTCGGTCGCGACCTTGTAGTGCCGCTCACCCACGAACTGCGGATCCATGATGCGCGACGTCGAGTCGAGCGGGTCCA
Source organism: Gemmatimonadota bacterium (assembly GCA_036338615.1). Classification (GTDB taxonomy): domain Bacteria; phylum Gemmatimonadota; class Gemmatimonadetes; order Longimicrobiales; family Gaopeijiaceae; genus UBA1138. Next base: position 26,804 of record JAYZBT010000283.1, read on the forward strand.
CCGCCGGGTAAATGCCCTGCTCCGAGATCGAGCGTGACAGGACCGTCGTCGCATCGAGGTGTGTGAACGCCGCCGCGGGCGCCGGGTCGGTGAGGTCGTCCGCCGGCACGTAGATCGCCTGCACCGACGTGATGGAACCGGATGCGGTGGAAGTGATCCGCTCCTGCAACTCGCCCATCTCCGTCCCGAGCGTGGGCTGGTATCCCACCGCCGACGGCATGCGGCCGAGCAGCGCGGAGACCTCGGAACCAGCCTGCGTGAACCGGAAGATGTTGTCGATGAAGAGCAGCACGTCCTGACCTTCGACGTCGCGGAAGTACTCCGCGATCGTGAGGCCCGAGAGGCCGACGCGCAGACGAGCCCCCGGCGGCTCGTTCATCTGCCCGTAGACCAGCGCGGTCGACTCGAGTACGCCCGATTCCCTCATTTCGAGCCAGAGGTCGTTGCCCTCACGCGTGCGCTCACCCACGCCGCAGAACACGGACCGACCACCGTGTTCCGTCGCGATGTTGTTGATGAGCTCCATGATGATGACGGTCTTGCCAACCCCGGCGCCGCCGAACAGGCCGGTCTTGCCACCCTTCACATAGGGCGCGAGCAGGTCGACGACCTTGATACCTGTCTCGAAGATCTCGGTCTTGGGCTCGAGCTGGTCGAACTTCGGAGCGAGGCGGTGGATCGGCCAGCGCTCGAGCTCGGCACCCTCTCCGCCCACCGGACCCATCTCGTCGACGGGCTCGCCAAGCACGTTCAGGATGCGCCCCAGCGCGGGCTCACCGACCGGCACGGTGATCGCACTGCCGGTATCAACGACCTCCATGCCACGGGTGACGCCGTCGGTGGACGACATCGACACCGCGCGGACCTGTCCGCGTCCGATGTGCTGTTGCACCTCGGCGACGAGCTCGATCTCCTGACCCGCCTCGTTCGTCGTCTTGAGACTCAGCGCGTTGTAGATGTCGGGCAGGTCCTCGGCGGCGAACTCCGCGTCGAGAACCGGTCCGATGACCTGTACGACTCTTCCAATACCGTTTTCAGCCATGATGTCTCTGTTTTCCCTACTCGAGGGCAGCGGAGCCGCCGACGATCTCGGCAATCTCCTGCGTGATCTGGCCCTGGCGGGCTCGGTTGTACGTGCGTGTGAGGTGCTCGAGCACATCACCGGCGTTGTCCGTCGCACTCTTCATCGCGGTCCTGCGCGCACCTTGCTCCGCGGCCGCATTCTCCACCAACGCGATGTACACGGCGTTGCGGACGTATGCGGGTAGAATCCGATCGAGGATCATGTCCCCGCTCGGAGAGAGGATGTAGTCAGCGGACGACTCCTCACCCTCTGCTTCGATCGGTAGCAGATCTCTCGTGTGCGGCGGAGTCGACATCGCCGACCTGAACTTCGAGCTGACCACGTACACCGCGTCGACCTTTCCGCTCTCGAATCGGTCCCGGATGGGGCCGATGAGCGACTCTGCGTCGTCCACGGTGGGATAGTCACCGATGTCGGTGCGTTGGGTGAGCATCTCTTCACCGCGGAAGCGGAAGTACGCGATGCCCTTCTTGCCCGCGATGTGCAACTCGATCTCTATGCCCTGCCCACGCAGGTCCTCCATGAGGTTGCGCGCTTTCTTGATCAGGTTGGCATTGAAGCCACCCGCGAGCCCACGGTTCGCGGTGCACAGCAAGATCGCAGCTCGCTCGGTCGTTTCCGGCCGACGCAGGATCGGATACTTGTCGGACAGCCCCGGCGAGTACAAACCCTGCACGATCTCGTGCAAAGCGTCGGCGTACGGCTTGGCCGCGCGCACGCGGTCGGTCGCCCGCTTGAGCTTGGAAGTCGCTACGAGCTCCATCGTGCGCGTGATCTGTCGGGTGTTCTCCACCGACTTGATCCTGCGTTTGACATCGCTAGAGCCAGCCACGTGGTCTCGTCCTCTACGGGTTGCGGATTGGCGGGGCTAGGCGGAGGTCGCCGCGGAGTGCTCCGCCGCGAACGCCTCGTTGTAGCTCTCGATCGCGGCGACGAGTCGCTCGGTGAGATCTTCGTCCATCTCGCCCTTCTCCCGCAGCTCGTCGAGCACGTCCTGGTGCTTGGCGGCCATGTCCTGATGGAAACCAAGCTCCCACTGACGGACCTTGTCCACGTCGAATTCGTCGAGGAATCCGTTGGTCACGGCGTAGATCACCGCGACCTGACTCTCGACCGGCATCGGCTGGTATTGGGGCTGCTTCAGCATCTCTACGGTGCGGGCGCCTCGCGCGAGCTGGCGCTGCGTCACCGCGTCCAGGTCGGACCCGAACTGCGCAAACGCCTCCAGCTCGCGGTACTGCGCGAGGTCGAGCCGCAGACGGCCCGCGACCTTCTTCATCGCTTTGATTTGCGCCGCGCCACCTACCCGGGATACCGAAATCCCCACGTTCACGGCGGGTCGCACACCCGAGAAGAACAGATCGGGCTCGAGGAAGATCTGCCCGTCGGTAATGGAGATCACATTGGTCGGGATGTAGGCCGACACGTCCCCGCCCTGGGTCTCGATGATCGGCAGCGCCGTCAACGAGCCGCCACCCTGCTCGTCCGAGAGCTTCGAAGCCCGCTCGAGCAGCCGCGAGTGCAGATAGAACACGTCCCCCGGGTACGCTTCACGTCCGGGAGGACGGCGAAGGATCAACGAGAGCTGCCGGTACGCCTGCGCCTGCTTCGAGAGGTCGTCGTACACCACGAGCGTGTGCTTGCCCTGCCACATGAAGTACTCGGCCAGCGCCGTGGCGGCGTAGGGGGCGATGTACTGCATGGGTGCGGGGTCGGACGCGTTCGCGGTCACGATGATGGTGTACTCCATCGCTCCGTGCTCACGCAGCGTCTCCACGACGCTGCGGACCTTCCCGGCGCGCTGCCCGATGGCGCAATAGATACAGATGACGTCGGTGTCTTTCTGGTTGATGATGGTGTCGATCGCGACGGCGCTCTTACCCGTGCCCCGGTCGCCGATGATCAACTCGCGCTGGCCACGGCCAATGGGGATCATGGAGTCGATGGCCTTGAGACCCGTCTGCATCGGCTGCCCCACCGGCTGTCGCTTGACGATGCCGGGAGCGACGATGTCGATCTGGCGAGACCCGTCGATGTCGTCGATCGGTCCCTTTCCGTCCTGCGGGTTGCCGAGTGAGTCGACGACGCGATCCAGGTACCCCGGGCCCACGGGGATGTCCAGCACGCGTCCAGTGCGGCGCACCTGGTCGCCCTCGTGCAGCCCTGTCCACTCGCCCATGATCACGGCGCCGATATTGTCTTCCTCCAAGTTCAGCGCGAGCGCCGTGACAGTCTCTCCGGTCGCGGCCGCGGTGATCTCGAGCATCTCCGAGGCCATCGCTTTCGTGAGGCCGTAGATGCGGGCGATCCCGTCCTTCACTTCGAGGACTTCGCCGATCTCCTCCGCCTGCAGGTCCTCCTCGTACTTCTCGATCTCCTTGAGAAGTACGTCCTTGATCTCGCTGGCTCGGAGCTGGGAGTCGTTGGCCATCTTTTATTTGGTCCTGGGTATTGGGATCGGCTCAGGCGTTGGCGGGATCGCCGACCGCCTCGGGCAACCGCGCCCCCAGCAGTCGACGACGCATACCGTCCAAGCGCCTGCGAATCGATCCGTCGTAGATGTTGTCTCCAGTGCGTACGACGAGCCCCCCTAGGATCTCCGGCTTCACCCGGACATGGGGGATCACTCTTGTTCTGAGCGCGCTCGAGAGGCGCTCGGAGATCAGCTGCGTGGTGGCGTCATCGACCTGGCGCGCCACCGTGACCTCCACATGTTCCCGACCCAGATGCTCGTCGAGCAGAAGGTCGTACTCTCGCGAAATCCTGCGGAGAAGCCGCTGGCGCCGCTTGTCGATCGTGACCAGCACGAAGTTCACGACGTGCTTCGGCAACGCTTCGCCGAACGCGCGACGTACGACGACTTTCTTGTCCTCATCCTCGATGCGCGGCGTCTCGAGAAACATCCTGAGCTTCGGATCGTCGTCGATGACGCCGGCGATGGTAGCGATCGCTTGTCCATACGACTCGACACCGTCGTTGCGACGCGCGAGCTCGAAGAGCGTCTCCGCGTAGTTCTTGGCGACGGTTTCGTCTCTCACGCCTGCGCTCCACGGGAGTCGCCGAGCTCGTCCAGATAACGCTCGACGAACTCACGGTCCTTTGCCTGATCGAGGTTCTCGCCCATCAGCTGCGACGCCGCAGACAGCGCGACATCCACCGACTCCTTCCTGAGCATCTCGAGTGCGGCGTCGCGCTCACGCTCGATTTCGGCGCGGGCCCGCTCCACGATCGCTTGACCCTCTGATCGAGCCTTCTCTTCGATGTCCTTGCGCACGCGGTCACCGGCCGCCTTGCCTTCGGCGATCAACTCGTTGGCCTGTCGACGCGCGTCCGCGAGTTGTTGGCGGTGCTGCTCGACCAGCCCCGCCGCCTCCTCGTTGCGTACCGCGGCCTCGTCGAGCGCAGCCTGAATCCCCTTCTCCCGCGCCTCTACGGCGGACAGGATCGGGCCCCACGCGTACTTCGACAGGATCAACAACAGGCCGAAGAAGACGATCAGCGTCCACACACTGAGGCCAGCATTGATGTCAAAGAGGCCCCCACCGCCTTCCTCGCCTGCTCCCTGGGCCCATAACGGACCCGGCAACACGACTAGAAGTGACAGCGCGACCGGTAGAATCCGAGCGACTCTCATCTTGATCTCCATCGATTCATCGAAGTCACAGGCTCGACTCGCGAGCCCGTCGATGCGGCTCCCCAAAATGGAGCCCGCCGACGTGAACTACCCGATGAACTTGTAGAGGATCGTGATGACGAGACCAAAGAGTGCGGCTCCCTCGACCAGCGCGGCCAGGATGATCGCGTTCGCCTGGATGGCCGCGGCAGCCTCGGGCTGACGCGCGATGCCCTGGGTCGAGCCGAGTCCGATCAGGCCGATGCCGATACCCGCTCCGATGGCGGAGAGGCCGATGCCGATACCGGCACCGAGCAGGCTTCCCCAAGCCTTGGCAGCCTCAGCGTCCATTGCGACGTCCTGAACAACGGCCAGCATTCCGTGCAACATGTCGGTTTTTCCTTAAGAGGTTCTCGTAATACGACTAAAGTGATCCATCAGTGCGCATGGCGGATCAGACCGATGAAGACCGCAGACAACATTGCGAAGATGTACGCCTGGAGAAACGCCACAAAGACCTCCAGGAGCATTACGGCGAGCACCATGCTCACCGACGCACCGGCGATTATGAACTTCCCGATCGTGAGGTGCGAAAACATGAAGATCAGCCCGAGCAACGACAGCACGAGCGTGTGCCCGGCGGTCATGTTCGCGAACAGCCTGATCATGAGCGCGAAGGGCTTGGTCAGCTTCCCGAGAAATTCCACCGGCGTCATGATGAGCATCAGCGCGGCTTGACCCGCCTTCGGTAATCCGGGAGGAGCATAGAAGATCGTGCCCATGTACCCCCGGAAGCCGAGCGCCCTCATCCCCGAAACCTCGACAACGACGAAGGTCACGAGGGCGAGCGCGCCCGTGACCGACAGGTTCCCGGTCGGCGTCGCGCCGAACGGGACCAGCCCGACGAGATTCATCGCGAGGATGAAAAAGAAGATCGTGAGGATGTACGGGGTGTAGGGGTCCGCTCCGTGACCGATGTTGCGTCGCACGACCTCATCCCGGAAGTAGACGACCAGCGCCTCCATCGCGTTCGGGAGACCGCTGGGCGCGCGATCCATGTATCGAGTGCGCATCGCGCGACCGATCGGGACGAACACGGCCAGCAACAGAAGGGCGGCGACCCCCAAGAAGAACACATGCTTGGTCGGCGAGAGGTCCAGTTCCAAGGCACCGATGTGCCACGGCTCCCACTGCGGGAGCGGCCACTCCTTGTGAAAGCCGAGGATCTCTACCTCGATCGTCTTGCCGTCCTCGAGGTGATGCATGAGCATCGCCCCCAGATCGGGCGGGGCGCTCTCGCCCTGGCTCTGCGCCGCGGCTCCCCCTCCCTGCATGGCTCTGAGCATTCCCAGCAGTCTCACGTCAGGTCGTCTCGCTCGCTGCGGATTTGAAGTACATCGGCTCGAGCAACAGTAGTCCGAAGAGGAAGCCGACGAGTCCCAACAGTAGCGCAATCAAGCCATCGACATCCCGACTGATTGCGATGACGGCAACCAGTCCCACGGAAACCATGCGTAACGCGGCGCCGCCCACCCAAGCACCGATGAAACCGGTCGACTTGCCTCGGAAGCGCATGAGCGCCGCAAACGACAGCCACTGGACGGGCAGCGCGACCGCAGCCGCGATCAGGACGCCGACTCGACTCGCCGGGTCCAGAAACGGCCACAGCCCGAGGATCACGACGGTGACGCCCGCAGCGCCCACTCCGGCGTACTTCGCCTCTCCGCTCATCGCGGGGCGTTCTCTCGCTGCCTGGGTTCGATCACGATGTGGTAGTAGAGACTGTAGAAACCTGTGCCCGCGCCCACGGCGGCTCCCAGGACCATAAGGAACGGCGTGGTGCCGAGCTTCGAGTCCAACCACGCTCCCCCACCCATGAAGAACAGGATCGAAAGCGCAAAGGCCAAACCGAGGCCCATATGCCGACCGGACGCCCGCATCATGTCCTGGGGGTCTCCCCCCCGCTGGTCTCCGGCCAAAGCCCTGCTCCCTCGTGCCATGCGGGTCGAGTCCCAAAAAAGAGGCTCGCTCCCCCCCATAGCCTGCATAAAATACTGCTTGTGAAAAAAAGCGCAAGCCGGATTCAGGTGTGTTCAGCGCCTGCCGCGGGCGCTTGACGTGTCAAAAAATGACCCACCTATCTTCGCCACGACGACAGCCCATCAACCTACCCGTGCATCCCTGTAGCCACTCCTGGATCAGCAAGACTGAATCCGGGTATGTCGAGGGACTGCGTCAGCAAGTATCGTCCCCGCGCGCAAGTGAGAGTTTACCGGCCCGACGTCCACCGATTCGAGCGCGTGGATTGGCCGTCCCAGGGAGAGGCATGACAATCACCGAACAAGGCGCGGTCATCGACCGGGACCTCGAGTTGCTCGACCGAGCCGCGGAGGT
>JAYZBT010000284.1:0-5240 GCA_036338615.1 Gemmatimonadota bacterium
GTCGGGCTTGAAGCGGACCGGGTCGCTCACCAGGCAGGGCGCCTCTGTGCTCATGACGTTCCGCTCGGCGACGCGTAGAGCCATCGTGGCGGCGTAGAGGTCGTATCCATCGCCCGAGGCCCGATACTTCTTGAGCGCGTCACCCGCTCGGTGCTCTGAATGCGCCAGCAGGCCTTCCGGATACGGCGCGTCGGGCATCCAGTCCAGGTTGTTCTCCTCGAACGACCAGCGCGGGAACGCGAGCGCCACAGGTATCTGTGTCGGATCGATCGCCAACAGCTGCGCGCCCGTCAGCGTGCTCGGCCATGCATCGGAGCCAAAGAGGTTCGTGGCGAATTCGACGTCGCCCGCGAGCTGGACGCCGCCGGGTTGAAAGCTCTGATCGAACCGCCCCACCGGGGCGACCGGCAACGTATTGATGTATGCGGCGATGTCGAACGCGGTGGTCGTGTCGACGTGCCCGAGCGCGCGCCGGATGATCGTAGAGTCCGGGAAGGAGAAAAACGCGAGGTCGAAGCCGTCCCGCGAGGCATGGCAACTCGCGCACTCCGCTATGAACGCCAGGTGGCCCAATGTCGGGCTCGCAGGCCGCGCGGCGACTACAGGCTCTTCATCGGCGACCGGAGCTGCAGGGCTGTCGCAAGCCGCTACCACGCAAACCAACGTCAGGACGGCGCGTCTTTGCCGGCTCGTCATTCTGGACTCCAACTAGCAAGAGGTCGGACGGTACCGACTAGACGTTGCGAATTCGCGATCCGTTAAGCAAACCGCGCAGATCTTCTCCGCACCTCTAGACCCAGTAGTGCGACTGTCGAACATCGAGAAGATACCACACTTTGAGTGGTCCACGCTGAGCCAGTTTGGGGCCCCACGACCAGGTCACATTTGCCCCAGGAATTCGAGCGGCTCCAGGCCGCGCTGCCGAAGCGGTACACCCTGCTCCGTGAGCTCGATCGCGGAGGCATGTCCCGGGTCTACTTGGCTCGCGAGGCGCTTCTGGACCGTGACGTTGCGATCAAGATCTTCGACCAGGAACTCTCGGCGCGACTACGACGTCGTCATCGATGAAGCGCGGGTGGCAGCCGACCTCGCGCCTGGATTGTCGCTCGCGACCTCTTACGAAGGCAGAGCACTCGCGCTCACGGGCCAGGGCACGGCCTGCCTGGCCCTTGAACTGGGTGTCTACGATCTCGTCCGGGCAATTTGCCTGCACACTGCGGGCAGGGAAGCAGAAGCAGCTCAGCACCTGGCCAGCTACTACGGCTTGGTGGGAGACGCGCCGAGTGACGTGGACTTCGCCGACGCGGTGGTCGAGGTACATCGGGAAGCGATCGCCAAAGTCGCCGCCCTACGCCAACGTCCGTCTCCCACCCCAGGGACGGCTTGGCCTACTCCCGCGAATGCGGAGTGGCTTCTAGCCGACGCCCCAAAGCAGGACGGCTCCGACCACCGTCCCCGCGATTGCGATGCCGTAGGTTATCACGGCAACGAGCTCATTGAGGTGTGAGAGCTGCAGACCGTCGTAAAGCGTGTAGCGGAACCGGTGCGCCCAGTGAAACCAGCAGAGCGAGATGAAGACGAACAGGCCCAGCCGGGTCAGCGGGTGTCGCACAAGGGCTTGCAACTCCGCGAACGGCGCGCCCTGTACCCACCCCAGCGGCATTGCGATGAACAATACGAGGATCAAAACGGGCATGAAGAACGCCGAGGCCATACCGCCCCCGCCGAACAGCGCCCAGATGATGGGTTCTCTGGATCGCCGCATGACTACCTCCAGATCAGGAGCCAGGCCACCCCACCGGTGCACGCGACCCACGCGGCGTAGTGGCCGATCAGCACTGCGGCAGCGGGCACTTTCCGATCCCCGAGTTTCACGACGATCGCCATCGGCGCCAAGTTGAGCCACGTAATCGTGTGAAACAGCAGGATGCAGAGCACGAGCACGTGGGCTGCGACCACCGCGGGAGTGCCGAGCCAGTCCATCATCTCAGCGAAGGCTGCCTGTCCTCGGTCCATGGCGAGCACGAGCACCACGAGCATGATGGCGGCGTAGGCCACGAAAACCGCCGTAAGCTCTCGGCCGATGAAGGCCGCGTGCGATCGTTTTTGCAGCCACCAAAAGATGGGGATCCGCTTGCGGTACCACCGGGGGTAGTAGGGCCGGTACTTGGGATTCACGACGAGCTCCCCGGCATGAGTAGCGACTTGAAGTAGTCCATCGTCGCAGAGACTTTGTAGCGCTGGATGGCACCGGCCGGGTCGACGTTCTTCGGACACACTTCAGTGCACTCACCGACGAGCGTGCAATCCCAGATGCCGTGGTGCTGCGAAAGCACGTCCATCCTCTGCTCCGCCCCTTCGTCGCGCGAATCCATGTTGTACCGCTGAGCGAGGGCGATCGCCGCCGGGCCGATGAACTCGGGCTCCAGGCGGTAGATGGGACAGGCGGAGTAGCACAGCATGCAGTTGATGCACATCGAGTATTGCTTGTAGTCGTCGAGCTGCGACGGCGTCTGCAGGTACTCCCCTTCCTCAACCGGCTTCTCTTCGTCGCGAATGAGCCAGGCCTTCACCTCGCTGAGCTTTCCCATGAAATCCCCGATGTCTCCGACGAGATCGCGGATCACTGGAAACCCCTCGAGCGGTTCGATACGGATGGGGCCGGGCAGCAAGCTCTCCAAGTACGTCGCGCACGTCAGCACCGGCTGTCCGTTGGCCAGCATTCCGCAGCTTCCGCACACGCCCATTCGACACGCCCATCGATAGGACAAACTCCCGTCCAAATCGTCCTTGATGTAGTTGAGCGCGTCGAGGATCATCCATTCCGGGTGATACGGAACCTCGAAGCTGTCGAACGTGGGTTCCGACTCCAATTCGGGTCGGTACCGGAAGACTTCCAGTGTGACGGTTTCGGGCTTGGTGAGGGTGTCAGCCATCGGACGCTTTCCTCCCGTACACTCGTTCGCCTGGCGGCCACTTCGTGACCGTGACCGGTCCGAACTCGACTCTCGGCGCGCCATCCTCCGAGCGGTATGCCAGAGAGTGCGCGAGGAACTCGTCGTCGTTGCGATCGGGGTAGTCGGTCCGTTGGTGCGCTCCTCGCGACTCCGTGCGGGCCTGGGCCGAAGCCAGAACCGCACCCGCGACATCCAACAGATTGGAAAGCTCGAGCACCGAGACCAACTCCGTGTTGAAGGTCCGACTGTGGTCGTCGAGCCCGATACGCTGGAATCTCTCCCGCACGCTCTCCACCGTCTCGACGGATTCGGCGAGCCCTGCTTCGTTTCTGTAGATGCCGGCCCCGGCCTCCACGGCCTCCTGCATTTCCTTTCTCAGGGGCGCCACTCGCTCGGCACCGGTAGCCGCGAGAAGCTCCACCTTCAGCCGGCGCTCCTCGTCCTGAGCCTGTGCGATGAGTGCCTCACTCGGTGCGGGCTGGCTACCGGCGAACTCTGCAGCGGCCCGGCCGGCCCTCGCTCCGAAAACGAGTAGCTCCGTGAGCGAGTTGGAGCCCAGGCGGTTCGCGCCGTTGATGTTGACGCACGCTACCTCGCCGGCGGCGTATAGGCCGTCGAGAGCCGTGGCGCCCTGAATGTCGGTATCGATCCCGCCCATCATGTAGTGGACGACCGGGCGAACCGGGATCATCTCGTGCACGGGATCGACCTTCTGATACTTGAGGCAGAGCTCGCGCACGAACGGGATCTTCTTGTTGATCTCCGATTCCCCCAGGTGGCGGATATCGAGGTGCACAACGTCTCCGTATGGGCTCGAAATGGCCCTCCCCGCCTGGCTCTCCTTCACGAACGCCTGAGAGAGCCTGTCGCGAGGTCCAAGCTCCATGGAGCGCTTCACCGGCTTGGGCTCGGGTGTGCCCAGATCATAGTCCTGCAGGTAGCGATATCCGTCCTTGTTGAGAAGCCAACCACCCTCGGCACGAGCGGCCTCGGTGATCAGAATGCCCGTGAACGGCAGCCCCGTAGGGTGATACTGGACGAACTCCATGTCCTTGAGCGGGACCCCCGCGCGGTACGCGAGAGCCATTCCGTCCCCGGTCTTGATGTTGGCATTCGTCGTGAACGGGAAAACCTTGCCGCCCCCTCCGGTGCACACGATGACCGCTCTCGCCAACAGGGTCTGGACTCTTCCGGAGGCCACCTCGATCGCGACCACGCCCTGGCAACGACCGTCGTCGACGAGCAGGCGCGTGACGAAGAACTCGTCGTAGCGCGTGATGGGCGGGTAGCGGAGCGTGGTCTGGAAAAGCGCGTGCAGCATGTGGAAGCCCGTCTTGTCGGCCGCATACCACGTGCGTTCGATCTTCATGCCACCGAAGGGACGCGTGGCTATCCGGCCGTTGGGCTGACGGCTCCAGGGACAACCCCAGTGCTCGAGTTGAGTCAGCTCCTTGGGAGCTTCCTCGACGAACGCCTCGACGGCGTCCTGATCGCACAGCCAATCCCCGCCACTGATGGTGTCGTAACAGTGTGCGTCGAGACTGTCCTCCTCGCGGACCACGCCGGCGGCGCCCCCCTCGGCGGCACCGGTGTGGCTGCGCATCGGATACACCTTGGAGACGACGGCCACGCTGAGTCCGGGGTTGGTCTCGGCCACTGCGATCGCTGCGCGCAGGCCGGCTCCCCCGCCTCCGACCAACAAGACGTCATGCGTTACGGTATCCACACGCCTCCCGGATTGCCCTGACGGCAGGTTGCGGACTCCAACGAACTACAGGGTCCACCCGGCGCCGAGGCTAAGTCTGAAAATATTGACCACGCAGCCTATCACCTGCGGTCGGAAACTTCAACGACTCACCGAGCGCCTGTGTGGTCCGACGGTCATTCGAGACCCAGCTCCGCTCGCTCTTCGGGAGCAGGAGCACAGTGTGGGTGCCGTTCGATCATCCTCACGCACGTGTTCCAACGTAGCGTGGTGTCCCCGACCTCGGCGGGACGGGAGCCGCCGTGGTCTATCGCGAGCTGGTATTGCTCGAACGCATACTGAAACCACTCGTAGGCGACAAAGCCCGAGAGTCTGCCGCGTCGACGAAGCAGCGACTTGGCCTGCCGCTCGCAGATCAGGCCGCCGTAATATGCTCGCCGCCGAGTTGGAATATGGTTGCGCTCCGAACCTGCCTAGTGTTCCTCCGCCTCGGCCCGCTCGGCGGCGACCTTCTTCGCCACGTCCCGCGGCGCGGGTTCATACCCGGCCAACTTGCGGCTGTGGTGTGCGCGCCCCTG
>JAYZBT010000285.1:0-4318 GCA_036338615.1 Gemmatimonadota bacterium
GGCGCCTGTCGCGACCTCCCGCGCTACCTGCCGAACCTCCAGGAATCGGTCGAGGTCCAGCCGCCGGACGTCAACGTGTCGGGATGGAAGTTCACGGTGAGCGGGGGTGGCGAGATCCGCTTCGGGCTCGGTGCGGTGCGAGGCGTCGGACACAACGCGGTGCGCTCCGTGCTCGACGCCCGCCAAAGCGGTCGCTTCACGTCACTGTTCGACTTCCTGGAGCGCATCGACATCCGGGCGCTGAACAAGCGAGCCTGCGAGGCGTTGATCGCAGCCGGCGCACTAGACGATTTCGGTCACCGGGCGCAGATGCTCGCCGGACTCGACGCCGCATACGGCGAAGTCCAAGCCCGTCAGGCAGAGATCGACGCGGGGCAGGCCTCTCTCTTCGGAGAGGCGTCCGCCCTCGAAAGCTCCGAACCTCAACTGCCCAGGATCCCCGAGTGGTTCGAGCCCGACCGGCTCGCGCGAGAGAAGGCAGCGCTCGGCTTCTTTATCTCGGGGCATCCGCTCGACCGCTTCCGGGACGTAGTGCGCGCGTTCGAGCCCGTATCGTCCGCGTCGCTCCAGGACCGGCTCGGGCAGGCGGTCGACCTGCCATGCGTAGTCACCTCAGTCAGCGGACAGATTTCCCGACGCGACAACTCGGAGTGGGGAAAGATCATCGTGGAGGACTTCCACGGGACCGCCACGATCCTGGCCTTCCGCGACGTCTGGCTCAACTGCAAAGAGGTGCTCGCGCAGGACGCCGTGGTGCTGATCTCGGGGAAGGTCAGCGGCCGGGAGCGCGACGAAGAAGACCCGCCGATCTTCCTCGACGGCGCTCGGCCGCTGGAGGAGGTCACGGAGGCCGGTGAACTCGCCGTGCAGATCGAGTTGGAGTTGGGCTCCGATGTAGCGAGCGATGCGTTCGAACGGGCGAAGCAGGTGCTCTCGGAACACCCGGGACCCTCGCCGGTCTGGCTGCTCATTGGCAGCGATAACGGTGAGCGCGCTCCCAAGCTGCACTCTCGCTCGCTACGCGTGAGTCCGGACGGTGAGACGATGGAAGCGCTTCAGAAGCTGTTCGGGCGAGGCAACGTGCGCCTGGTGAGGACCGTGCAACCGAGCCAGGACCGAGGGCCGGGCTGGTAGACCGTTCGCAGCCACGGCCGACCCTTCCAATCGAGCTGCCTCGCTGAGAGACTTGTGCCTCCGCACACCCCATAGCGAGTGACGAAGCGATGACGAAGGACGAAATTCTCTCCGCCCTGGGTATCGAGAATGTGAACCCCGGCGGTTTCGCGGGCGAATGGGTCGGATCCGGCGACGATCTCGAAGTGTTTACGCCCATCGATGGGTCCCGCCTGGCGACCGTGCAAGAGGTCACTGAAGACGAGTACGACGTCATCGTCGACCGCGCGCAGGCGGCCTTCCTCGCGTGGCGCAAGGTGCCGGCTCCGAGGCGCGGAGAGATCGTGCGTCAGCTGGGCAACAAGCTGCGCGAGAACAAGCAGGCGCTCGGCGAACTCGTCACGCTCGAGATGGGCAAGATCAAGGCCGAGGGTCTGGGCGAGGTGCAGGAGATGATCGACATCTGCGACTTCGCTGTGGGTCTCTCCCGTCAGCTCTACGGGCTCACGATGACCAGCGAACGGCCCGACCACCACATGCGTGAGCAGTGGCACCCGCTCGGCGTGGTGGGCGTGGTGAGCGCATTCAACTTCCCGGTGGCCGTATGGAGCTGGAACGCGGCCATCGCTGCGGTGTGCGGCGACTCCACCGTCTGGAAGCCCGCCTCCGGCACGCCGCTCACCGCGATCGCGGTCACCAAGATCGCCGCCGAGGTGTGCGCGGAAAACGACGTCGACCCGGCGATCTTCTCCCTCACCGTGGGCAGGGGTTCGACTGTGGGAGACCGACTCCTACACGACAAGCGCATACCGCTCGTCTCGGCGACCGGTTCGTGCCGGGTGGGTAGGCGCGTTGCCGAGGTGGTCGGAAAGCGCCTCGCACGCACGATTCTCGAGCTCGGCGGCAACAACGCGATTATCGTGACACCGCATGCGAACCTGGATCTGGCACTCCCGGCGATCCTTTTTGGCGCGGTCGGCACGGCGGGTCAGCGGTGCACGAGCACGCGCCGAATCATCGTGCACCGCTCCGTTCGTGATGAGCTCGTCAGACGACTCGTCGGCGCATACGGGAGCGTGCGCATCGGCAACCCACTCGACAACGACACGCTGATGGGCCCGGTCGTCAATCAGCAGGCGGTGGACGACCTCCTGGCCGCCCGCCAGAAAGTGCAGGACGAGGGTGGCGAGATCCTCTGCGGTGGCGATGTGCTGGATGATGACGCGTACCCAGGCGGATTGTTCGTGACCCCCTGCATTGCGGTGGCCGAGAACCACTACCAGATCGTGCAGGACGAGACGTTCGCGCCCATCCTGTACATCATCGAGTACGGTTCCTCGGACGCGACCCCGGCTGAGGCGATCGCGGAAATGGACGAGGCCTTGCAGATCCACAACGGCGTTCCGCAGGGGCTCTCCTCTTCGATCTTCACCGACAACTTCCGCGAGGCCGAGTACTTCCTCTCGCACCGCGGATCGGACTGCGGGATCGCAAACGTGAATATCGGCACGTCGGGAGCCGAGATCGGCGGCGCGTTCGGCGGCGAGAAGGAGACGGGCGGCGGGCGGGAGTCGGGCTCGGACGCTTGGAAGGTCTACATGCGCCGCCAGACCAACACGGTCAACTGGAGCACGGAGTTGCCGCTGGCTCAAGGGGTGTCGTTCGACGTCGGCTGAGCGAGCCGGTGGCCTAACGCTGGGTCCCTAGGAGCCGGGCTCCATCCGCTCACGCGTCGGCGTGATCCGGTCGATGCGAAACGATGCCAACCGATAGATCACGGCGTCTCCCGCGGCCCTCGCCCAGCGTTCCGACGTGCCACTCCCGATCGTCACCTCGGCGAGCACGTCGCCGTTGGCATCGAGCGCTAGTGTCGTGCCGCCGAGTTCGGCCCGCGCGAGCGAATCGGCTTCACTCAGCACTCCAGCCGCGATGAGGTCCGCGAGCTCGGCCACGACGCCCGACGCAGTGTTGGAGTTCGTCTCCGCCCCGTCCTCGAAGGTCCACAGGCTGTCACCGCGCACGAGTACATACGGATCGCCGTCGCGCTCAATCTCGATGCGCACGACCGCGCTGGTATCGATCCGGACGATACGCCGGTTCTGCCAATCCGCGAGCGCACGCTGCACATGCGATCGCAGATCTCCTTGGGCGACGTAGACTTCGTCCTGCCCGGGCACCCGCACGTACGACGTTCCAAAGCGGGGGCCTTGGTCGCCGACCACGAGCGCACGAGTGTCTCCATCAATATCGATTTCGAGCGTCGATGCGCCGTCATCGGCGACACCCATGCGGCCGTGGTTGTCTGGGTTGCTCGCGACGAGACCACCCATCTCGAGCCCGTCGACTACGCTCCAAAAGCGCGTAACCGCTCCCGAGTCCGCTCGCAGGCCGTTGACGGTCCAGGCGCCGGAGCCTCCCGTCAGGACCACGTCTCCGGACGGTCCACTCATGCGCACCTCGGTCACAGTGGCCTCCGAGACCCCACTGAAGATCGCGGCGATCTCACCTGTGGCGCTCTGCCCTCCACCACCAGAACCCGACAGGAGCGTCGCGATCGCCCACACCGCGACGACGACGACCAGCGCACCGACGAGTTGCTTCAGCGTTCGTTCACTCATGCGACGATATCTCCCCAGCGGACCTCGGCCCTTCGTCTGCGCCCGGTGATGCGGATCACGCCGAAGAGCACGAAGAGCAGCGGAACACCGAGCAGATTCCCCCACTTCAAGAATGTGCGCGCGACGTCCGACTGAAAGACCAGGTTGGGCGGCGTTCGATTCTTGGAACGGATACGAATCAGCGCTTCATCCTGAGCGAGCCAGTCGATCGCGTTCGCGAGGAAGACCAGATTGGTAGCATTCGACTGCATGAATTGCCCTTCGGCGAACGTCGCGTCGCCGACCACCACGAGGCGACCGGATGTCTCCCCTTCCGTCGGCGTGACCGCGACGGCCACCGTGCGAATCGCAAGCTCCTCCGGCGGTCGGCTCCACTCCTGATCAGGCATGATCGGATCCATGGGCCCCTGGACGGCTCCCGCCGCCGTCGTGGTCCAGAGCGCCGTCACCCGCGTGGTATCGCGGAGTTCTAGCTCCGTCGCCCACGCGACCGTGAGGGAGTTGAGGCCACTCGTGATCGCATGGTCGGAACCGGGGACGGTGATCGGCCACAACGGATAGGGCGCGATCACGCTGAACATGCCTCG
>JAYZBT010000286.1:0-8843 GCA_036338615.1 Gemmatimonadota bacterium
GGTTACTTCATTGGTGATCTGTATGAGCAGACCCGCCAGAACGACCACAACGAGGATGGCCACCGCGCTTCCGGCGATCGCGGAGGGCGTGACGTCCGCGAGCGCCGCCGGGAGGGGAAGACCGCCCAGCACGTAGTCGACGATGACCTTGAGCGGCCAGGGTGCCAGCGCGGCCAAGCCGATCTCCAGGACCGACAACGCAAAGATGGCCGCAGCCTGTCCGCGATACGGTCGCAGGAACCCGAGCGTCCAGGAGACGACGGTCACGAGCGCACCATCAGTCTCCGAACTCGGACACCACCGTCTCCGCCGACGGCCGACGGGAAGGCACGACCTTGGAGTCGGCCGGCGTCGATATCGGCAGCCTCAGCAACCCGGCCGCGTAGCTCACCCTGTTGACCGCCTGCTCGACTACCGCCGCGCCGCGGATCACCTGCCAGGCCGCTCGAGCGCAGACGCCCGCGATGGCGGCCGCCGAAACGAGCAGCGTCACCGACGGCTCGTAGAGGAACATCGAAGCGCTCATGCCGCCCGCCACGAGTACCGCCGACGTCACGCCGCGTAGGGTCCCCACCAAACTGGGCCGGAGCCGGGCTCGGACGCGGAAGAGAGTGGCTCCGTGCTCGTGCTCCTCCACCAGTGTGCGCACGTGCAGCCAACCCCAGCGCCCGATTGCCAGGCTGAGATCCCGGTCGGGGCGCCATCCATCATCGACGTCGACGATCTGAGCCGGACGGGAAGCCCTCAGGACCCCGACGAGTTCAGTCAACAGCATCGTGTGCGAGACGTCGGACTCGCTCCAAAACGTACGCTCCGTCCCGGCACGAGCCACGAGCCGCGCAGCGGAGATCACGTCGCCGAACGCCGGCATCGACGACTTCCAGGGATGCCGAGTCATGTGCTTGGGGGCGACCGCCGCAGGCCCTGACAGTCCGAGAAGCCTGCCTCTGAATCGAGCCAGCGGCTGGAGCAGATGGAGCCAGGCGATGAGCGCTCGATACAGGAAGCGACTCTGTCGCCCGGACCATCGTCCTATGGCGGGCAGGCCGTCGAGGCTGGACCGCCAGCCACACAGAGCGCAACGCGTGATGGTGATCACCCAGCCCAGAATCCCCGCGATCAGGGGCAGCCACGCGGCGTCCATGCCCGCCAGCGGGCCAAAGACACCGATGAGCAGCAGGATGAGCGAGACGCCCATCCACACCGGTGAATGCGGCAGATAGTGCCAGCCGTGCGATTGCGTGCTGTAGACCGACGGAAACGCCGCGGTACCCCAGACGCCCGTGTTGACCCGCCGCGCGGCCGCCGTGCGCAGGAAAGGAAGCGGGCTGTAAATGCGCCCGCGCCACAGCATTTGGCCGCCCAGAAATTTCTCGGGATGATGCGCGTCGAGCCACGCCTCGCCCTCGCCGTACCCGACCTGCTGGCCCCAGAACGCTCGCACGCTGGCACGTCGATGATGCCAGACCAGCGCCGACGGCGCGAAGCCGATTTCCAGCTTCTTGGCCTGGAGCCGCCAACAGATGTCGACGTCGTCGCCGGCCCGGACATAGACCGGATTGAAGCCGTCGACAGACAGCAGGGCGTCCGTTCTGAACGCCATGTTGCAGCCCGGCACATGTTCGGCGATCCGGTCGTCGAGCATGACGTGGATCGGGCCGCCCGGAGCACGAGCGACGCACTGCGACACCCACGGATCGTCTGCCGGCACGACGTTCGGACCACCGACTCCGACCACATCGGAGGCGAGCAACGGCTGGACCAGGTAGGTGAGCCAGTCGGGATCCACCCTGACATCTGCATCGGTGTAGGCGACGATCTCGCCGGTCGCGGCGGCGAGTCCGGCGTTCCGGGCCGCACTCAGGCCGCCGTTGGGCAGTTCGATCACGCGGACACCGGAGTACCCTCTCGCAATGTCCCCCGTCGTGTCGATCGATCCATCGTCGACTACGATGACTTCTGTGTCCGGATAGGTCAGTTCGCTGAGCGACGTCAGACACTCCGCAATCGTGTCTGCCGCGTTATACGCGCAGACCACCACGGACACTCGGGGCCAGGTAGCTCGCTCGCAGGAGGGAAACGGAGCGCTGGCGAAGACCTGCTGTACGGCTGCGAGCGCCGGCTTCGCTCGTCGCGCCTCGTCGACCAAGCCGAAGGCCCAGTCGTCCACCGCCCGACCTCCACGCCACCACTCGTCGGTCCAAGAGTAGGCCACGGCCCCGCACGCGCCCTCGGCGAAAGCCGTTCGCAGATGGGTCGCGGTGATGCTGGCCTGGCCATCGAGGCCCTCTCGTAGGCTGTCCCCCCCTGCTTCCGCCAGCAGCAGGGGTCGGCTTCCCGCGAGATGCTGGAGACGCGCGAGGTAGCCACGGAGCTCAGTCTCCCGATGGAGATAGACGTTGTACGCAAAGACGTCGAACGCATCGAGTTCGAGGTGCTCGGTAGGCGGGAAGTTCACATAGGTCAGCAGGCTATCGGGCGCCGCGGTCTTCACGTCTTCGTAGAGCTCACGCAGGAACCGCTCGATCCTTCGGTGGCCGTGCCAACGGACGATCCCGGCAGGAATCTCGTTGCCGAGCGCGAAAAGGAGCGCCGCGGGATGCGCGGCCATGCGGCGCACATCGGCGGTCGCGTCACACCTGATCTTTCTAGTGAGCCTTCTGTCGTCGAGAAATGGGATGTGTTGCGGCCACGCGAGTCCGATCATCATGCGAAGGCCGTGCCGAAGCGCGGCGTCGAGCAGAGCTGGAGGCGGCGGGGTGTAGGTGCGCACCGTGTTGATGCCAGCAGCGGCCATCAGGGCAAAGTCTTGCTCGATGCGCTCCGCCGCTGGAAACTGTGCCCCCTCGCCGTCCGGAGCAAACGTGCCGTAGGCGACCCCCTTGATCAGGACACGACGCCCGTCCACCTCGAGGAACTTGCCATCCACGCGAGGGGGGAGCTTCGCTTCCACCAGCGTACCCGCCCGCCTAATCCGCCGAGGCGTGCTGCGAGATCATGTCCATCAGCCAGTGACCGGAGCGGTCCACCTTGGCCTGAACGTACCGTAAGTTGTGGCGGTTGATGCCCCCGTAGAGGGGCAGTCGCTGCACGACCTCGATGCCACCGTCCTCCACCGCCGCCACCTTGTGCGGGTTGTTGGTGAGGAGTTCGACCCGCGTGATCCCGAGGTTGCGAAGGATCGCCACGCCCGCGTCGTAGAGCCGTTCGTCGGCGCCGAAGCCGAGCACGCCGTCCGCGTCGACGGTGTCCAGACCCTCCCCTTGCAGCGTGTAGGCGCGCAGCTTGTTCCCCAGCCCAATACCGCGACCCTCCTGGGCCAGGTACACCAGGACGCCTCCGCCTCGACTCTTGAAGAGACGAAGGCTCTCGCGGAGTTGCTCCCCACAGTCACAGCGCAGGCTGCCAAAGAGGTCGCCCGTGAGGCACGCCGAGTGGAGTCGCACCGGTACCGGATCGGGCCATGCCTCGCGGGGGCTGATCAGGACGGCCACGTGTTCCTGCAGGCTCCGACCCTCGCGAAAGAAGACGAAGCGGGATTGCTCGGCGTCCGCCAGGGGAACCGACGCTTCGGCCACCGAGGTGATCTCGATCCCAGACCGGGCCGAGGCGCGCTCGACTTCTTCGCTCGATACGTCGAGAATCACTCCGTCCTCGATCCAGCCCCGCAGCACCGCCGAGTCGGAATCCACCTCCACGCTCACGAGCGCCGGAAGCAGAAGTCCGGACCGGACGAGCGCCAGCCCCGCCGACTCCGTCGCCGTAGCCGGACGCGCCTCGAAACCGGGCGCGGTGTCCGACGGGGAGCCCCACTGGGTGGGCGTCGGGGCAGAAACTCGCTCCATCGCGAGTGCCAGGATCGAATCGGGTGTCTCGCCCCGGCCGAGCGCCACGCTGACGTTGCTTTGGCCCCCTGGCACGGAAATCCCCATCGCGCGCCCGCGGTGGGCGGTCACGACCATGCGAAGCGGCCCGCCCACGGAACGGATCTGCTCCACCCGCTCCAGCGTTAGGCCCTCTACCCCGGCGACAAGCGTGCACACGTTACGCGCCGCATCGGTCACGCAAAGAGCTCGCCCCTGCCTGAGCTCGAAGAGTCCTCGTTCCGCTTTGTGCGTCATTCGCTCAGGTTGTAACGTTGGGCCATCGTGGCCCCGAGCCGGCCGTCGGGCGAATGATGCGTCCGTGGGACTCCGACCGATGAGGTACCCATAAGGTGATCAGGCTGGTGTCCGCGTGGGTGCTTGTCAATGGGCTGCTCATGGCGCCGGTATGGCTTTCGGGCGCCGTGACGGACGGCCCCTCGACCGCGTGGCTTTCCTTGGAAGCGGCCTCGATCGTGGGCGCCATGGCGCTGCTGCCGCGGCGGCCTTGGAGCCGCGGGCTGGCGTGGATTCTGGCTGCGGGGGTCATCCTGTGCGCGGTCGCCTCGCTCGCGGACCTCATCTTACGCGTCAGCCTGGGCCGCCCGCTCAACCTTTCCCTGGACCTCTACCTGCTGCATGCCGTTTACCTCCTCGCGGTGGGGAATTCAGGCTTGCTGCGGACGCTTCTGGGGATCGCGGTGATCGTCGTTTCACTCGGCGCGTGTGCGGGCGCGGCGGCGTGGCTGTTGACGCCCGTCGCTAGGGATGGAGAGAGGCTCGTCCCTCGGCTCCTGCCGCGTGTCGGTGCAGTGGTCCTCGTGACCGCTCTCTCGCTCGGCCTCATCGGTCGGAGCGCGTCGACCGTAGGAAATCGGCTCGCGGCACCCGCGGTGGGGCTGGTACTCGGGCAGGCCGACCTGTTTGTTTCGACGCGCATCGAGCGGAAGGCGTTCGCGGACGACCTGGAGAAGCAGCCCAGCGGCTTCGCGGATGTGCCGGGGCTGCTCTCGAGGCTGGAGGGGCGTAATGTCCTGGTGACGTTCATCGAGTCCTACGGGATGGCGGCGCTCGAGGATCCCGAGTTCGCCGAGACGATCCGGCCACGCCTGGAGGAGGCCGCGGCGCGACTCGAGGCGGCCGGCTTCACCATGGCGACCGGCGAACTCGCCTCCCCCACCCTGGGCGGGCAGTCGTGGTACGCGCACGGGACTGTGATCAGCGGGCTGTGGCTCGAGAACCAGCTCCGATATGACCTGCTGATCGCGAGCCGGCGCGAGACACTGGTGGATGACTTCCGTAGGGCGGGCTACCGCACGGCGGCTCTGATGCCCGCCATCACCACCAGTTGGCCCGAGGGGACCCGCATCGGCTACGACGACGTGTACTCGAAGCCGACCATCCCTTACGCCGGGCCGCCGTTCTACTGGGTCACCATGCCAGACCAGTTCACGTGGTCGTTCCTGGGGGAAATCGTTCGGGAGGCGACGAGCCCCCTCTTCGTCGAGGCGGCCATGGTGAGCAGCCACGCGCCGTGGACGCCCATCCTTCCCCTCATCGACTGGGAGTCCGTGGGGGACGGAGCAGTCTTCGAGCCCTACCGAGTGGATGGTTATCCGCCCGAAGAGCTCTGGTGGGACGTGCCCGTTCTGCGCCAGGGCTATGCTCGCTCACTCGACTATTCGGTGCACGCCATGGCGGAGTTCGCCGAGCGGTTCTTGGATGAGAAGACACTCCTGGTCGTGTTCGGCGACCACCAGGCAGCGCCCTGGGTAACGGCGGCAAGCGACCCGGACGTTCCGGTGCACGTGATCGCACGTGACCCGGACCTGATCGAGCCCTTCTTGGAGTGGGGCTTCCGCCCCGGCGCCTTCCCGGACCCGCAAGACTCCCCTCCGCGAATGGACGAATTCCGCGAGTGGTTCGTTCGTGCATTCAGTGGTAGCACTTCCGACTCGGCCGGTCGTTCCACCGAGGGGGGCGGGTGATGGGCCGCTTCGGCGCCGGCGCCCGGTTCTTCCATTGGCTGGTCGTGCTCCTCCTGCTGGTGCAGATCCCAGCGGGGATCGCAATGATCGCTCCCGGCCTCGCGCAGGGGTCGATCGACGTGCTCTTCATCCTGCACAAGGGGCTCGGCGTGGTTCTGCTGGTGGTCGTGACCGCCCGTGTGCTGTGGCGCCTGACCCACGGGGCCCCGCCAATGTCGGAGTCCATCCCGGAGCGGGAGCGACGCATCGCGTCGTCCACGCACGCAACCATCTACGCCGTTCTGATGGTGGTCGCTGTGAGCGGATATGTGCGCGTCGTCGGGGGTGGCTTCCCCATCGAGGTGATGGACGCTCTCGGGCTGCCTACCCTGCTGCCTCTCATGCCCGAGGTCGCCTCGTGGGCTTCCCTCGTGCACCGGTTCTCGACTTTCCTCTTGGTGGCCATGGTGGCGGTTCACGTCGCAGAGGTGCTGCGGCACCATTGGGTGGTGCAGGACGGGACGCTAAAGCGGATGTGGCCGCCGCTGGGAGGCGGGAGTGCCGGACCCCTCCTGAAAGAAGGCCGCGAGGAAGGAGTTGGTGGTGATGTGGCCTCGAGTTGAGCTGTGGCTCGGCCTGGTCCGTTCGCTGGTCATATACTGGCGGCCGGGCCGGCAGCGCGGGCTTCGCGACTTCTATCGCCCCTTCGTCGGGGCGGGAGATCTAGCCTTCGACGTCGGGGCGCACCTGGGCGACCGTACTCAGGCGTTCCGGAAGTTGGGCGCACGGGTGGTTGCCCTGGAGCCACAGCCCGCGGTGCGTCGGTGGCTCGTGCGATTGGTCGGGCGCAGCCAGGACGTCTCGGTTCGGGCGGAGGCGGTGGGGCGCGCGGTCGGAACCGCGCGCTTGGCCCTGAGCCGGCGCACGCCGAGCATGTCTTCCCTTGCCGAGGACTGGCCTGGCTCGCTCGCCGACAGGAACCCCGCCTTCCGCGGCGTGCGCTGGGACGATTCGCTCACGGTGCCAGTGACGACCCTGGACGCGCTTATCGAGGAGTACGGCCTCCCGCGCTTCTGCAAAATCGACGTGGAAGGGTACGAAGCCGAGGTGCTGGCGGGCCTCAGTCACCCGATCCCCGCGCTCTCCGTCGAGTTCGTGGTAGGCACTCTGGAGGTGACCGAGGCGTGTATTCAGAGGCTCGACGCTCTGGGCGAGTACGAGTTCAACCTGGTCGAAGGAGAGAAGCGGAGCTTCATTTCCCCGCGATGGCTCGCATCAGACGAGATGGTAGCCTGGCTGAGGGGCGGTACTATGAGTGTTTCTTCCGGAGACGTCTACGCCCGTCTGAGGCCCGATACAGACGGAGGCGCGAAGGATGACTCGAGCGATGGGTGACGGGGCCGTCCGTTGGTGGCAGACGCTGACGACAGCGGACGCGGGCGCGATCGAAGTGAGCGATCCGGTGGTCGTCCTGCCCGTCGCCGCGATCGAGCAGCACGGACTCCATCTGCCCCTCTCCACCGATCTCGAGATCGGACTCGGCCTGCTCTCGGAGGCCTTCCGGCGACTTCCCGAGGACTTTCCAGTCTGGGCTCTGCCGCCGCAGGCGATCGGCTGCAGCCGGGAACACGCACGGTTCCCGGGGACCCTCTCCCTCGAGCCGGAGCAACTCAGCGCCTTGGTCGAGGGAGTCGGCGAGGCCCTGGCGCAGATTGGAGTGCGGCGGCTCGTGCTGAGCAACAGCCACGGCGGGAACCGGCACGCCCTCGAGGCCGCAGGGCTCCGGCTTCGCGACGAACTGGACATGTTGGTCGTGCAGGCGAGCTGGTTCCGCTTTCCCCGTCCTGAGGACGTAGATCTGCCGGAAGCAGAGTGGCTTCACGGCCTCCACGGCGGGGCGGTGGAGACGGCGATGATGATGCATCTCCGACCTGATCTCGTCCGGGCGTCCGAGGCGGCACGGGCTCGGTCGCTCGGCGAGGAGTTGGGAAAGACGTTACGCCGCGTGGGGCCCGAAGGCTCGGCTTCGTTCTCTTGGCTCGCCGGCGACCTGCACCCTGATGGTGCCGTCGGCGACGCGACCCTGGCCGACGGCGAGCTGGGAGCGCGATTCGTGTCGCACTACGGGGCGGTCCTGGCGGAGGTGATCCAAGACGCTCGGGCGTTCCCCTTGGACCGTCTCGGGCGTCGAAGCGAGGACGACGCCCTGTGAGCAACTCGGCAAAAGCAGCGGATCCGCTTGGCTGAGGTCGCCGCGGCACTCGACGAAACCGCAGCCTGGGCGCTAGTGCGTGCCAGCGTTGAGCACGCGGCCCTCGAGCCCGGGCCTCGGCGCGTGGCACATCCCGGACATCAGGAGCTCTGGCTGGAGCTGGACGAGTCGGAGGGCTGGCAGGCGTCGGTTCCACCCACGACGGCCGCTCGAAATCTCCTAGACCTCTACCTGCCGCTCACGCGCCGGCCCGATCTCGTCATCGGGCAGTTGGGCCAGAGCCTGGACGGCCGAATCGCTACGGTGAGCGGCAAGTCCCACTACATCACCGGGCCCGAGGACATCCGCCGTGTGCACCGACTCCGAGCTCTGGTCGACGCGGTGATCGTGGGGACCGAGACCGTGGCGCTCGACGACCCGCAACTCACCGTGCGGGAGGTGGAGGGGGAGAATCCTGTGCGCGTGGTGCTCGACCCGCAGGGCCGGCTCCCACCGGAGCGGCGGGTTTTCTCGGACGGCGCGGCCCGGACGCTCGTGGTGCGGAGCGCGACGGGTACTTCGACGATGTGGTCGGGGGACGACTCGAGAGTCGCGGAAGTCCTCACCTTGTCCGGAGCCGGGCCCATTGGCATCGAGCAGGGCTTCGAGCCCGACGCCCTGCTGAAAGCCCTCAGCGCCCGAGGCATTAGGCGGGTGCTGGTGGAGGGAGGAGGAGTCACCGTGTCGAGGTTCCTCGAGGCCGGACTGCTCGACCGGCTCCACCTGACCGTCGCACCGATCCTGATGGGCTCAGGCCGGCCA
>JAYZBT010000287.1:0-10633 GCA_036338615.1 Gemmatimonadota bacterium
ACCGACGCCGAGGTTGCGGGCTTGCGGCGCTATCTGGCGGCGGGCGGCTCCCTCATCGTCGACGATTTCTGGGGTACGAATCAGTGGGCGAACTTCGTTGCGAATATCCGCCGAGTCCTCCCCGACCGGCCCATCGTCGAGTTGCCCCTCGATCATCCGCTCTTCAGCGCGTTCTACGAGATCGAGCAGATCAAGCAGGTCCCCAACATCGGGAACGCGCGCAGGGGCGGGCCCACCCACCAAGGCGATGGCTACGTGCCGCACGTCCGCGGGATCTTCGACGACGACGGGAGGCTCATGGTCGTCATCAACTGGAACACAGATCTGGGTGACGCTTGGGAGTGGGCCGAGGACCCCGGCTACCCGCTGGAGTACTCGACGTTCGCCTACGAGATGGGCGCGAACATGATCGTCTACGCGATGAGCCATTGACAGGTAGTGCCGGCCATCGCCGCGACCTTCCTCGGGTGCTGCGTCAGAAGGTTTCGTACGGCTCTCTTCGGCGCGATTACGGAGCGGTGGGAGGTCTTCGACTTCGAGCCACTTCATCATGCGGCCGCGAAAGACGCCGCGTGATACCGCTAGTACGTTGCCTCTGTCCCCTCGCTACGCGGGGAAGCGTAGCTCTCCCCAGCCGGGGGGACCGATACATATCTCTAGTGCTTGCCCGTCCACCGAAGCGGGTCAACACCGGGTGATGGCTTCGCTCATGCGCTCAAGATGCGGCGCTGGTCAGTGGAGCGCGAGCAGATAGCCGCTTTCCGCTCGGGCCTACCACCGCCAGTGTGCAGCTTGACGCGTCCGCGTCGAGTCCGATATACCTGTCCATGGGCGTTCTCCTCTTGGGTTGTGGGTTCCTCTCATCGAAACCTCGCCTAGCGCTACTCATGTGTACGCGAGGTGGGCCGAGAGATCGACGCAAGCCAGTGGTCGAAGCCGCATGAGGCGTCGTGGCTATGTCGCCGGTTGCGCGGCTGCAGTCCTGCTTTCTCCGGCTGCGGCGAGCGCTCAGTCGATCGAGATCCACGGCCCGCCCGCCCCCACCGGCCGAGAGGTGGTCAGCTGGGACGCCGAGGGCAGAGCCACGGTCAGGGCTACGCGGGTAACGGGGCCGATGTCGATCGACGGGGTCTTGAACGAGCCCTTCTACGGGTCGACCGCATCGATACCGAACCTCAAGCAGAGCCTGCCAACGCCCGGCAAGGAGCCCACCGAGCGCACCGAGTCGTGGATCGCCTTCGATGACAACAACGTCTACGTCGCCGCGCGGCTCTGGGACTCAGCGCCAGAGACCGAGTGGACTGCGAACGAGATGCGGCGTGACGCGAGCACGGTTCGGTCGAACGACAACTTCGGAGTGTTCTTCGACACGTATTACGACCGTCGCAACTCTGTCGGGCTCTACCTGACGCCCCTGGGTGGTTTCGCGGATCTGCAGATGACGAACGAGGGGAGTCCGAACTTCGACTGGAACGCCGTCTGGGACATTCGCACCGGCCGCTTCGAGGGTGGCTGGACGGTGGAGATCGCAATCCCCTTCAAGTCGCTTCGCTACCGGGCTGGCGCGGAGCAGATCTGGGGCATCCAACTACGTCGCTTCGTCGTCCGTACGAACGAGTGGAGTCACCTCACGACCCTTCCACTGTCCGTCGTCAGAAACGGCCCCTCGGGGATCCTGCGGATGTCGATGTATGGAACGCTCGTGGGGATCGAGGTGCCGCGGGCCGGCCTGAACCTGGAGGTCAAGCCGTACGGCGTCTCCGGGCTCCAGACCGATCTGACTGCCAGTCCCGTCGTAGACAATGAGACCAGCGCCGAGGCGGGCCTGGACATCAAGTACGGGATCACGGAGAACCTGACCGCCGACCTCACCTACAACACCGACTTCGCGCAGGTCGAGGTGGACGAGCAGCAGGTCAACCTCACGCGCTTCAGCCTCTTCTTTCCCGAGAAGCGGGAGTTCTTCCTCGAGAGTCGGGGGCTCTTCGAGTTCGGGAGGGGCGGGTCCGGTGGGGGCTCCGGTGGAGGCGGCGCTCCGACCTTGTTTCACAGCCGCCGGATTGGGCTCCAGAGCGGCCGGCCGATTCCGATCCTCGCGGGCGCGCGTGTGACGGGGAAGGTCGGCCCGTTCGACGTGGGGCTCGTCACCCTACAGACTGACGACGAGCCGAACGTGGGAGCCGAGTCCACGAACTTCAGCGTGGTGAGGCTTCGCCGCGACGTATTCGCCCGCAGCAGCATCGGAGTCCTCTTCGGCAACCGGTCGGCCTCGCTCGTCTCCAGCGGCGCGAACCAGACCTACGGTGCGGACGCATCGTTCTCTTTCCTTCAGGACGCCAGCGTGTCGGGGTATTACGCTAGGACCGCCACCGAAGGGCTCACCGGGAACGATCGCAGCTACCGCGCCAGATTGAGCTATTCCGACGATCTCTGGGGCGGGCATCTCGATCACCTGGTCGTCGGCGACGACTTCAACCCTGAGATCGGGTTTGTGCGACGTCGCGGGTTCCGGCAGTCCGCGGCCTCGTCTTACTGGAGCCCACGCCCGCGGTTCATCGATTGGATCCGTCAACTCACTCTCCTGGGCAGCATCGACTACT
Source organism: Gemmatimonadota bacterium (assembly GCA_036338615.1). Taxonomy (GTDB): domain Bacteria; phylum Gemmatimonadota; class Gemmatimonadetes; order Longimicrobiales; family Gaopeijiaceae; genus UBA1138. The sequence goes on from JAYZBT010000287.1 coordinate 2,601, forward strand.
TCGAGAACGACCTGGCCGGGTTCGTGGAGAGTCGCACGCGTGTCGGCAGCTTGAGCATCGACCTCGAAAGCAGTGACCGGTTCAGCGCATCGGTCACCGACAGGTACGAGAACTTCCCGGAGGCCACCGGGATCTCCGGCGCAACGATTTCGCCCGGTCGGTACTCGTTCCGCGACGTTCAGGTGGGCTACACGTTCGGCTCGCAGCGAAGGATCTCCGCCAGGCTCTCGGTACGGCGGGGGACGTTCTACACGGGCGAGCTGACCTCGGTGAGCCTAGGACGTGGCCGTATCGAAGTTCTGCAGCAGCTATCCGTCGAGCCAAGCGTCGAGCTCAACTGGCTCGATTTGCCCGAGCAGGCCTACGCGGGTGAGTTCAACCAACACGTCGCCCGGACTCGGATTACCTACAGCGTGACTCCGCGCACGTTTTTGAGCGCACTCGTGCAGTACAACTCACGAAGCGACGCGCTCAGCGGCAATTTCCGGCTGCGCTGGGAGTGGGCGCCCGGCAGCGAGCTCTTCATCGTGTACACGGAGGAGCGCTTCGCGGAGGTCCTAGACCGATGGGGGCACCTGCAGAACCGAGGACTCGTGATCAAAGTGAACCGGCTACTACGCTTCTGACCGAAAGCTGACCCAAGTATCATGGGACTGCTGGCAACGGTGATACTGGATGCGCGGATCATCATCGTTTCGCGGACTCCAAGTGGGCCGTCAGCAACTGCCAGCAGTACCATTGCATCCTCGGGAAATGAAACGGGCCCTTCCACATGTTGCCCTTGAGGCGTGTCGAGACGCTGCCATCCCGGTGCAGGTACCCGAACCACTCACCGTGCTCGGGATCCGGGAAGTGAGCGTAGCTCCAGTCGTGAACCTCGCGGTGCATACGGGCGTACTTCTCTTCCCCCGTCATAGACCACGCCAAGAGTGTCGCCGTGATCGTCTCGTTGTGCGGCCACCAGAACTTCATGTCGTGCCAATACTCCTGGGGCGGCAGGCCCTGGATGTCGCAGAAACTGACTATGCCTCCGTGCTCGGTGTCCCATCCCCTGGTCCACATCCAGTCGAGCATCTGAGTGCCCATGTGAACGAGATCGGCGTCGCCACCGCGACACCGCGCCTCGTGCAGAATGAACCACGCTGCCTCGATCGCGTGGCCCGGGTTCAACTGCCGCCCGTCGAAGTGGTCGATGAGTTCGCCGTTGGGTCCGACCGTCTCCATCACGACCTCGAGCTCCGGCTTCACGAAGTCGCGGCGAATCTCCTCGATACTCCGGTCGATCTTCCGATCGCAGATGTCATCGCCGATCGTGTCGCGTAGGACTTGGGCGACGTTGATGGTGATCATGGGGATGCCGATCGATTTGGTGGGCCGAGTCCCCGGCATGACCTTGGGCGGGAGAAGATCCGGCCCGTTGGCGTGGCGAAGGAAGAGCCGAAACAGATCTCGCGCCTCGGTGGCGGCCACTTCGTCCCGGGCGGCCTTGGCCCAGGCCGCCAGTGCCATGGTCGCGAAGGCCTCGGTGAAGACGTAGCGGCGCTTGCGAAGGGGACTGCCCTCCCGCGTCACGTGGAAGAACATGCGCCCGTCCGTATCGAACCCGAACCGCCGGATGAAGTCGATGCCGTGGCGCGCCAACTCCAGCCACTCGGGTCGCGCCTCGACCGTGTTGTAGAGCGTGGCCAGCATCCAGACGAACCGGCATTGCTGCCACATGCCTTTGTCGGTGTCGATGACGGTGCCGTCTCGGTCGAGGCAGAACATGAAGCCACCGTGCTCCCGATCCACCGAGTGCTCGATCCAGAACGGGAGTGTGTCCCGAAGAAGCCCGTCTCGGTACGTCTGTGTCAGCTCGAGAAGGTGTCGCTCATCCATCAATGCCTCCGGAGGGCGGATCGCCGCCGCGACCCCACTCGAAGAACCCGATCGCGTCGAGGGATTCGGTCCTCTTCTCGACGTCTTCGGCCCGGGCCATTTCCTGCGGGAGCCGAGGGGGCCCACAATCCAGGCCGATCACGCCCATCATGGCCTTGAGCCCCGATCGGCCGCAGGTGCGGACGATGACATCGACCATCTCCGCCGCCCGCGCCTGATCTTCCCGCGCCTGTGCAAGATCACCCCGCTCGAACGCCTCGATGATCCGCAAATACAGCGGTGCGGCGAAGTTGTACGTGCTGCCCACCGCTCCGCGCATTCCCGCGGCCATGCCCGCCATCAGCATCTCGTCGACGCCGAAGACGAAGTCGAATCCCCCGGCGCGAATGCTTTCCTGGCAGACCTGGAAGTCGTGAAGCCTGGGGTCGGAGTACTTGACCCCCACCAGTGTCGGCACTCGCTCGGCCCCGAGACGGAGGAACTCGTTCATGTCGAGGTGCACCCCCGTCATGACGGGCACATGGTAGTAGTAGAACGGAAGCTCTGGAGCGCGCGCCGCGATCTCCGCGAGGCACGCGATCACTACCTCGGTGGACTCGGGCTTGAAGTAGCTGGGAGGAGCTGCCGAAATGGCGTCGGCGCCGATGTTCTGCGCATGCTCGGCAAGCCCACCTGCTTCCAAGAGGCTGTCGTGCCCCACCTGGATCGCTACCGGCAGACGCCCCCGTGCAACCTCGACATAGGCTTCGGCAACCGCACGACGCTCCGGGCTCGAGAGTGAGACACCCTCACCGGTGCTCCCGAGGACGTACAGCGCGGAGATGCCATCGCTCTCCAGGTGGTCGACGACGCCGGGGATCCGGTCCAGGTCGAGCGACTGGTCCGGGTGCAGCGGGGTGAATGCGGCAGCGGTGAGTCCCGGCAGTTGGAACGAGCTCGACATGGTCACGTCACTCACGTGGTCGCCTCCCGGCGCGGGCCTGGGCCGTGGATGGTCAGGCCGTCCAGATCCGGTTGTGCGGACGGCAGCACGAGGCTCGCCAAGTATCCGACCGTAAAGCACGTCACGATTCCGATACCGGCATACAGGAAGAAGTGGACCGCGGTGAAGACCTTGACCACATAGATCACGACCGCGCCGGTCACTGCCCCGATGAGCGCCCCGGTCCCATGTGCTCGGCGCGTGAAAATGCCGAGGGCGAAAAGCCCGGCCAAGCTGCCGCCGAAGAGCCCCACGAACTCCAGGAAGAGATCGAAGAGCGACCGGATCTCGAACGTCGCCATGATGAGACCCAACGCGGTGGCCAGGACGCCGAGCGCGACAGTCAACTGGCGCGCGAGTCGTAGACGACCCTCCTGCGTCGTGCCCGGCGTGAAGCGCCGGTAGAAGTCCGTCACGATCGCGGTGGCGACGCTGTTGAGGCTGCTGTCGAGGCTGGACATGGCGGCCGCGAAGATCCCCGCGATCAAGAGCCCGGACAATCCGGCGGGCAACTGCTGCACGATGAACAGCGGGAAGATGGCATCGGTCTGGAGTGCGGGCTCCAAGCCGGCCGGATTCTCTCGGTAGAACACGAACAGCGCCGTGCCGAGGCCGTAGAAGATCAGGCCGGCGGGAATCGTCAGAGCCGCGTTGGTCCAAATGGACCGGGCCGCCTCGGCCTCGTCTTTCGTCGTCAGGTAACGCTGAACCACCGCCTGGTCCGCCGTATAGGGGATGAGGTTGCTGAGCGTCCACCCGACGACGACCACCCAGACGCTTGTGGTTGTGTGATCCCACGTCCAGTTGAACAGGTGAAGCTTGTCGTGTGCCGATGCGGTGGCGATCAGGCCGCTCAGCCCACCATCTACGCTGAACGCGATGACCCCGAGGCTCAGCAGCGCTCCGCCGAGGAGCACGATCACCTGCACAACATCCGACCAGATGACCGCTTCGATGCCTCCCATCGTCGTGTAGAACGTGCTCAGCAAGCCCATCAATACGATGGCCCAGTAGATGCTGACCCCGGTCGCCGCCGACAGGGCGATGGCCGGCAGATAGATCACGATTCCCATGCGTCCCAACTGAACGACGATGAACGACAGGCTTCCGAAGAGCCTCACCGCCACGTTGAATCGCTTTTCGAGATACTCGTAGGCCGTCGTGACCCGGAGCCTGCGGAAGAACGGCAGGTAGACGAACACGACGAGTGGAGCCAGCGCGACGATCGTCGCCTGCCCCAGGAAGTAGACCCAATCCGTAGCGAAGGCCGTGGCCGGGATCGCCATGAAGGTGATCGCGCTCAGTTGGGTCCCGAAGATGCTGATGCCCGCGGCCCACCACGGAATGCGTCCGCGGGCGAGGAAGTAATCCTCGTCGCTCTCCTCTCGGTCGGCGAAGTAGAAGCCGATCCCGATGAGCACCACGAAGTAGACCGCCAGGACCAGGAAGTTGACGAAGCCGAATCGGGCCTTGGGTGCGAGGGGAGCCGCTCGGTAGACCTCGGGTGACCGCGTCCCCGGACGAATCTCGCCGCTCGGGACGATGAGGTCGTCGCCCCACCGAACGAGCGTCGTCGTGACGTGGGCGGCGGGCAGCGAGTCGAGGCTTGCCCAGGTGTCTGTGATCGTGTGATAGGCCAGGGCGTCACGCCGGAAGCCGGGGTGCCGGTCTCGCAGCTCCTGCACTCTGGGCACGTCCGAGCCGTCGTTGCCGCCGAACACGGCGAGGTGCGACGGACCCAGGGCAGCCGCAGGCGATGGTGCGGCAGCCACGGCATGGGGCAGGTCGGCGAGCTGCTCCCATCCGGAACCAGGTACGAAGCGATAGGCGTCCCGCAAGAAACGGAGCGACACGCCACCGCTTCCATCCGGCGACGACTCCACGCCACTGAACAAGTAGAAGGCGCCGTCCAGCGCGCCAGCGACCGGGTCGGCCCGCGCCGGCCCCGGCCAGGGTTCGAGGACGTCCCATTGGGCCGCATCCGCCGAGAGATCGAGGCCCCAGAATCCCCGCGTCGCGACCGAATCGCCCGGTACGTGCAGCCCCCCGGCCACGTAGAGCGTGTTGTCCACCAGCGCACCGGCGAGGAAAGCCGCGGGCTGGGGCAGGGAAGGCAGCACGCGACTTTCCAGCCGTTCGCCATTCCACCTTAGCGCAAAGACGTCTTCGTAGTGTTCCTGCGCGTCCCCACCGCCGACGCAGATGACCTCGTCGCCCCACGTGGCAGAAGCCGCGTAGCCCAGCGGCCTGTCCAGCGTCCCCCCTCGCTGCCAGGTGTAGCTGTCCTGCGCCCCCCGTTCCATCACGTAGACAGCGTCGGTCCAGACCTTCGCGCCCCCTTCGAACAAAGGCACGGGGAAGTGGGCGCCACCCGCCACGACCAGGGCGTCCCCCGAAATGCCGGCGCAGGCGCCCGCCACCCCGAGTGCCTCGGGGAGGTCGGGCAGAAGGCTCCAGGCGAAGAGCTCCTTTGAGCCCTCCTGTGGCGTCTCCGCGGACAGCGCCCCCGCCCAAGAGAGGCAAAGGCCGACGACGAGCCGTGCGGCCCTGCTCACGATGATCGCCCTAGGAGCCGGGATCTTCACCGTCCGCGCCGTCCGTCACCCACTCCAGCGGGAAGCGAACGAACACGTTCTCCTTGTATCCGTCCTTCTCGAAGAACAGCCCGATGTCGCCGTCCGCGAGAACCGTCATGGAGGAATAGGCCGACCCACCCTCGTACACGAGCCTGCTCACGGCCCATGTTCGGCCTTGATCGTAGCTCAAGCGGACCGTCAGCTTCGTCCGACTGTCTTCGCTCGCGGCGTTCGAAAAGATGAGGAGATCCGTGGTGGATTCACCGTCCATCGCTCGGTATCGGATGATGCTGCCGTTGCATCCCGGGTCGACCAGTTCCGGCGCGGGCCTCGACTGCCAGCTCCGGCCCCGATCCGTCGAAGTGTGGACGTAGCGCATGCCGGCACCGTTCACACGGCTGTTGATCATCCACGAACCGTCCCCGAGCTCCACGACTTTGGATTCGTTGCCGGGAGTCACGGGTGTATCGATGAGGAACCAGGAGGCTCCGTGGTCCTCGCTCGCGAAGAGATGGAGACCGTTGTCGAGGTTGACGAGCGTGTGCAGCAACGTCCCCGAACGCGTCTGAATCCCTCGACCCGAGGTGATGAACTTGAAGTCACCGCGCCAGTCGGGCTTCGTGATCTGAGACGTGATGTCCTGTGGCTCGCTCCATGTGCGCCCGTTGTCCGCACTGCGCATCACGTGCAGGAAGTAGACGTCCGGGGCCTCGTCCAGGTCCATGAAGTTGTAGAACAGGAAGATCTCGCCGGTCACCTCGTCCACGATCATGGACGGATCGGAAGCCGACTCGCCGTCCGGGAAGTCCGACACGGTCTCGATCTCCGACCACGTTCTGCCTCCGTCGTCGCTGCGGCGCGCGACGATGTTGATGTCTCGGTTCCCTCTCAGGTCCGCGCACGACGGAACGCGCTCGTCGATCGCGGCGATCAGATCGCCGTTCGGGGCGGTCACGAGGGCAGGGATCCGATAGCAGGCGACTCCGTCCCGCGTGGTGCTGTTGAACAAATCCTGGAAGGCGACCTGGGCGTTCGCCGTGCCTTGCTCAGAGCCTGGATCGGGGTTCCAGGAAAGCCCACCGAGGAGGAACGGAGTCAAAAGGGCCGGAACAGCCGACAGCGTCGCACATCGCGTACCGAAACACGTCATCACCCCGCCTCCCCGACCCAGAGATGTTCGAGATACCTGATAGCGTCAACTCGAAAAGGTGAGCTCAGACTGTGAAATCGGAATGTGACGGATACCTGTCCCTCCGCGCCAGTCGAGCTCAGAAACGCTGCCCTCGGTCGATCAGTGACGTCTAACACGGCTGCCTTTGAATGATCCACGCTGAGGTCAGCCAGCTTGCGTCCGGTTGACCTGGGGCCGCGAGAGCCCGCATGCGTTGGCTGCTCGCTTGGCCCCGGGGTGGCCGACGGCTCACGCCGTGGCGGTGGCAGCCGTGATGCTACTCCTCTCCGGCGGGGGAGGAGGAGGAGAGGCAGGCGCGGCGACTGGCGTTCCCGTCGTAGACAATGAGACCAGCGCCGAGGCGGGCCTGGACGTCAAGTACGGGATCACGGAGAACCTGACCCAAAGCTGACCCAAGTATTATGGGACTGCTGGCAACGGGAGGGGACAGCTAGCAGCCCGACTCGCCCAAGCCTAGCGTTATTGGCGGGTCCGCCGTCTATTGCCGCGGGCAGGGTGCGTACGCTCAGGCACCTTCACTGACAGGAGCAGGCTCAAATGCAGAAGCTCGCACAAGCGGCTATGTACGGTTCTGTGTTGGTTGCGGTTATCGCCACTGCGGCACCGGATGTGTTCGCATACTTCGCGCTCGTTCTCGTGCTCCTTGGTCTCGTCTGGGGATTCATGCAGCCGATGGAAGACGCGTCGGCCCGCGTAGTCGCTTACGTGTTGGCCGCGGCGCTGCCGCGCATCGCGGATAACCTGGACGTCATTCCAGTGATTGGTGCCTACGCCGACGGCTTCCTGGACCAAATAGCTGTCTTTATTGCTGGTGTCGCCATTGCAAACCTTCTCATCGTTATGGGGAAAGGGTTGCGGGATGCGTAGAGGCTTCCACGAGCCGCGCACTGGTTGAGACTGGCCAGGAACCTGGGGGTCGATTCGCTCAGCCCCCATTGAGTCACCATCAAGCCCCGCTTGAGGCTACAGCCTTGAGCGGGGCTTGATTTTGGATCCAAACGCGACCTTGTGTCGAATCGAGGTGCCGCGTTGAGCAGCGGTTCTTAAAGAGCTACGGGAAGAAAGTCAGAGGGCAGAAAGTGCGCCGGCCTTTGATCTTCCGGGCTGACGTCGTCGTAGACCCTCGCGTGCTTTCCTAAAGCACCTCGCCAAGGCGGCTACGGAGGATCTGCATTTCCTTTCGGAGGTATTCGGGCTGATCTCTGACGGCGTCGAATACACAAAACGGGATAGAGAGGGAATCCGAGCCATCCTCTGGATCGTCCAGGACAGCGCCGATCCCGTCGGCGACATAATGCTTCCCTTACTTTTCGGCGACATCAAGCCTCTTGTACTTGGCCAGCTGGATTTGGAGCCACTGGTTACGACGTGCACGAGTGATGTCACGGACATGGGCGGCATGTTC
>JAYZBT010000288.1:0-5067 GCA_036338615.1 Gemmatimonadota bacterium
TGCACATCGTGGCGGGATTCGGTCGGACCAGGGTAGGGGCACATGCCATCCATCCGGCTCTCGACACTCGGACGCACCGAGCTCGAAGGCACCGACGGGCGTTCGATACTGTCTGTGCTCTCCCAGCCGAAGCGCTTCGCCCTCCTGGTCAACCTGGCCGTCGCCACCCCGGCCGGTTTTGTACGTCGCGACCGCCTCATCGCACTCTTTTGGCCTGAGTACGACCAAGACCGAGCCAGGAAGCGTGCCGAAGTGAGGCCTCCGGGAGGAGAATCATGAGAACGACGTTTCGGGCGGCGCTCTTGTTCGCCCTACTCAACACGGGGCTTCAAGCCCAGGAGGCGTCAGTGCTCGGCGGATTGGCATGGCTCGCGCAGTCCGACATGGAGGGCCCCGTGACGGTCATCGACCTGGTCAAGTTCAGGCCGGGCCGGGAAGAGAGCTATGAGCAATACGATGCGCTCGCTGAAGCGAAGCTGACCTCGCTCGGAGGCGAGGTCATCTTTCGGGGCTCGTCGAAATCGGTGGCGGGGCTGGATGCATCGAGTTGGGATCGTGTGACGATGCGGAAGTATCCCTCGACCTCAGCCGTCGTCGAGATGGGCGCGAGCAGCGAGTATCGCGCAGCGTTCCCGCTTCGGGTGGAAAGCGTGGAAGCGTCTTTGGTATACGCTTTCGCCGGAGACGCCATGCGCCGAGTTGCGGCGGACGATGCTTCCGACGCGGTCTACATGCTCAATCTGCTTCGGTTCAAGGAGGAGGGCGGCGAGGCGGGCTACAACGACTACGGCGCGTCCGTCATGCCTCTGCTTAGGCAGCAGGGAGGACGCCCCGTCCTGAGCATGAGTGGTCTCACGGCCGTCATCTCGGATGAAGAGGTGGATCGGATGATCCTGGTCCGATATCCCTCGATCGAGAGTTTCCGATCGATGATCAGCAGTCCCGAGTATCGCGCGATCGCCCGGAAGCGAACGGATTCGATCGAGCTGGGGCTCTTGTTTCCCTTCATGAACATCCGCTGAATCCGGAAGGAGGAAGCAACCATGTCTGAGACCCCGCCTGGGGGAGCCGCGCAGACACCGAAGCACCTCTGGATCGTAGGCACCGTCACGCTACTGTGGAATGGCATGGGCGCGTTCGACTACGTCCTGACCGAGACGCGCAACGAGTCGTACATGGGTGCGTTCACCCCGGAGCAGCTCGAGTTCTTTTACGGCTTCCCGACCTGGGTTGTCGCGTTCTGGGCGATCGCCGTTTGGGGCGGCTTGCTCGGCTCGGTCCTTCTCCTGCTGAGGAAGCGCCTGGCCTTTCCGGTATTCGTGGCTTCTTTCGTCTCGATGTCGATCACGGCCATCCACAACTACGGCCTCTCCAACGCGTTCGACGTGCTGGGGATCGGTGGGCTCATCTTCAGCGTGTTGATCTTCCTGGTTGCACTGGGCTTGGTCTTTTACGCCAAAGCGATGCGTGAACGAGGTGTCCTGGACGGGTAACTCGAGCCCCCGGCGCAGCGTCCGATGGGGCGCGGCCTTACGAATTCTGGGACTGGCCCTGCTCGGGTACGTGATGCTGCTCTTCGTGCTCCAGCGAGCGCTTTTGTTTCCGGGCACGTCCCGTGAGTCTCCCCGCGAGACGGCCTCCGCCCCGGACGGCGTCACCCCGGTGTGGCTCGAGGCGTCCTTCGGCCAGGTCGAGGCGTGGTTCTTCTCTGGGGAGGGAGTCCCGACCGGCCCCACGATCCTCTTCGCACATGGCAACGGAGAGTTGATCGAGGATTGGGAGAGCGAGATGGTCCGCGTAGCGGCGGAAGGTGTGAGTGCGCTGCTGGTGGAGTTTCCCGGATATGGATATTCCGATGGCAAGCCGTCCAGGGAGACACTGGGCGAAACATTCACGCTGGCGTTCGATTGGCTCGTCGGGCGTGACGACGTGGATGCCGACCGGATCATTGCCTTCGGGAGGTCGATGGGAGGGGGTGCTGCGGGCGACCTTTCTCTGGATCGACCCGTCGCCGCGTTGGTTCTCCAGTCCACTTTCAGTTCCACGGCGGCGATGGCGCGAGAGATGTTCGTTCCTGGCCTGCTGGTCCGTGATCGGTTCGACAACCAACGGGCTGTGGCGGACTTCTCGGGCCCCATCTTGTTGATTCACGGAATCGACGATGAGGTGATTCCCTATGCGCACGCGGAAACGCTCGCCGGCACACGGGAAGGGCTCGAGGTTCACGAGATCGAATGTGCGCACAACGATTGTGCGCGCGAATGGCCCACGGTGCTCGGGTATCTGACGGAATTCCTCCGGGCCAACGGGCTTCTGGACTGAGTATGCTGTTACCGACGAGGCCCTCGTACATGAGCGCTCGAGCCGAGTGCCGGTCGGTTGCGGCGGGCGCCGGCGCGACCCACGTTGCGTGATAGGTCGGTGGGGAGGGGTGATGACACGCTCCAAGGAGCCGGACCATGAGCCGTTTCGGACGAGCAGTCAGAGGGGCAGAAGCGGGCGCCGTCGCCGCTCTCGGGGTAGCGGCCTCCGTCGTCGTTCTCGATCTGATACGGTTCGAGCCGCTGGCCACCGCGAGCGCCCTATCAGGAGCGGCCCTGGGCCCCGGCGGCCTGCAGTTGGACCTCACGAGCGTATCCGGTCTGATCGCCGGTCTCTCGACTGCCTACCGGATCGCGATCTTCACCGGCGTGCACTTCCTGGTCTTCGGACTGGTTGGCATCGTGATCGCCGTCGTATTCGACGGGGAGAGCAGGGGCGGCTTCAAGCCGATCGTCGTCGCCGCCGTCCTGTGCACGGTCGCGTTTTCCGCCACTGTCGCCGGGTCCGGCTCGGTCGTGGGGTTGGAGTCTCTCGGACCGCTCGCGACGGTGGCCGTGAACGCTTTCGCGGGTGCGCTTCTGATCGGATGGCTGCGACTCGGCGACATGTCGGAGCCGGAGCCGGAGGCTCAGCCGCAGGCTGATGGGCGGCGCGGCGAGGAGCAGGCCGCGGGGAGCTAGGGGCGGAGGGCACAAACTCCGGTCTCGTTGCTACCTCCTGATCGCCTCGTAGCCGCGGATGCCCTGCTTGCCCGAATGGAAGCTCTCGGTGATCGCCTGCATGGCCATGTTTGCTACGTCCTGTCGGATCGTCAGATGTCCGTAGCGCGAGATCTGAACCATCATGATGGTGATCATTTCCTCGGTCGGGTCGATCCAGAAGACGGTTCCCCAGGCTCCTCCCCATCCGAAGGTCCCCGGAGTGAGAGCCTGACGTGACTTCGCCGGATCGGTCAGCATGCTGAAGCCCAAGCCGAATCCGTAGGCGTCAGCGCCCTTGATGTAGATCGGCAGATCGCCCGTGTGATTCGTGATCATGAGGTTGACCGTCGAAGGGCTGAGCAGACGGATCCCGTTCAGTTCGCCTCCGTTGAGAATCATCTGGGAGAATCGGAAGTAGTCGGGTGCCGTGGACGAGAGGCCCGCGACGCCTCCGAAATAACGCGTCGGCCGGTCGGGTCCAGGGGCGTTGCGCAGCTCGATCGTGCCGCCGGGGCCGGACGGATTGTAGACCGCCGCGATGCGATCCACCTTGGAGTCGGGCACGTTGTAGTGCGTATCGGTCATGCCGAGCGGATCGAAGATGCGCTCCTGCAGAAAATGGTCGAGGGCCTGCCCAGAGATGCGCTCGACGAGCAGCGCCACATAGTCGGTCGAACTTCCGTACCGCCACTGGTCCCCTGGATGGAACGCCAGCGGCATAGACGCTCTCGCGACCAGAGTTTCCTCCAGTGTGGCCTTCCGACCAAACTCGGCTCGTTCTTCCTCGGTAAGCAGGTTCCTCGAGGGGTCGACGCCTGCGGTGTGGCTCAGTACGTGCCGGAAGGTGATCGGCCGATCAGCCGGAACGCGCTCCACTCCCTCTCCCGTCTCGACCAACACCATCTTGTCCGCGTACTCGGGCAGGTAGTCGGAGATCGGGTCGTCGAGAAGGAAGTGCCCCTCCTCGAAGAGCATCATGAGGGCCGCGCTCACGATGGGCTTCGTCATCGACATGATCACGAAGATCGCGTCGGTAGGCATCGGCTCGTTCCCCTCGATGTAGCGGTGCCCCAGCGCGCTGAGGTGCACGACCTTCCCCTTCCTCGCCACCAAGGTGACTGTCCCCGCCACCATGTCGGAGTCGATGTAGCGTTGCATGACGGCGTCCAAGCGGTCGAATCGGTCGGACGACATGCCCATGCTCTCGGGCTCGGCGACGGGGAGGTGTTGGGCCGCGACAGGGGAGGGCAGGGCGAGGCCGATCAGGAGCGCTGCGGCGAGGGTGAGGGTCAGGAAGACGCTGGGCCGGACCGCCCCGTTGCTCCCGTCCGAGATTCTTGGCCGGTTCGTGTTTGCTCGCTTGTCCATGATCGTGCTCCCTCTGCTTGGGACGACCGACACGTGCCCCCGATGGGATCGCGTGCCCCGATGTGCACCGCTACATGCCGCAAACTTTCGCTTTCTCAGCGGGCACGCAAACGGGGCAGGCTGGTGCCTCCCTCGCGAAAGACCGCCGGGCCGCATGCCGGCGGTCGGTGAGCCTCGACCGGTTCCGAGGCGGATAAGCAGAGCAGCAGGCAGTTGTGGAGCTTCGTATCACCACCGTCGCCCCAGTGTACGATGTGATGGGCGTAGGTGAAGCGGAGCCCACACCCCGGGAACCGACAGCTCCGGTCCCTGACCTCGAGAACTCGGCGCAGCGCCGGTGACACGGTGCGCGACTTGTGACCCACGTCGAATACGGAGGCGGTCTGGAGGTGATGGCCGTTTGGTTGGGTGTTGGGCCGAGTGTCGGACCGCACATCGTGACGGACCCGGACCAGGCTCGCATCACACGACAGCCTGCGGGCAGTTTCCGCGGAAACTCGGTGATTCGGGCTCCCCCGGCCCCGCCCTCGCCTTGCCGTCGCGCCTGGCGAGTCGGATCTTGCTCCCTGTCCGGATTTCGTGGAGGGGCGATTCGTCCCGTTACCCGAGGTGTCTGATGAGCAAGACGCGCAACCGTGGCCTGAGTGCGAGCGCTCCGCTTCTCCTTCTCGCTTTG
>JAYZBT010000289.1:0-3287 GCA_036338615.1 Gemmatimonadota bacterium
CTGGCGTGGGCGTGGACCATGGAGCGCGGACTGCAGGAAACGACCCCGCTCGTGCACGACGGCGTCATGTTCTTGCCCCAGGCGTGTGACTTCGTAGAAGCGGTGGACGCGCGCGACGGCACCCTCTTGTGGACCTATCGCCGAGAGCGCGTAGAGCACGTTGCCAGACTCTCGTGCGCGAACCGAAACGCCGTGCTCTTCGGCGACAGGCTCTTCATCGCGACGCACGACGCCTACCTGGTGGCATTGAACGCGCGCACCGGGGAGCTCGAGTGGGAGCAGCAGGTCGGCGACTGGACGATCGGCCACCACTACTCGGGCGGCCCGCAACTCATCGCGGGCCAGGTCGTGGCTGGCATGTCGGGCTGCTACTACATCAACACCCGCTGTTGGATCTCCGCGCACGACCCGGAGACCGGCGAAGAGCGGTGGCGGACCTACACCCTCGCGTACTCCGGGGAGCCAGGGGGCGACACATGGGGTGACGTGCCCGACGAGGAGCGACGGGGCGGCTCCGCTTGGATGGCGCCGAGCTACGATCCGGAACTCGGGCTCATCTATACGGGCGTCGCGGTACCGGTCCCGTGGGGCTCCGTCCAACGCGGCCAGGTGGGGGACGCGCTGTTCACCAACTCGACGCTGGCGCTCGATGCCAGTACCGGGGAGATCGTTTGGTATTTCCAGTACCTGCCGGGTGACGAGTTCGATCAGGATCACCCCTTCGAGCGCATCCTCGTCGAGACCGAGGTGACGCCGGATCCCGAGTCGGTCGACTGGATCAGCCCTGCGCTCACAACAGGGCAGCGCAGGAAAGTCGTCACAGGCATCCCGGGCAAGCCTGGCATCATCTGGACCCTGGACGCCGCAACGGGCGACTTCCTGTGGGCGCGCCAGACACACTATCAGAACATCATCGTCGGCGTCGACGCAGAGGCCCGGAAGGGAATCGCCAATCCGGAACTGGCGTACCCCGATGTCGGCCAGCCGGTGGTCGTGTGCCCCCACTTGAGCGGCGGCACCAACTGGCAGGCGGCGGCCTACCATCCCGGCACGAACGCGCTCTACTCGTCGGGGAACAACTCGTGCATGCAGTACACGCTCGAGCCGGTCGAGCCGACCCTGGGCATGTACCATGGCTCCGCGCGCTACCGGAACATGCACGTCCCGGGCTCCGACGAGAATGTGGGCGTGTTCTCTGCCGTGGACGTCGCGACCGGCAAGACCCTGTGGCAGTACCGTCAGCGAGCCGGTTTCGGCGGCTCGGTGCTCACCACGGGAGGTGGGTTGGTGTTCGCGACCGACGACGCTCGCCGCTTTCGCGCGTTCGATGCGGAGACGGGCGAAGTGGTCTGGGAGCAGATCCTCAACGCCACAGCCGGGGGATTCCCGGTGAGCTACATGGTCGATGGCGTCCAGTACATCGCCATCGCAGCCGGGGGCGGACCGAACAATCTCGTGCTCACGCCCGAGATCCGGCAGCGCTCCGGTGGCAATACCCTCTTCGTATTTCGGCTGCGTTGAGATCTCTTTGGCAGGAAGGAGCCTGATGAGGAAGATCGCCGCGGACGCCGATCTGACGCGGGTTATCAAGGGCCGCGACTTCGACGGCGACGGCCGCACCGAGGTCTTCGTGGGAAACCTTCCAGACCACGAGCCGCCTGTTCATGGCCGCGGGAGACGGTCGCTTCGTTGAACGGAGCGAGACCCATCTGCCCCGCGTCGCGCTGAGCGTGGGAGACGCGGAACCCGGGGACGTGGCCGGGAACGTCATCCACGACATCATCGCGTAGGCGGTCCGAGGTCCCTGAGACGATCATCGTCCGTGCTGGTCACCTTCCTAGCCGCTCGCGCTTCCTTCATCGACCGTCAGGAGTGCCGTACGGATAGAGGCTCGAGAGGTCGACGTTTTCATAGGGTAGCGCGTCCAGGAACGTCGTCCCAATGAAGGGGCCCGTCGCCTCCACGATGATGATCGTCTTCGCGAAACCCGTCTCGTCGAAGCCGCGACGGAAATGCGCCCTCGACTTGACCACGAAGACCTCGTAGTCGGCCGGGTCGATGTCTCCGATCGCGAAGCGGTCCGGGTACATGATCTGCGTATACGCTGGCACGATGAAGACCAAGTTGCCGTCGCCGTACGCCACGGCGGCCGTGTACTGATACCCCGCCCACGGCCCGACGTAGGCGATGGTGCCTCGGATCCGGTACGGATCCCCGCCCGACGCCGTGTAGCCACCAATCTCGCCATCGAATTCGTCCCCCGCCGCAGCGCCTGCGGCCTGAAGTGCGTCGAGCGTCGCGGGGGAACTGATCGCCCCATAGAGCACGTTGGAGATGCCGGCCGCGTCGAAGGCACGCGTGATGTGCGTGGCATCGCCTGGACGGTCGGAGTAGTCCCCGATCGCCACCGGGACCTGCCCCGCCGCGATCGCGTCTCGAACCGTGCGTGCGGCGGCGTCCGGTCGCGAGAAGCCGCCGTTGGCGAACGGTTCCCTGACCCGCCACATGTAGTCGTTCATGTCATCGGCGATGGCGTCGGCCAGCGCCTGGTCATCGTTGGTCATGACGTGGACGGTGGCTCCGACGTCCGGCACGTCGGACCATGGGAAGCCGAAAAAGACACTCACGAAGACGTCCGTTTCGCGGACTTCCCAGCGACGTGCCCGTTCCATGATCTCGCTGGCGGGGGCTGCCCCGGTCCATTGCAGCACGGTCGGCGTGATGATCCCCGGCTTTCGCGTTGCGGTGGTGGATCGGTACGTACCGGTCATGGCGCGATGGAGCGCACGCGCGGCGCGCGCGCCCTGCAACCCATCGTCATAGTGCGGGAAGCGCTTCGTGACGAAAGCAAAATCGGCGTGTTCGAGGAACTGCTCGTCCTCATTGCCGTGGAGGTCGAAAGTGCCCGCGATGGGCACGTCGGGGCCGACGACCTCGCGAAAGCGACGTGCGATTTCAGCTTCGGGCCGGGGGACCCCGCGGACCGCGAGCGCTCCGTGCAGCGCTAGATATACGCCATCGACCGGAAGCGCCTCCTCCAGGTCAGCGAGCATCCCGCTCAGGAAGACCTCGAACGATTCTTGTGTGCTCCAAGAGCGCGAGGATCCGCCAAAGAGATTGTCCGGCGATGTGAGCCCAATCAGCTCCATGTCGGCGTAATCTTCCGCTTGCTCGACGAATCCGTCGATATACCCCCCGCCCTCCGTGAGCACCTGGTCTGCCACCAAGAGTGGACCGAGGCGCGTCCAGTCCTCCGTCGGCGCATCTCCTCCAGGGCAGAAGGTGCA
>JAYZBT010000290.1:0-9679 GCA_036338615.1 Gemmatimonadota bacterium
CGCCTCCGTCCGCCCGAGCACGATTGGGTTCTATCCGAACCGCCTGACGAGGAAGCGGTACTCGGGCTCTTAGAAGCGCTCCGCCTTCCGCGTACGGTCTGTTCCGTCCTGGTCACCCGCGGATTCGCGGTGCCGGACGACGCCAAGCACTTTCTGCGGCCGCGTCTGGAGCATCTGCACGATCCCGCGTTACTCGCGGACGGTCCCGCAGCCGCTGAGCGCATTGCCGCGGCCATCCGCGCCGAGGACACGATTCTCGTGCACGGGGACTATGATGTCGACGGAATCTGTTCCACGGCGTTGCTGACTCGCTGGCTGCGAAGCCTCGGGGGGCGCATCACTCCCTTCGTTCCGCACAGACTCGGAGACGGCTACGACTTCGGGCCCGCAGGGCTCGAGGCCGCGAAGGAGGCGGGCGCGTCGTTGATCGTGACCGCCGACTGCGGTACGGTCGCCCACGAGACGGTGTCTGCCGCGAACCGCGCGGGAATCGATGTCGTCGTCACCGACCACCATACCGTCGCGGGCCCACTACCCGAGGCGGTGGCCGTCGTAAACCCGCAGCGACCCGACTGCGATTACCCCGACAAGGACCTCTGCGGCTGCGGCGTGGCGTACAAACTTTGTGCGTTGGTCGCCGACGCGCTCGCGGCCGATGCGGGGGCGCTGGGCGCGCACTTGGATCTGGTGGCGCTCGCAACAGTCGCAGACCTCGTTCCGCTCAGGGGCGAGAATCGCGTGCTCGTCCACTACGGCCTGCGGCGCTTTCGGCAGACCACCGTGCGCGGCCTCGACGCATTGCTGAAGGTCTCCGGGGTGTCCCGCGAAGAGGTCACATCAGGCAGGCTGGGCTTCGCCGTGGCGCCGAGGATCAACGCGGCGGGGCGCATGGGCGAGTCCGCAGACGCGTTGCGACTTCTGCTTACGGAAGACGGCCGAGAGGCAGCGCGGCTGGCCGAGCAACTGGACAGTACGAATCGGGTGCGCCAAGAGGAGGACAAGCGCACGCTGGCCGAGGTGCTGGACACCCTCGGGCGAGAATACGACCCGGACAGCGACTTCGGCGTCGTCGTCGCGGGCGAGGGATGGCATCCCGGGGTCATCGGGATTGTGGCCTCCAGGGTGGTCGAGCGCATCCATAGGCCCGTGGTCCTCATCGCGCTCAACGGTGAGCGGGGTCGCGGAAGCGCGCGTTCGATTCCGGGGTTTGATCTCTATGAGGCGCTGCGTGCCTGCTCCGCCCACATGCTACGCTTCGGCGGCCACGAACAGGCTGCGGGCATGGACGTGTCCAGGGACTCCGTGCCGGCGTTGCGGGTGTCCTTCAACGCAGAGGCGCGCGCGCGGCTCGAATCTTCCGATCTCAGACCGCGGCTTCGTGCCGATTTCGAGATTGACCTCGCCGACGTCGACCTGGACCTCGTGCACTGGCTGAGCTATCTGGGCCCCCACGGCATGGGGAATCCCGGCCCCACCTTCATTGCCCACGCGGCCGTGTTGAAGGGCGCCAAGGTCGTCGGAGAGAACCACCTCAAGGCGACGTTGCACGGGGGTGGTGCACCCGTCGAGGCGATCGGCTTCGGTCTCGCGGATCGACACCCGCCCGCAGCCGTCATGGCGGCGCCGTACGACGTTGCGTTTCGGCTCGAGAGAAATGAATGGCGCGGTCGGTCCCGGGTTCAGGCCCGGCTGATCGCGCTGCGCCTGAGCACGACCGGTCCGGCCGAGGGGTCGGCATCCGGCAGCTTGGCATGAGGATCATCGCCGGCCGGTTCCGCGGCCATCGGCTCTCGCCGCTCAAGGGGAAGGGCGTTCGTCCGACGACGGACCGCGTTCGAGAGGCCTGGATGTCGGCGATGGGTGGTCGTTTCGACGATGTGGACGTGCTCGATCTCTTTTCAGGCTCCGGGGCCTTGGGGCTCGAGACGCTGAGTCGTGGGGCCGGGAGCGTGACCTTCGTCGAGAAGTCGCATGCCGCCTTGCGGGTCATCGAGGCCAATATCGCACAGCTCGGCGTCGCCGAGAGCTGCACGGTGGTGTCCGACGACGTCTTCAGATACCTCGACCGCGAAGCGTTACTTTTCTCGATCGCGGTGGCCGATCCCCCCTATCAGAGTGGGCAGGCACAGGCACTCGTCGATTCCTGGATGATGCGCCGGTTTGCGCGCGAACTTTGGTTGGAGCATCCTTCGTGTGACACGCTCTATGTACCGGAGGCCGCGAGAACGCGGCGCTACGGTGACACCGCCCTCACGACCCTGACCGCCGAAGCATGAGCTCTGCCAGCCCGAGGGTCGCCATCTATCCCGGGTCCTTCGATCCCATGACCAAGGGTCATGAGGACATCGCGCGACGGACGCTGCGCGTGGCCGATCGGCTCATCGTCGCCGTTGCGCGCACCGCGACGCAATCGAAGACGAGTCTCTTCACGGTTCAGGAGCGCGTCGAACTCATCAACGAGGTATTCGCCGAAGACCCGCGGGTGGAGGCTCAGGCCTTCGAGGGGTTGCTCGTCGATTTCGCGCGCGACCTGGGATCGTACTTGGTGGTCCGGGGCCTGCGCGCGATCTCGGACTTCGAGTACGAACTCCAGATGGCGCAGATGAACCAGGAACTGTGGCCCGAGATCGAGACGCTCTTCTTCGTGCCCGAGGTCGAGTACTCGTTCCTGTCGTCCTCGCTCGTACGCCAGGTCGCTTCGCTCGGCGGGGACGTATCCCGCTTCGTATCGCCGCCGGTGCTCTCGCGTCTCCGGGAGAAGCTCGGCGCGTGACCGGCCCGCCCGGGGCATTCCTCCAGGGACTCCGGGCGCGCGCTCGCTCAGCGAAGCACAAGCTCGTCTTCCCCGAGGGGACCGACCCCCGCGTTCATGAGTCTCTTCGCGACGCCCTCAGTTCGGAGCTCTACGAAGCGATTCTACTGGGACCTCCCGACTCGCTTCGCGAAGCCCTGCGCGCGGCGGGCATCGACGAGCGGCGTGTGACCGTCCTCGATCCGGCGTCCGAGGAGCGGGTGGAGCATGCCGCCGTTCGGCTCCACGAGCTGCGGGCCCACCATGGCCTGACGATGGGCGACGCCCGAGAGTTGGCGCGCGATCCACTATTGCAGGCGGCGCTCCTGGTTCGAGACGGCGAGGCCGCGGGTGCTGTCGCGGGTGCTGTACGCCCCACTGCTGATGTGATCCGGGCCGGGCTTCGGGGGCTCGGTTTGCGGGGGGGTGTCGACATCCTGAGTTCATCCTTCTACATGGTCCTGGATCGCCTCGACCCACGGGCAGACGATCCGGCGCCGTCCGTCCTGACCTTCACGGACGCGGGCGTGGTCCCCGACCCGACGCCCGAGCAACTGGCACAGATCGCGCTCGCGGCGGCCCGTGCCCGCCGCTTGATCGTCGGCGACGAGCCGCGGGTGGCGTTCCTCAGTTATTCAAGCAAGGGGTCTGCCCAAGGCGCGTCCGTCTCCAAGATGAGTCACGCGGCCGAGCGATTCCGAGCGCTCGCGCCGGACGTGGTGGCAGACGGGGAACTGCAGGTGGACGCCGCCCTGGTGCCGGCGGTGGCGCGGCGAAAGGCGCCGGGTTCGCCGCTGGAGGGCGTCGCTAACGTACTCGTCTTCCCAGATCTGAACGCCGCCAACATCGCGTACAAGCTGGTTCAGCACTTGGCTGGGGCGGTGGCTTTGGGCCCCGTTCTGCAAGGTTTTGCCAGGCCGTTCAACGATCTGTCTCGTGGTGCTTCGCCAGCCGACATCGTCTCGGTAGCGTGCATTACGGCAGTAATGGCCGAGCAGCCGTAGTACCCAGATGTTCGGGTTCCCTTGCCTGAACATTTGTTCCCTTTCTACTATTGGTACGCGGGTATTGTGCCTACCTATCAGTCGACCCTGCGGATGGGCTCGAATCCAATCCTTGGAGCGGTGAAGCCATGGGCTTTCAGGTGTCGCAGAGTGGCGATGCAACTCTTGTCGAAGTCGAAGGTCAGCTCATTGTCGGGAACCGTCAGGAGCTCAAGCAACGAGTCCTCGAGCAGCTCGAAGGGGGCGACCGGAAGTTTGTGATCGACTTTTCGAGCACGGGCTACATAGATTCTTCGGGGCTCGGCGTCCTCGTCAGCCTCTCCAAGAAGATCCGAGAGCAAGGCGGCGAGCTTCGGCTTTCGAGCATGAACGAGGATCTGCGAACTCTGTTCGAGCTCACCAAGCTCGCCACACTGTTCCGGATCATGGATACCAAGGAAGAGGCGCTCGACGGATTTTGATCCTCGATCATATACCAGAGCTTCAGGCTCCGGATCAGGCGTAGATGGACGACCAACTCGTTCTCGAAATCCCCACGGATGTGCGCTCCATCCGGCACGCCGTCGAATACGTCATGGAGCGTTGCAACTCCTGTACGGCGGACGAAGACCGTCTACGGCTGAATTTCAAAGTGGGCCTCACGGAGGCCCTCTTGAATGCGATGCTCTACGGGAACGCGCATGACCCGTCGAAGCACGTGCGCGTCGAGGTGACGCTCGACGATGGCCGTCTCGAGGCGCGCATCACCGACCAGGGAACCGGCTTCGATCCGAGCGCGATTCCGGACCCCACCGCACCCGAAAACCTTCTCAAGGACGGTGGTCGTGGAGTCTTCCTCATGCGGCAGTTGCTCGACGTGTCGTACAACGACCGGGGGAATCAGGTGACGTTGGTGCTGACGCTGGAGAAGAATGGCCCTCTCGAGGGCGGCGCCCGGGCGTGACGGCCGCGGACCGGCTCGTCCTGGGGACGTTGCCGGCGGCTGTACTCAAGACGCTGGCTGACTTCGAAAACACGTTCGGTGCGTCACTGCGCTTGATTGTGCCCCCGCCGGAGCCGGGCCCTGCCAGCGAAGTGGTCTATGCGAGCGGCACCTTCCAAGACGACGCGATGGGCGACGGGTTCACTACCCGCTCGATCACTTCCGACGATGGACCCCCGCTCGAGCTTCATATGGCCTTGGCGGACCGCCCCGCAGAGCCGATGGCGGCGTTTCTTTGCTCGGTGCTCGAGCGAGCGTTCGAGAGCGCGCGAGAGATAGACTTCTTCACCTACGAACTCTCGGAGCGCTTCGAGGAGACAAACCTCGTCTATTCCATCAGTGAGATCCTGGGTGCGACGCTGGATTTGGCCGACGGTGCGAACCAGATTCTGGCTGAGGTCTGCGACGTCATGGGCGCGAATCGAGGCTCCCTGTGGGTCTACGAGCCGGACGACGATCAACTCCATCTCCATGCGCAAGTGGGAGAGGACGGCCGTGAGGGGCCTCTCAACCCGGATGACCCGGACGCTGTGACGTCGAGGGTGTTCCGGGACGGACAACCGAGCGTCGTGTCCCGCCCCATGCGCGATGAACGTGGGGACGGAATCGAAGGAGACGAGTCGCACCTGTCCGTGCCCATCCGGTATCAGCGGCGCGGGGAGTCCCGTAAGTTGGGCGTGGTGAACCTCATCGGTCGCCAAGACAACAGCCCGTTCAGTGCTGCCCACCAAAAGCTGCTCGTGGCGATCGCCTTCCAGATCGGGGCGGTGCTCGAGAACATCCGGTTGGTGCGGGAGAGCGTCTCCAAGGAGCGCATGGCCAAGGAGATGGAGCTCGCCCACGACCTGCAGATGAAGCTGCTCCCGGCGCTCGAGCAATTCGACTGGATCGAGGCGGGGGGGCGTGTGGATCCGGCCGAGCAGGTCGGCGGCGACTTTTACCAGGTCTTCAAGCTGCCGGCGGGTCGCATCGGCGTCATGCTCGGTGACGTCTCACTGCACGGGTTTCCCTCCGCGCTGATCATGACGCTGACGTTGAGTGTCGCGGGCCTCTATGCCAGAGAGTTCATGTCTCCGGCGAAGGTGCTGCGTTTGCTCGACGATGCCTTGGCGGAAGAGCTCGAGACCACCGAGATGTTCCTGACGGTCTTCTATGGAGTTCTCGACCCGCAGAGCGGCACGCTGACCTACTCCAACGCTGGGCACCCCCACGCGTTCGCGATCCGCGACGACGGAACGGCCGAACGGCTCACCGCGACCGACCCGCCTGTGGGCTTCGCGGGTCCCGACTCGTATCTGGAGACTTCGGTGCCGTGGGCCCGGGAACGGGATCTGCTCCTCTTGTTCACGGATGGCCTTTCGGATATGCTCGCCTCGAATACACGGACTGACGGGGAGGGACTGATCCTCGAGACCGCGATCAGGAGTCGGTACAGGGCAGCGACGGAAATTGTGGACTGTCTTTTCGCGCTCTCGTCCGACGAGGATAGTTTGCCTGCGCTCCTGGGCGACTACCGGACCGTCTTGGTCGTCCGGGTCTGAGTCTCCGCTCCCTGTGAGCGACCCCTCCCAGCACCGGACGAAGCGTTCGCTCGGCCAGAACTTCCTCGTCGACCCGAACCTGCAAAGAAAGATCGTTGCCGCGTTGGGCACCCGGCCGGACGACGAGGTCGTGGAGATCGGGCC
The DNA here is from genome assembly GCA_036338615.1 of Gemmatimonadota bacterium. GTDB lineage: Bacteria > Gemmatimonadota > Gemmatimonadetes > Longimicrobiales > Gaopeijiaceae > UBA1138. The sequence continues at coordinate 6,463 of JAYZBT010000290.1, forward strand.
CGGCAAGGGCGCGCTCACTCGGCATCTCCTCGGCACGGTGGATCGTTTGGTCCTCGTGGAACTCGACAACGCGCTGGCCGCATCGTGGATGGATGAGGCGGACGGCCGGGACGACTTATTCGTCGTTCAAGGGTCGGTGCTCGAAGAGCCGTTTTGGGAGCAGGTGCGAGACCCGTCGCAGGCGCTGGTCATCGGTAACATTCCGTACAACATCACGTCGCTGATCATTTTCCGTCTGCTCGAGCGCCCGCGCCCCCGCGAGATCGTGCTCATGGTGCAGCAGGAGGTTGCCGAGCGCCTTACGGCGGCGGTCGGAAGCAAGGCGTACGGCGCTCTCACCGTCGGGGTTCGCAGCGTGGCGACGGTGAAGCGTCTCTTCGGTGTGCGCAGAGGAGCGTTTCGTCCCGTACCTGGCGTGGACTCCGCCGTGATCCGGATCAGCCCGCTGCATCCCGAACCGCTGCTCGCCCAGGATGAACACCGCCTGAGGACCGTTGTCCGCTCGGCGTTTCAATGGCGGAGAAAGCAGATGGGGAAGATCCTGCGCGATCACCCCGATCTCTCTGTGCCGGTGCGGCGACTTGCGGGTATCGCGGAGAGCGCAGGCTTCGCGCTGAACGATCGTCCCGAGCGCCTCTCGCCGGAAACGTTCATTCGGCTGGTCGCTGCGTTGCCGTCGATCTGACCCGCCCATACATTTGTGAAGACTTTCACAAGCGGCGCTTTCTTGCGCCGCTGGTCCCTGTTTCGAGCCCGTGTCCAGACGCATCTCCGACTCGACAGTACGCCGGTTGTCGCACTATCTCCGGGCGCTCGAAGGTTTCGAGGAGGAGGGGGGCGCAACGGTTTCCAGCGAAGAGCTCGCTTCGCGCGGATATACTACGGCTGCTCAGGTGCGAAAGGACCTCTCTCACTTCGGCTCCTTTGGCAAGAGAGGCCTTGGATACCGAATCGACGAGCTGCTTGAGCGTCTGCGGGCCATTCTCGGGGTCGATCGCGTGTGGCGAGTCGTGCTGGTGGGCGCGGGGCGCATTGGATCGGCGCTCTTCGAGTATCCGGATTTCAGGTCGCGGGGCTACAACTGCGTCGCGATTCTCGATTCAGATCCAGAGAAAATCGGCGTGCGATGGGGGACCACCGAGATCCGCCCGCCGGAAGACCTGGAGACCGTCGTCACCGAACTCGAGATCGATCTGGTGATCCTTGCGGTGCCGGCTTCGGTGGCTCAAGAAGTCGCGGACCGCGCGGTCCGTGCGGGCATCAGGGGCATTCTCAACTTTGCGCCGGTCCAGATCAAAGTACCCTCCTCCGTCCTGGTCGAGGACGTCAATGTCGTCATGGAGCTCGAGGCGTTGTCGTTTCATATCACCAGGGGAGAGGCCGGGGTGTGACCGTAGGGTCCAGGGTCTCTCTCATCCGTCATGCGGTACGCAGACTCCAGGACGGACCCACGCACACGCTGGATCTGGCCGGCGACGTGCTCGGCCTCGCGGGGCATCCCGGTGCCGCCTCCGCGGCCGTCTTTCAGATGCTCGGGGCCGACCCTCGCTTTCTGGTCGACAGCGAGGGCGTATGGAGCCTCGACCCTACGCTGGCTCCGCTCGGTGTCTCGCTGTCCGAGGTGCGGTTCGCCGTTGTCGATGTGGAAACCACCGGAGGCCGGGCGTGGAATGGCCACCGTATCGTGGAGATCGCCATCGTGGAGGTGCAGGCCGGGGCGATCGTGGACGAGTACCAGACGCTGGTGAATCCCGCGCAGGGGATTCCGTCGATGATTACCTCCCTGACCGGCATCACCGGCGGGATGACCGCGGTGGCGCCCTACTTCGAGCATATCGCAGAGGAGGTGGCGGGCCGCCTCGAGGGGCGCGCTTTTGTCGCCCATAACGCCACGTTCGATTGGAGCTTCGTTTCGGCTGAACTCGTGCGTGCCAACGTGGACGTGCCCGCCGTGCCCAAGCTGTGTACCGTGCGCATGGTCCGGCGCCTGGTTCCGGCGCTCCGGCACAGGAATCTCGACGTGGTCACGCGGCACTTCGGAGTCGAGATCCAGGGTCGGCACCGAGCGCACGGTGACGCGTTCGCGACCGCGCGCGTTCTGCTGCGGCTGCTCGATGAGGCCGCGGGCAGGGGCATCGAAGACCTCGCGACGCTACAGTGGTATCTCAAGCGCCGCAGGCAGCGAAAAGAGTTCAACCCGGACCAGTATTCACTCGAGCTTCCGGGCTACGAGTCCCGGAGGAGAAGAGGCCGAGGACGATGACCGCTTCGGACTTGCCGCTGAGCCGCTCGACGGACGTCGGTTCGATCCGCATCCACGCGCTCGAGGCCGGCCTCCAGTGGCTCGACGGCGGAGCGATGTTCGGCGTCGTGCCGAAGCCCTTGTGGCAGCGGAGGATCCCGTCGGACGATCGCAACCGGATCCCGCTCGCGCTGCGCTGCCTGCTCATCGAGGCACCCAACGCGTTGGTGCTCGTCGACACCGGCATCGGCAGCAAAGAGAGCGAGAAATTCCACGACCTCTACGGGGTGGACAACGCGGGTGAACCGACTCGCCTCGAGGACGGCATCCGCCACGCGGGCTTCGAGCCGGAAGACATCGACATCGTGCTCAGCACCCATCTCCATTTCGATCACGCGGGTGGCAACACCCTCCTGGACACATCCGGTGTGTTGCGTCCCGCGTTCCCCACGGCACGTCACGTGGTTCAGAAGGCGGAGTTCGAGTTCGCTTCAGGCGGCAACGAACGCGTGCGAGCGAGCTACTTACGGTCAAACTTCGTGCCTGTGGCGGAAGCCGGACTCTGGGACTTCGTCGAGGGCGACGCGGATATCACGGACGGCGTGAGCGTGCTGCGCACCCCTGGCCACACGCCGCATCACCAATCGGTTCTCGTCCGCAGCGGAGGAGACACCGCTTGTTATCTGGCGGACGTGTGTCCAACCACGGCGCACATGCCGCTTCCGTGGATCATGGGGTACGACCTGGAGCCGATGGTGACGCTCGAGTCGAAGCGCTCGCTCTGGGCGCGAGCTCGAGAAGAGGAGTGGCTGTTGGTCTTCGAGCACGATGCTCACGTACCCTGGGGTCGCCTGGATCCCGATTCGCCGCGGCCTCAACTGTTGCAGTAAGCGAGCGAGCCCGCTGGCAGGCGCGCGCCGATTCCTGCCCGGTGACCCCACTCCGCGATTTCGGTATCTTTTTCGGCTGGCTAAC
>JAYZBT010000291.1:0-15218 GCA_036338615.1 Gemmatimonadota bacterium
TCCGTTATGATAGCAAACCGCCCGACGGGATCAGAGCGCTGGATACTAGCCTGCGAACAGGCGTCAGGTACACCTACTGACCGACGCCGCGAGTCCGGAAACTACGAAAGCCCACCACCGTTTCAACAGAGACGACGTGCCCAGCAGCATACGGCGGACCCTCCTCACGCTGAGAGACTCTCGCACGCGCGGGGGAACGCAATGCGCGCCCCTAGGGATGGGCCGTTCCCGTTCGGAGGTTTTTCAGGCGTAGCAGGGTTGCCCACCTCAACCTCCCTCGTCAGCCTCAGAAGCTTCTGGGGGCTGTGTAGGGCGTATTGGGCCTTCTGCTGGCCGGACAACTATACCTACCGGTTCTAGCGTCCAGCCAGGCCAAGAGGGACTCTGGTGAATGGGTGCCGGCATGAGTATTACTGAGCGACACATCCCCCTGGCTGGAGGGTCTCATGCATCGCGCCTTCGTGCTCGGCTTGGCCGCCACGGTCTTTCTGTCACCTGCGTTGAGCGCTCAAACTCGCTCACCTGTCGGACCCGAGACGCACTGGATTTTGTCCGCGGTTGGGGACGTGATCATGAATCGTCGGCTTGAGCAATTCGACCATCCGGAAGACCCTGCGTTCCATGAAATGGCGAACATCATTCGGGGAACGGACGCCGCATTCATGAACCTCGAGCAGTCAGTATTCCGGCTAGCCGAGTTCGATGGCTGGCCAGCCGCTGAGAACGGTGGGAACTACGAGGTGGGCTCACCCGAGACATTGAAGGATCTCGTGGGCATGGGGTTTGACCTGTTCAACCGAGCCAACAACCATACGACCGACTACGGCGTTGAGGGAATGCAACTCACGAATCGACTGCTCGACGAGTGGGGTCTGGTCCACTCGGGTTCCGGCGACAACTTGGGGTGGGCGAGTCGGCCCGGATATCTCGAGACCCCGAAGGGGCGGGTGGCCCTTATCGGGATGGCGTCGACGCACACCCAGATGTCACGCGCCGGTGCTGTGGGTCCGACCATTCAGGGGCGGCCAGGGCTTAATGCACTACGTCTCAGCACCCGGAACGAAGGCTCACCTGCCACCATGAACGCCCTACGCACAGTGGCCCGTGCTCAGGGCTTGAACGTTTCGGACGATCCTGGTGCTCCGGTGCGAATCTTCGGAACGACTGTCTCGCCTGGCGACCAAGACCGGTCGGTGGTGAGCCTGAATGACGTCGACCGGGAGCGGGTCCTCCACGAAGTTCGTAACGCCACGGATCAAGCCGACTACGTGGTCGTCAACAGCCACTCGCACGAGCCCGGTAATGGCTCGGTGCTACCGCCTGACTGGATGGTCGAGTTCTCACATCAGATCATTGATGCGGGTGCCAACACGATGGTCATCCATGGACCCCACCAGCTCCGGGGTATCGAGATCTATGACGGTCGGCCGATCTTCTACTCGCTGGGTAACTTCATCTTCCAGAACGAGACGATCGATCCCATGCCCGCCGATCAACGGACCCGTTACGGACTGCCATTAGATAACCTCGCGTCCGAGATCTATGACCGGCGCTTCCGGGTGGACGAGACCGGAAACCCGACGACTGGGTTCCCAACTGGTTCCGAGTGGTATGAAAGCGTGGTCGCCGTCGCGGAGTTCGAGGGGGACGAAGTCATTGAGATACGCCTCTATCCGATTGAACTCGGGTGGAAGGCCCCGCGCTCGCAGCGGGGCACTCCGCGGATTGCCCCCGAAGAGCTGGCCCGGAAGATCATCGAGCACCTCGCCGAGCTTTCGGCTCCGTTTGGCACCCGGATTGACTACGAAGGCGGGATCGGGGTCTGGAGGCGGTAGAGCTTCCCATCCTGCGCGGTGAACTCAGGTATCTTCTTCCCTCCGCGGCTACGCCGCGCGGCCCGGTGAAGAATGACCTACGGTGTTCTGCGCAACCGTGCTCTGAACGAGAGAGGCACATCAGCCACGTCCACGTCCATGATCTGGCTCTCGGAGGAACAAGCCGCCAGTGTGAGGAGGCCGAAGGTTGCCAGAGCGGGGCTCCGGACGCTCGTGGCGGCTGCGAACTCGAATAACCGTTTCATCTGAGTCCTTCCTCTGCTGAAGTGGCACAGACAGGATCTGGGCGAGGCATAGCTGTCGGCAAGCGGGATCTGCTCACTGATCGCATGGCCCTTGATCAGGCGCTTGCCCGCTCGACCATGGCAGCGCCCCGAGTTCGGGGGCAAGCTCCGCCATGGCGACACCGGCTCAGCGACTTGAGGACGTGGCCACGGGCGGCTTGCTATCGCCGCTCGCGTAGTGCCAGTGCCACCCATTCGGCTTGGTGACCCCCTCCCCCGATCGCAACGACGATGTACTGTCGCCCTTCGTGGAGGTAGGTCATCGGTGCCGATGTCGTCCCGGCCTCCAGATCCGTCGACCAGAGTACGTCGCCCGTCGCTTTGTCGTAGGCCATGAACGCCGTGCCCCACCCATCCCGTCCCGTGCCGAGGACGGGATCGCCGCCCTCGCCGATGAAGAGCAGCGTCCGGGTGAGGAGGGGGGCGCCCCGCCCCGTGACCCCGAGTGGAGGGAGATCGAGGTGGGCGATCAAGGGGTGGTCTCTCGGACCGTCGCCGTTCGCGGCGACCCACGCGTGCTCGCCCTGGTTCATGTCGATCGCGGTGATCCGTCCGTACGGAGGCTTGAAGATCGGGAGGCCCTCGATGCGGGGAACGTTCGTCTCCTCGTTCCAGTCCCCGGCGTACTCCATCGTCGCCTCGTCGCTCGACGGTTTCATGATGCTGTAGACGTCCGGGAGCTGATGCGAAACGGCGTAGTAGTAGCCGGTCTCCGGATCGAACGCCCCGGTATGCCAGTTGCCCGAGCCCCACGTGCCGGGCCTTCCCAGGTTGCCCTTCGTACCTCCCTCCGAAGGATCATAGAGAACCGGTGGTGTGAAGATCGGGCCGATCTCGAACGGCTCGAGCAGATCGAGAGCGCGCGCCCGCAGCTCCGGCGTGAAGTCGATGAGATCGTCCTCTGTGACACCCTGCGCGCCGAATGGAGGCGGCTTGGTGGGAAAAGGCTGCGTCGGGGAGCTGACCTCCCCGGGCACGGTCGACTGCGGTACCGGCCGCTCCTCGATGGGCCACACGGGCTCACCCGTCACCCGGTCGAAGACATAGACGAAGCCCGTCTTGCTCGGCTGCATGACGGCCCTGATCCGCCGTCCGTCGACCACGATCTCACCCAGCGTCGGTGGACCCACGGTGTCGTACTCCCAGAGGTCATGATGCACCATCTGGAAGTGCCAAGCTCGCTCCCCGGTGCGCACGTCGATCGCAACGAGGCTGTTCGAGAAGAGATTCCATCCCGGACGGTGGCCGCCGTAGTACGCAGCCGTCGGCGCGGAGAACGGCACGTAAACGAAGCCCAGCTCCTCGTCCGCGCTCAAGCAGCACCACGACCCGAGGTCCCCGGACCACTCCCAGGAACGGTCGCCCCAGGTGTCGTTCCCCAGCTCACCTTCTCTGGGCACTACGTGGAAGGTCCACAGCAGTCGGCCAGTCCGAGCATCGAAGCCACGAACATCTTCGGGCGTGGCCTCCTTGATGTCGCCACCGTCTCCCGCCGCACCGACGATGCCGGCAACGACGATGACGTCGCCGACTACGATCGGGCCCGAGCTCGAACGATAGTTCTCGCCATCGGCGGCTTCAGGCGTAAGGAGCACGCGTCCTCCCTCTCCGAAGTCCGGCGCATAAGCTCCGGTTCGGCGGTCGAGCGCGTAGAGGTAGGGCTCGCGGACGAGGATGATCCGCTCATCGGCCCCGGACGACCAGATGTCCAGGCCCTTGTTGCTACGCCCACGAGCCTCGTCCAGCGTAGCCGCGAACGGCCGCTGCAGCCACAGCGTCTCCCCCGAACTCGGATCGAAGGCCTCGACGAGACCGATTCCGTTCGGTGCGTAGAGGACTCCTTCCACCATGATCGGCGTCGACCGCAGGTAGTTGGACACAGTCAATCCACCGAACGACTCGGTGAAAGACGGATCGGCCGCCGGTCGCCTCCACACCACCCCCAGTCGGTCCACGTTGGACCCATCGATCTGCTCGAGCGCGGAGTAACGGGTGAAGGCGTGGTCGCCCCCGAAGTACGACCAATCCGGCCCCGTCTGGGCCTGAAGCCCGACCGTCGCGACGGCACCGACGTGAGTCACGCAGAGGCACACGGCAGCGACGTGATAAAAGCGAAGCATGGGCGCCTCCCTGACTCTGTGAATTACAAGGCAACAGCGACTCGTACTCGTGCTCCAGGTCGACGCCGCTGCTCTGGAGCCGCTCGAAGATCTGAAGGACCCCAATGCGTGTGGCCTAGCAGCAGACCGAAGGCGTCACTCGAATCACCACCGGAGCCTGTGTCAACCCCGATGAGACAGTCCTGCTCCCGTGGTAACGATCAGCAGACACCCACCCCGTCACTCGATCGACATACGGCCGCAACGACAGCCCCGGCTGCCACCAACACCCCAGCCGCAACACCTACCGCCAATAGCACAGTGCGGTCCATGCTGAACTCCCGAACCTCTAACAGGAGAATGTCTGCCAAGGGCATTGAAACACCCGGAGCCACGAGTTCATCGCCTTCCACCGATGGGTTCTCTAGTTCCAACTCGGTCCCGCCCCCCATGAGCACGCGGACGCGGTCAGGTTGATCTTCTTCAATCAACTGAGCCGGGCTTATAGCATCTAACGAGACGGATTGCCACGTCTGACAGGCAGTCAGATTTAGTAGCAGGAACAGCAGCAGCACGGCGCGGGGGCGGTAGCGTGCCATGCCCTGATTCTGCCCTTAACCACTAAGACCGAACATCCTGCATAAGTTCTTTCTGACAACTTCTAAGTCACCATCAGCATCTTCATAAAATCCTGCTAGGTCATCTGCAAAATCTACTGCATCTGACCGGTAGCGATTTATCGTGAAATACCCGTAGAAATTCCCTTCTCTGTCTACAAGTACTGGAACAGCATTACTCGATGAATACTCGTTCCACAGGCTTGATAAGCTGTATTCATTCCCGAATCCGGCATATTCATAGTGCCAGGAACATGACGGTAGCAACTATCTTTGACATGTCATTCCCCTCCGAAATATTTGCGGAGTGCCGTACTTAACGGCTCCCGCTGCCCGTGGCGACGTGAATGCGGAGTAACATCGGCGGATAGCAGATCCCGGTCAGGTCGTTGCAAATCTGGTAACGAAGGCCGGCGGTCGCATCGGCCGCAGGTGGCGGTGCCGGTACAAACCGAAATGCAAAGTCCCCACGCCCTCGTAGCACTTGTGCGCGTACCTTGTTGTCTCTCACGCCGCGGGGCGCCGAGGTCATCTCGACCACACCCGTTTCCTCGAGGTCCGGGAACGAGAACGAGAATGGAATGAGGAAACCGTCGTCCCCTTTATCGATGTATCCGTGGTGTCCCGCCGGGACCTCCACCGCGATTCGAAACGACAGTTCTCCGGTGCTCCGTGCGAGGCTCCCCGCAACAACTTCGGCGGCGACGGTCGGGCGCCCGCCTCTGCGCGCTTGCGCCTCAACGGTCTCGGCCGGCCAAAGGACGGCTCCGACCACTAGGCAGATGACCGCCCGGATCGGTTTGGCGTGAGGTAGCGACTTTACAGCTGTCACCTCTTGTCTCCCAGCCCCTCGAGGAGTACGCGGATCTCGGAGATTGATGGTGGTCCCCAGCGCACGAGCAGCACCTCGCCCTCCGAATCGGTAACGATCGCTGCGGGGAGCCCCTCCAGCTTCAAGGCGTCGAGTGCCCCGTCGATCACGGCATCACGCTGCTCGATGTTCAGCTCGGAAAGGATTCGGTAGGGCGGTGCGTTCAGGTTCGACCAGGCCTTGAACTGATCGAGTGTCTCCTCCCCGTCGTACGGCACTCCGAAAATCTCCAACTCCTCGGTGGTGAAGGTGGTCCTCAAGAGGTTGAGATCCGGCAGCTCATCGAGGCAGGGCACGCACCAGGTAGCAACCGTGGTATACATGATGAGACGACCCCTGCCACCGGGAAGAACCTGCTGCGCGGCCCGGATCGACGGGCCGGGGATTGTGGCCGACGCCACGAGAGGGCGGCCTGGTGCGGGCACGCCGTACGGCGTCAGGACGAAGGGCGCACCCGTAGGCGAAGCCGACGGATTCTCGTACGCATAAACCAGCGTCCCCGCGGGTACGGCGGTGGTGTCGTATGACTGGCCGGAAGGCCAACGGATCTCCAGCCGGTCCGCTCGTTCTGCATCCCCGATGCCGACCCGAATCGTCGCTGAGTTCTGGGCTGCGAGGCCCTCACCTGCACGATGCTCACGAAGCAGCGTGCGCCCGCCGATCTCGAGGAGTACGCGGGCACCGTACCCGTCGCGGGTGCTCCATTGGTCACTCGCCTCGGAGCTCCGATTGCCGCCCTCGAAACGAACCGCGACCATTCCGCCCGCGGCGCCCTCGCGCTCACCCATCTGATTCCGGTAGAGCTGGAACAGCGGCGCGTTCGCGCTCACTAGCGCGAGATCCTGCCACCCGTCCCGGTCGTAGTCGAGAACCGCAAAAGCTCTGCTGTCGCCGGCATGGTCCAGGCCCGAGACACCCGACACCTCGACGTAGTCCTCGCGGCCCTGGTTGAGAAACACGTGATTGCGTTCGTGTCCGCTGAACGATGCACCCGACAGGAGCGGCCCGTCGAATTGGTAATTCTGCCGACTGTCTTCATCCGAGCGGACAACTGTACGCCAGAAGTCCGTTCATATGTCTATGGGCAGCTCGACCGCCGACGGTGCGGTGTAGTACCCGCTCAAGGCATAGAGGTCGAGATCGGAGTCGTTGTCCAGATCGACGAATTGACTGCCCCACCCCCAGCCCGCCGCTTCGACCAGCAGCCCGGGTCGCTCGAGGCTGGAGACGTGCTCGAACCCGGCGACGTCGTTTCGGAACAGAGTGTTTCCGCGGGCCATGCGCCCGAAGTTCGGATCGACGTCGCTCATCTGTGCGGTGATCCGCATGCCGGCCTTGCTGTGCATGTTGGTCACGTACAGGTCCAGCAGGCCGTCTTCGTCGAAGTCTCCCCAAGACGCACCCATGCCGAACCCGAGGTCCGCGGTTCCTGTCTCCCCAGTGACGTCGGTGAACCCGTCCACACCGTCGTTACGAAAGAGGTTGTTGGGCGCGAAATCGCTGGCGACGTACACGTCCATATCGCCGTCGTTGTCGTAGTCGGCCCACGTCGCCTGATGAGAGTTCTTGAAGAGCTTGAGTCCGTTGTCCTCCACGCGCGTGAACCGCCCGCCGCCCTGGTTCTTGAGGAGAACGTTTGGTGGTCCGAACCGATTCTTCAACGAATGGTCTTCGTCCGATATCGTGAGCTCCCACAGCTCGAACCCGTCCGCGCCGGGGAGTAACACGACCAACATCTCGGAAGGCAGCGACATGCTACCGGCGGACGTGGAGATGTATAGATCAAGCAGGCCGTCGCCGTCGTAATCGACCGCAGAAACCGACGAGACAAGGGCCGGGAGTGGACCGTCGACGAGCTCGTCCGACCGATCCACGAACCGGCCGTCCTCGTTCACCATGTAGACGCTCGGCACCAGCGTTCGACCGAGGAAGACATCCAAATCCCCGTCGTTGTCAAAATCGGCGAACAATGCGGACGAGGTGTGGTCCACGAGATCGAGGCCGATCTGCCCGGCGATTTCCTCGAACGTTCCGTTCCCCAGGTTCCGGAAGAACTGGTTCGGACCCCACCGCGCCATTACGTACACGTCGTCGAAGCCGTCCCGGTCGAGGTCGGTGACCGCCACCCCCGGGTGACGATCGGTCGCCGGAATATGGAAGGGGAACGGTGTAGGACTCTCGAAGGCATTTGGATCGAGCAGGTACTCGAGGACGAACTCCTCGTGTATCGAGCGGCGCGCCGCCAGGAGTGCCTCGGGCTCGAGTGTGTGATCGAGCACCTCGGCGAAGAGTGGACGATCGACCGACATGCTCTTCAGCTCCTCACTCCGCCAGCCGACGATGCTCCACGTCGGGGGCCCGCCGTCCTCCAATGATGGCCCGGGGGCCCAAGTAACCGTCAGCTCGCCGCGCAACCAGATCTGATCCTCTCCGACCTGCGCGAGGGCCTCGAAACCGACGTCGGTTTCCAGACGGCCCGATTCGTCCAAAAGACCCCGGATCACATAGAACTTGGCGTGCTCGAAGTACTCGACGTGATTCAGTAGCGGCCGCCAAAGCGCGAGCTCCTCCCGGGAAACGTGACGCCCCGCGCCGACATCCCCGACAGAGGCGAGCCCGACCGCGCCCAGTGGACCGCGGGTCGCGAGCTCGACGGAAACGAGGTCGAGAACCTCGACGAAGTCGCCGAACAACCCTCGTGTGGACTCATCGGGGAGCTTGAGATTCAAGACCGAGTGGTTGAGGCGCCTGATCTCTAGTGTGACATATAGGATCGCCTCTTCGGACGCGTCCATCCTGTCCCACTCGGATGAAGACCCCAAACCTGCCCGGACGCTGAGTGCAGGGGCGCAGCTTAGTGCCGCAAGGACGAGGAGGCCACCGTTCAGGCGTGACCAGCGCGCGTGATCGTGAGTCACGCGACGTGCTGCTTCATTCCTCTTTCTAGTCCGCGCCATTGGGGCAGCCCTTCGGGCGGTACAGGAGAACACAACGAGCCCGCTCCTGCCAGCTCGTACTCGGGGGCGATCGGCAATCCGAAAATTTTCCGCAAACTAGTACCACATCTTGTGCGCGCGCCAGAAACGCAACACCGAAGCTGGCGAACGGACTCGAACCGTTAACCTGCTGCTTACAAGGAATGCTCGAAAGTACCCGATTCCGGTGATTTTCGGGTAGAATATGGCTTTCTTGCCCGTTCTTCCCCGGTCAGAAGGCGTTCCATAACCGTTCTTAACCGCTCTGCGAGATGCAATCGGGATGCAAAGCGGGCGTCGCGAGTCCATCCGGTTCAGACGTTGCGTACAGAGTAGAGGCTAGGGGTCCAAGCTCGCCGTGTAGGCCACAATGTCGACGATGTCCTCCACGGTGAGGCCCTCCACGGCGCGGTCCATCAAATCGGACCAGGCACCGTCACGGTTTCCCTGTTGAAAGTCATAGAGCTGACGAGCCATATAACTGGGTGAGCGGCCAGCCAGCGCCGGCACCGGTCCGATGCCTCGCAGATCGAGTCCATGGCAAGTGGTGCACGTCACGGTGCGACCACCGTCCCCCGTGTTCACCAGGTTGGCTCCCCTCGCCTTGGCACCTTGCGGGACGTAGGCGACGAAGCTCGACGCATCATCGCGAAGTTCGGTCCGATGCAGATCCTCGGGCGTTTCCACTACACGAAGTCCGATGGGCTCCATGCCACCACCCTCGACCACCTGGTGGATCGAGCCTCGGAACCGAGTCTCGGGCACCATATCGGTCTCGACTACGCGGATCCACGGCTTGAAATCGATCGACGAGAAATACTCGGCCGCCACCCGGGCTTGTTCGTCGGTTGCAGCAGCACCAATGCGCATCATGAACGCGGGTGGACCCATGCGCGGCTCGCTGGTCTTCCGCAGGCCGCTCCGGAAGTCCTCCATCTGTTGGACGAGGTACTGGAACGGCTGCCCCGCCAGCCCCGCGTTCTCGGGCTTGCCCTGGCCGTTCGGCAAATGGCAGTAGCCGCACGCCACAACGCCCTCGCCGCCGCCACGCGCCACCAACTCCGGCATGAGCGGATGGCTGTCCGGGTGCCAGTCGGGCGGCCCGTTGTCGATGTCGATGTCGGAGCGCGGCATCGACACGTCGGAGCCGGGCACGGTGACCACTTCGTTGGGGTCGGGCGCCTCGGCATTTTCGGGTCGGGGATCGTTGAGCACGAAGGCCCAGGGCAGGACCGCGTTCGCGTCTTCGTTTTCCTGGGGAGCGCCGACGGATTCATACGAGACACCCCATACGGTCGCCGCAACCGCTACGACCAGCACCGCCACGCCACCGAGAATTCGAATGCTCATGTCCTCCCTCCTGCCCTGACAGACCCCACGCCACGACCGCAAACCGGCGGGGGGGGCTCTACGACCTTCGGAACCGGGCCATGATACTCCGATGGGTTCTTCACGGCGAACTACTGACTACCTCCCTAGGGAAGCCCCCCGCTCGCCCTGTAGACCCGGTACCGATAGGTGATGAGTCCACGCTTCAAGCTCTGGCGTAAGGCGTTGCCCCCTAGGTGACTTTCGAGTCTCGCGCTCATCGAGGAAAAGGGGCGGGTGAGGGCGATGAGGAGGCCGAGCGCCCGATCACGGGGACGGTCGAGCTCGAGTAGCGGCGTCAGATCCCGGTCCTCTACGAGCTCGAAGCCATGCCGGACCGCGAGATCGTCCAGTGCCTCCGGACGAACGAGCGAGCTCGCGCGCCATCCCCTTCGGAACTCTTGCACCCAGCGGTCGTCGGCAGCGCCCCCGAGAAAATCATCGCACAACACCAGGTATCCGTTCGCTATAACCGCCCTCGCGATGTTGGCGACAAACGCTTCGGCATCCGTTGCCTGGACAAAGGACTCGATCCCGAAGGCGAGGTCCACCGAGGTGGGGAGAGGCTCCGAGCAAAAATCGAGCTCGAAGATCGAGGCTCGTCCGCCGAGTCGCTCGCGTGCGACCTCCGCATGAACCCCGCTATTGGTAACGCCAAAACCGAGCAGCTCCGACTCGCCGAGCACATGCTCCAGGCTCGCACCGACGCCACAGCCGAGGTCGAGTATCCGGCGCGCCCCGCTCTCCGTGATCCGGGTGCGCAGGAGATCGTCCACGAAGTGAAAGGCCTCCGCTCGGCTGCCAACGCCCTCGCCCCAAACCGCTCGGCGAATGATGCCTTGGGCGCCGCCTTGTCCATGCGCTAGGAAACTCGCGGTATTCTGGTCGTAGTAGCGCGCTACGTCGGCGCTTTCGAATCTCACGAGGCCGGCGTCATCCTCCCCGGATCCGACGCTCCGCACTAGCCACCAGCTGTCGACCACGAACGAATAGACGAGGAGGAGCAGGGCGGCAGCGGCCAGCGCCGTGGCCAGCGCCGGCCGGATCACTGGGGCCAGGCAGGTCACGAGCACGATCCCCTGCAGCACACAAACTACCTTCCGGCGCAGACTGGGCGGCAGCGGCCAGCGTAGCGGTGGCCACAGCAGTCCCCCGAACACGAAGAGATACCTCAGCCCACCGACGAGAAGGACCCAGGCTCCCACCTTCCCGCTCCGCCACAGCAACCCGGACAACGCCAGCAGCAGGAATGCGTCCAGCTCCATGTCGAAGCGAGCCCCAAAGTCGCTCTCCGTGCCGGTTCGGCGCGCGACAGGTCCGTCGACTCCGTCCAACACCAGCGCCGTAGCGGACAGTCCCACGATCCACCAGTAGCCCGCTCCCGTGAGCCCGCCAGGCAAGAAAACCACAGGGGCGAGAGGCAGCACTGTGGCGGCGCGCACCAGCGTCAGTCGGTTGGCAGGACCGAGGCCAGGCCCGGCGTTCCCGGGTGGCAGCTTAGTGAGTAGTAGCGCGCTCAACCCGATGTACAGCGCGATTGAAGGAAGCACGTGTCTGGTCGGAAGGCCGAAAATCCAGCAAGTTGCCAGAGACACGGCCAGAAGCGGTAGGAACCCCAACACCACATCGCCCATCGGCGAGGGGAGCCTCTCCCTCGAAGGGGGAGGCATGGGGTGCGTCCGTGCGGTCTGACTCATGGTAGGGAACATTAACTTACGAGGAACTAGAACGCTCGTGCCTAGAACCGCCCGCCAGTTCTGGATCCGCAGTCCGGGCCACGGTGAGATCGTCTCGTCACCGCTCGGTCCCCGCGACCCGGATGATGTGCTCGTGCGCGCCCTCTACTCCGGCGTAAGTCGGGGCACGGAATCTCTGGTCTTCCGGGGCGAAGTACCGCCATCCCAGTATCAGGTGATGCGGGCACCGTTCCAGGAGGGCGACTTCCCGGGGCCCGTCAAGTACGGGTACAGCAGTGTGGGCGAGGTACTGGAGGCGCCGGACCGGATCGACGAACCCTCGCTCGTCGGACGCCACGTCTTCTGCCTCCACCCTCACCAGGACCTCTACCTGGTACCGGCCCGGGCCGTGCACGTTCTACCGGGCGGCCTGCCCCCCAAACGTGCCGTGCTCGCCGCGAACATGGAGACCGCCCTGAACGCGGTGTGGGACGCGCAACCGTCGGCAGGCGACCGGATTGTCGTGATCGGCGGCGGAGTCGTGGGACTCCTAGTCGCGTGGCTGTGCCGACAGATACCTGCGGCCCAGGTGAGTCTGGTCGACGTCGACACCTCCCGAGAGGGCGTGGCCCAGAGTCTCGGGGTAGAGTCCATCGACACCGCCCCAGCCGGTGCGGACGCCGACTTCATCTTCCACGCGAGTGGCAACCCACAGGGCCTCGAATCCGCCCTGTCGGTGGCGGGGGTCGAAGCCACGGTGGTCGAGTTGAGTTGGTACGGCACTCGGTCCGTTCCGCTCCCCCTGGGGGAGGCCTTCCACTCCCGTCGGCTCACGCTGCGGAGCAGCCAGGTGGGCCGCATCCCGGCCGACCGGGCTCCGCGCTGGGATCACGCGCGCCGGCTTGGCGTCGCGCTCGACCTCCTCGGTGACGAGCAGCTCGACGTTCTCATCTCGGGAGAGAGTGACTTCGAGGCGCTCCCCGAAGTGATGAGCCGCTTCGCCGAGGACGGGCGCGGGGTCCTGTGTCACCGCATCCGCTACGGCCAACCCTGACCGCGGCCTGGAGCCGCTTGGAGACAGGACCAGTGTATAGTCTGAACGTTCGCGATCACTTCATGATCGCCCACAGCTTCCGGGGCGAGGTCTTCGGACCGGCTCAGCGTCTCCACGGAGCCACCTATGTGGTCGACGCCACCTTCCGGCGAGAGGACCTCGACGCCGACGGTCTGGTCGTCGACATCGGCCTCGCCGGCACCACTCTGAAAGCGATCCTCGACGACCTCGACTTTCGCAACCTGGACGACGAAGCTGAATTCACGGGGCAGAACACGACGACCGAGTTCCTGGCACGCACGATCTTCGAGCGGCTCGTGGCGGCGATCCGAGACGGCTGCCTCGGAGACGGAGCGCGAGGCCTCCAACGACTGAACGTGACACTTCACGAATCGCACGTGGCCTGGGCATCCTTCGAAGGGTCGGTGTGAGCGCGGGCGAGCTCCATGTGATCGTTCCGGGACCGCTCGCCCAGCGGACCGGCGGCTACCTCTACGACGCGCGCATCGCCGAGGGCCTGACGGCGTTGGGTTGGGCAGTGATCGTCCACGAGCTCGAGGGCACATTCCCGGAGGGCGACGCGTGCGTGCAGTCCAGCCTCGCCCACACGCTCGCAGGGATCTCCCCGGGCGCCATGGTGGTCCTGGATGGTCTCGCCATGAGCTCCCTTCCCGACCCTCTTCGAGCGCATCGGGACCGCCTGCAGCTGATGGCCCTCATCCACCATCCGCTCGCCGACGAGACAGGATTGGACGCCGCCGAGTACGAGCGCCTCGCCCGGTTAGAGAGAGAATCTCTGGCACAGTGCACCGGGGCGATCGTTACGAGCGCCTTCACGGCGGGTCTCCTGGAGTCATACGGTGTAATGGCCTCGCGCGTCCGCGTCGTACAACCCGGGACGGACCCGGCACAGGCCGCGGTGGGCCCCGAACCCGGCGAACCTCCCCGCCTGCTATGCGTGGGCACGGTGAGCCTGCGAAAAGGACAAGACGTGTTGGTGCGCGCCCTCGCTCACCTCCCTGTTCTCCCCTGGAGTTGCGTGTGCGCGGGCAGCCTGACGCGCGCGCCCGGATTTGTCGACTCCTTGCTAGAGCTGACGCGGACGCGGGGACTAGAGGACCGCATCCACTTCCCCGGCGAGCTCGGCACCGCACAGCTCGACGGGCTCTATCACTCCGCTTCGATCTTCGTGCTGGCGACCCACTTCGAGGGGTACGGTATGGTGCTGGCCGAGGCCCTCGCCCGCGGGCTCCCGGTCTTGAGCACGACAGGAGGAGCGGTGCCGGACACCGTACCCCCCGAGGCGGGGATGCTCGTGCCTCCCGGAGACGAGCGGGCCTTAGCGGTCGCACTAGAGGAGGTCCTTTCGGGTCCCGAGGGGGCCGCACGGCGGGCCGAGCTCGCAGAGGGATCGCTCCGGCACAGCCGCTCGCTCCCCACTTGGAGCGACGCGGCGCTGGCCTTCGAGCGCGCCCTTCGGGAGCTCTGTGCGGGTGAGTGAAGAGACATTCACCCCCGATTGGCTCGCTCTACGCGAGCCGATGGATCACCGCTCTCGCTCCGCCGATCTGGTCACCCCGCTCGCCGACTGGTTGGAGTCTCGTCCGAGCCGCCGGGTGCTCGACCTGGGCAGCGGCACCGGATCCAACCTCCGTTATCTCGCCCCCCGGCTCCCGGGCGAACAGCAGTGGACGTTGGTGGACAGGAACGCTGCTCTTCTAGGCCGAGCGACCGGTGCTGCCGTCGCCGTCCCCGAGGTGGCTCGCGTGACAAAGGTCTCGGGCGAGCTGGATCCAAGAGGGTTGGCACTCGTTGCTGGAGCCGACCTCGTGACGGCCTCCGCGTTAATCGATCTGGTGACGCAGGAGTGGCTGGAGCGACTCGTGGCGGCATGTCGGACGGCTGGGAACGCGGTCCTGCTCAGTCTCACTTGGGACGGCTCGATGACCTGGCATGACCCGGATCCCGACGACGCACTAGTGGCCGAGGCTGTGCGGAACCATCAGCTCCGGGACAAAGGTATGGGGCCGGCACTGGGACCGGCGGCTGGTGCGATGGCGGAGCGCGTGTTCCGCTCGGCCGGATACGACACCCAACTTCGGCCGAGCCCCTGGTCCTTGAGCGTCGACGACGCTTCGCTGGCTCGGGCGCTCGTCGACGGGTGGGCGGCCACCGCCACGGAGGAGCGTCCTGCGGAAAGTCGACTCATCCAGGATTGGGCCGAGCGCCGCCGGGCTACGATCGCTACGCAGTTCGAGCTCCAAGTAGGACACGTGGACCTGATGGCCCTCCCCGCTAGCCCCGGCGCTGTTCGGTGATCCCCAGCCCATCCGGGATCACCTGGCGCTCCGTGACTCCCACTCGATCCGGCATTAAGAAACGCTCCGTGATCTCGAGTCTCTTCCGCATCGCACTGAGCCTCGCGCTTCTGGCTCTACT
>JAYZBT010000292.1:0-3105 GCA_036338615.1 Gemmatimonadota bacterium
CCGACTACGCCAAGAGGAAGGGATTGTCGTTGGCGGAAGTCGAGCGTTGGCTTCAGTCCAACCTTGGATACGAACCGGACGAGGGGGCACCGTGAACGCGCAAGAAGCGAAGGGAACGGACGCCCTGCAGGAACTCATCGACGACGGGCGCGTTCACGTCATGGACGGTGCGATGGGAACGGAACTCTACGCCAGTGGGGTCTTCGTCAACGTTTCGTACGACGGACTCAACCTCGAAACGCCGGATGTCGTAGAGACCGTCCACCGGAACTATGTGAACGCCGGCGCCGAAGTCATCGAGACTAACACCTTTGGCGCCAATCCGGTGAAGCTCTCCAGCTATGGCCTGGCCGACCGAACGGAGGAAATCAACCACGCCGCCGTGGGCCTTGCCCGCAGGTCGGCCCAAGGTAGAGCCTTGGTGGTCGGGGCCATCGGTCCCTTGGGCATCCGGATCGAGCCGCTCGGACCCACCTCCCGTGAGGAGGCTCAAGAGTTCTACAGGCGGCAAGTCGATGGGCTCGTGGAAGGCGGCGTAGACGGCTTCGTCCTAGAAACCTTCAGCGACCTGAACGAGATGGAGCAAGCGTTCAAGGCGGTCCGGAGCCGATCGCCTCTGCCGGTCATTTGCCAGGTCACGGTGGGGGACGACGCTTGCACGTCGTACGGTACGTCTCCGGAGGACGTCGCCACTGAAGTCGCGTCCTGGGGTGCATCAGTCATCGGGCTCAACTGTTCCGTAGGGCCAGCCGTCATGCTCGAGGCCGTCGAGCGAATGGCCGAGGTGACCGATCTACCCCTTTCAGCCCAACCCAACGCCGGGCTGCCCCGGGCCGTAGGTGATCGCAAGATCTACCTCGCCAGCCCCAAGTACATGGCGCAATACTCCCGGCGCATGATCGAAGCGGGAGCCCGCTTCGTTGGGGGGTGCTGCGGCACGAGCCCGGAACACATCCGAAGCATCCGTGCGCTGGTCGGTGGAGTGCGGCCGCCGTCCACACGAGTCCGCCCAGGCTCACACGCCGAGCCACACGATACGCCCATTCAGCCGGAGGTGCCGCTCGGCGAGCGTTCCTTATGGGGACGACAGATCACAGAGGACACCTTCGTCACGAGCGTCGAGGTCACCCCGCCCAAAGGTTGGAACGCGGAAGTCCTCTTGGAGCAGTGCCGGCGCATCCAGGCCGCGGAAGCCAATACGGTAAACGTCCTGGATCACCCGCGCGCTCACACCCGGATGAGCGCGTTGCCGGCGGCCATGCTGATCGAAAGAGAGGTGGAAATCGAGACGATCGTACACTACCCGTGCCGCGACAGGAACATGACTCGCATGATCAGCGATCTGCTTGGCGCCGCCGCGGCCGGGTTACACAATCTTCTCCTCGTGACCGGCCGGCCGCCCGCGATGGGCCCTTACCCGGACTCGACCGCCTCACTAGACATCGACTCGATCGGGCTCACCAACGTGGTCCACGGGCTGAACCGAGGAGTCGACCCCGGTGGGAACGCGATCGGTGTACCCACGCGCTTTGTCATCGGTGTCAGGGTGAGCCAAGTCGCTGTGGACCAGGACCGAGAAGCAGGGCGCCTGAACTGGAAAGTCGACGCCGGGGCCGACTTCGTTGTCACCCGACCGGTGTTCGACGCGGAACGGCTCCACTCCTTCCTAGGACGCGTGCCCGAATTGTCGGTGCCCATCATCGCCAGCTTGCGGCCGCTCACTTCGCTTCGCGAGGCTGAGTTCCTACATAATGAGATCCCAGGCATCCAAATCCCAGATCGAGTCCTGGCCCGGATTGCCAACGCCGAGGCCCATGGTGAGGATGCAGCGCGAGCGGAAGGCGTCTCCATCGCTATGGAGGCGTTCGCAGCCGTTCGCGACTCCATCGCAGGCGTCCACATCCATGTGGCAGATGGCAACCTCGACAGCGCGTTGGAACTCCTGTCTGAGATACGCAACTCGGCCTAAGAGGCTGGCACCTCGTGCCCGGCCCACTGTCGATCCGCAACAGTGAGCCTGAGGATCAGGGCTAGCAGGTAGAGCAGCGGTAGCTCTAGGCCCATGTTCACCAACGGGGGCTTCATGATTACCTACAGCCACTCTCACCGACCGCTTCGACTGCGTTCAACGCGTCGGAGCGCGTGTCCTCCCACTGGCAGGAGCTGGACAACAGCGGCTACTGGGAATCAGACATGGGTGAAAATTACAGTGGCATCGATGAGGAAGGCGATGATACTTTTCGGACTATCCTCTCGAGCTATCCTTGGGGTCTCGAATCACGTGGCGGCACGCGCCAGCGCCTTATCAAGCCTCTGCTGCACACGCCGATGGCCCAAGTTGCTGATGTAGACCTTTTCCGCGCCGGCGGCTCGTAGTGCGTCCAGGGTCTTCCCCAGGAGATCTTCGGGCGAGGCCCCCGCGTCGAATTCACGGGTCAACTCCTCTGCCGGTACAGGGAAGAACTCCCCCAATCGTGCGAGCGTTTCGGGTTGAGCACTCCAATAGTAGAAGACGCCGAATATTCCCGGGACGGAGACGTCACGGCGATCGCACTCCTCGAGGAACGCCTCGACCCGATCCGCGCTGTGGTGTGATACGACCTGCGTAAGGTAGAATTCGGCTGAGAAATCGTCCGATCCGATGTATTCGATCTGCTTGCTCGAGTCGCGATGCGGATTCGCCCACCCCCCCAGGGACAGCCCGGGTTGCCGCTCGCGAATCCGCTGCCTGAGCATGTAGGAGTGCGGCACACAGCGGGGAGGACCATTCGAGACGTCTCCACCCACCACGGTCAGCGCCTCGAACCCGAGGGAATGAGCACGATCGGCGTATAAGAGACAATGCTCGATCGTGTGCTTACACGTGAGAAACGGAACGAGTCGCGAGAGCGGGACATCAGAGCCGACGTTAGCCGCAAGATGCCCCAGGTTCTCCTCCTCCCGTGATCCGACCGCGTCATCCGTAAGGAAAACGAAGATGTCCTTGAGAGCGAGATGGCGGATGGAGTGGTTCAGGTCGATCCAGCTGTCCATGCCCTCGGCGGCCGAAAGCCCACTCCGAGGTGGCCGAAGCTCCACCGTGATGAGTCGCCCCGGACGCCGCAG
>JAYZBT010000293.1:0-16652 GCA_036338615.1 Gemmatimonadota bacterium
TCGTCGGCAGAAGCGAGAGGTCGGACCGAATTATGGTGTCGACGCCGATTTCGTGGCGATCGACATGCTCGTCGAAGCTCGACCCAGTGTGGGCCGATAGCGCAGGAACGAGTAGCGCGAGGGCGAGAAGCTGGAGACGGATGTGCATGGGTTCGATCAGCAGCCGAACAGACGGGCGGGCCCCGGTGTAGGGAGTGGCCGATGGTCGATGAACCACGAATTCTCGAACGGTACGATGCGCATGGGAGTCCTTACCAGATACCTGATCAGGGTCCACATCGGCCCCTTCCTGTTCGCCCTGTCGACGCTGACCGCACTGATTTTCCTCAACGCGGTCGCGCAGCGAATCGAAGGGCTTCTGGGCAAGGGGCTCCCTTGGCAGGTGGTGGTTGAGTTTCTGGCCCTCTCTTTACCTCATACGATCGCGTTGTCCCTTCCCATGTCGGTGCTCGTGGCCGTGCTTTACTCATTCAGCGAGATGACGGCGTCGAACGAGATCACCGCGATGTCCGCCGGTGGCATCCGGCCAGCACGCCTCCTCCTGCCGATGATAGTGATGGGCGCCCTCATGACCGGCGTCATGCTGTACTTTAATGACGTCGTGCTCCCGGAGTCCAACCATCGTTTAAAGAACCTCATGGTGGACATTGGTCGCAAGAGCCCGACCCTGGAGCTGCGCGAGCAGATCGTAAACGAGATCCGAACCGAATCAGGACTCGACCGGTACTTCCTCACCGCAATTCGCATAGACCCCGTCGAAAACACTCTGGAAAATGTCACCATTTTCGACGGAAGCCGCGGGGTTCAACGGCGCACCACTTATGCCGCCCGAGGAGAGATGGTCTTCAATGAAGAGAAGACAGACCTCTACCTGACGCTCTACGACGGAGTGGTGCACGAAGTGCAGACCGACCAGGACGCGAGCTTTCAACGCCTCTACTTCGAAAAGCAGATCATCGCGCTTCGCGGCGTGGGGAACGAGCTGACGCTGAGGTACGGCGGGTCGGAACGGGGGGACCGCGAGATGGGATTCGCGCTGCTCGCGGAAAACGCGCGCTCGAGAGAGGAAGAGCGCGACTCCATTCTCGAGGACAGTCGCGAAAAGACCCTCGAGACCGTGCGGATCGCTCTGGGCCGCCCAACGAGCGAAGACTCCGCAAGCGTCGAGGACCTGCTCGGCGCGCGCGTGCGCGGCCAGGTCGGGAGCCTGGGCAACGGCGAGTCGCTGCTCTCCCGCGACGCAGTGACCCAGGGCGCCGTCATCTCCAGCCGGACGCGGGCGACCCGGGCCGAGAATCTGCGACAGACCGCGCACCGATATCAGGTCGAGATACACAAGAAGCTCGCGATCGCCTTCGCGTGCCTCGTCTTTACTTTGATCGGCCCACCGCTCGCGATGCGCTTCCCGCGCGGCGGCGTGGGAATGGTCGTATTGGCATCGAGCGTCATTTTCAGCATCTACTGGACGGGACTCATCGGTGGAGAGATCCTCGCGGACCGCCGCCGGGCGGACCCCTGGGTCACCATGTGGATGGCCAACGCGGTCTTTTTCGTTGTCGGCATGGTCCTGCTGAGGCGAATGGGGCACGCCGGTTCCACGGTCCGTGGCGGCAAGCTCGACGACCTACTGGGCAACGCTCGCGACTCGCTGGCGCGTGTGTTGACCCGCCGCAGCGAAAGGATGGCCGGATGATCCGGATTCTGGACAGGCTGGTCGCACGGACTTTCCTGCGAAACTTCCTGGTTTTCGTGGTCGCCGGTCCCCCGCTCTTCATCATCGGGCACATCACCGAGAACATGGACGACTACATCGACCGCAGCCTGACGGTCGCCGAGGTCGCGCAGGCATACGTGTTCATGCTCCCGATGTTCGTCCGTTGGTCCTTCCCGTTCGCCGCCTTGATCGGAGCCGTCTTCACGATCCATGGCATGACGACTCACCACGAGTTGGTGGCGGCCAAGGCTGGTGGCATTTCGTTTCACCGGACCATCGCCCCCATCGTGCTCGTGGGACTTCTGCTCACAGGCGTGGCCCTCGCGCTCACCGAGCTCGAGCCGCGCGGGAACCGCATCGCGGCCGCGCTCCTGAGAAACGAGGACCCACGACTCTCGTGGCGTACGGACTTCGTCTACCGGTCCGAGGGCGGCCTCACCTGGCAGATCGCCCGCCTCAGCGCCGTCGACGGGCGCATGGCGACCGTGATCATCGAACGTCCTCCGGAAGACGGCTCCCCAGGGATGCACGTGCTGGCGGCGGGTGCGGTCTGGGACTCCGTGGACGGCTGGACCCTGCAGCACGGACATCTACGCACCCTTGCGGCAGACTCGACGGAGCGGTCCATGGAGTTCGACCGCCTGATCATGCGTGACGTGGTCGAGAGACCGGACGAGCTACTGGAGGCTCCGCGCGAGCCGGACGAGATGACGTACGCCGAGATCGATCGCATGGCGGAGATTCTGAAGCGCACCGGCGGCAACGCGAACGAGCTGCTCGTAAAGCGTGAGCAGAAGATCTCGCTGGCGGTCGCGACGCTGGTCGTGCTCCTTTTCGGCGCGCCGCTCGCGACCAGTAACAAGCGAGGAGGAACCGCCTATGGTATTGGCCTCTCGCTCGGCACCGTGATCGTCTACATCCTGATGCTCAAGATCGCCGGAGCTGTCGGTGAAGCGGGTCTCATCACGCCGCTCACGGCTGCATGGCTCCCCAATTTCGTGTTCCTGGCGGCCGCGCTCGTGCTGCTGGCGCGGGTGCGCACTTGAGGCGTCGAGGGCTCGGACGGTAGCAGTTCAGGCGCGGTCGTGATCGGCGCGCCTAGAGACCCAACCCGCCGTGACGTCGCCGACCAGCACCTCCTCGACCCGCCCGCGAAGCACGGTGTCGTATTCGCGGTCGACCGAGACCATTAGCGTGCCGCCGTCCATTTTCACCGTGACGTCACCGGCGTCCACGAGCCCTTCCGCCACCGCCGCCACCGCGACTGCGCAGGCGCTCGTGCCCGACGCGCTCGTACGGCCGACACCACGTTCCCAGATGAGCGCGCGGACCCGGGAGCGGTCGAGAACGGTGGCGAGTTGCACGTTCGCGCCGTCCGCCAGGCCCGGGTGGGCTACCAGGAATGGTCCGAGTCGGTCGAGCGTTTCGTCCGTGGCGTCATCCACCAGCGTGACCAAGTGAGGGTTGCCCACCGAGACGGGCACAACGTGTAGAGCTTCGCCGGCGGGGCCCGGAAGCCTCCCCTGCTCGTCGAGGGCTCGCGCGCTCAACCCGACCGCGTCGGGCCCGACACGGCAGCGCCCCATGTCCACCGAGACGTCGTACGTGCCATCCAGGACGCCGTGGACGGTGAGTACGACCCGCTGCCCGCCCACCTCGACGGGAAAGGGATCGCCGCCAACGAGACCCTCGTGGCAGAGGAACGCCGCAAGAATCCGGAGTCCGTTCCCGCTGCGCTCGAATTCGCCGCCATCGGGGTTGAACATGCGCAGGCGCACGGGCCCCGCGGGCTCGGTGCCAAGCAGCACCACCACACCGTCCGAGCCCACGCCGCGATGTCTGCGACATATCGCTCGGATGGCCTCGGGGGTCGCGCGCCAGGCCGCACCCTCCCGGAACACCAAATAGTCGTTTCCCAGACCGTGTGCCTTGTAGAACGAGGTGCCGAGAACGGGTCGAGAAGGCCAGCGCTTCATGCGTGCATCCGTGTTCGAGTGTGCTCCTGCAACGTGCCCCGCGGGCCGCTCCTGCCCGCTGACCGAACGCGGTCAGCTTGGCGACCTCGCGCACCGACACTAACTTCCCATGAGTAAATCTGGGGCGATTTGAGGAGTATTGCGGCCTGCGGGACTCGTCTGCTGTAGCGAGACCGCGAACGAGCTAAAAGTCCACGCCCCGTCGCGCACCGCCGCGAGGGGCCTTTTTTTGTCGAGGGAGCAATGGCGTCAACCGCCGGTCGGACCCGCCGGATGCGGGAAGAATTGCAGCGCCGAGTCCTTGTCCTCGACGGCGCCATGGGCACCATGATCCAGCGCCACGAGCTCCAAGAAGAGGATTATCGAGGCGACCGGTTTCGGGACACCGAGGTCCCGCTACTGGGCGCGAACGACCTTCTCTGCCTTACCCAGCCCGAGTTGATTCGGAACATACACGTCGGGTACCTCGATGCGGGTGCAGACCTGATCGAGACCAACACCTTCAACGCGAACCGGATCTCGCTCGCCGACTACGGCCTCGACACGATCGCCCGGGAGCTCAATCACGAAGCCGCGCGACTGGCTCGAGAAGCCGCGGACCAAGCCGAGGCCCACGATCCCTCTCGCACCCGCTGGGTGGTCGGCGCGCTCGGCCCCACGAATCGTACGGCCTCCCTTTCGCCCGATGTGGGTGATCCTGGTGCTCGCAACGTCACTTTCGACGAGCTCGTACGCGCCTATCATGAGCAGGCGCACGGCCTCCTCGAGGGCGGCGTCGACATCCTGATGGTCGAAACCGCGTTCGACACGCTCAACGCAAAAGCCGCACTATACGCGCTGTCCCTGGTGCTCGCCGAAGCGGCTCTGGACACGCCGGTGATGATGTCCGGAACGATCACCGACCAGAGCGGACGTACTCTGTCGGGCCAAACGCCCGAAGCCTTTTACAATTCCGTCGCACACGGTGTTCACCCCGGCCCAGGCCGCGACAGCGGGCTTCTCAGCGTCGGACTCAACTGCGCGCTCGGCATCGACCAGTTGCGACCCCATCTGGAAGAACTGTCCGACGTGGCCGCGCTTCCGATCAGCTGTTACCCCAACGCCGGCCTACCGAACGAGTTCGGTGAGTACGACGACACTCCGGAACACATGGCGGATGTCACGACCGAGTTCGTGGAAGCGGGCTTCCTCAACATCGTGGGCGGCTGCTGCGGAACCACGCCCGACCACATTCGGGCAATGGCCGAGGCCGTAGCCGGGCAGGTGCCGCGTACCGTCCCCACGCGCCCCCACCGCACACGCTTGTCGGGGCTCGAACCCCTCACGATCGGTCCCGACTCGCTTTTCGTGAACGTGGGTGAGAGGACGAACGTCTCCGGGTCGCGCCGGTTCGCGGGCCTGATCAAGGACGAGAAATACGAAGACGCGCTCGAGGTGGCGCGTCAACAGGTTCACGGCGGGGCTCAGGTCATCGATGTGAACATGGACGAGGGGTTGCTCGACGGGGTCGCCGCCATGCCGCGATTCCTGAACCTCATGGCGTCCGAGCCGGAAATCTCACGGATTCCGGTAATGGTCGATTCTTCGGATTGGGAGGTGATCGAGGCCGGCCTCAAGACGCTGCAGGGCAAGGGGGTCGTGAACTCCATCTCGCTCAAGGACGGCGAGCAGGCGTTCCGCGAGCGCGCTCGAGCCGTGCGCCGCTACGGTGCGGCCGCCGTCGTCATGGCGTTCGACGAAGACGGCCAGGCGGATACTCTGCGGCGCAAGGTCGAAATCTGTGAGCGTGTCTACCGGATCCTCGTCGACGAAGAGGGCTTTCTTCCCGAAGACATCATCTTCGACGCCAACGTCTTCGCGGTCGCCACCGGTATCGAGGAGCACGACCAGTATGCGGTCAGCTTCATCGAGGCCGTACGACAAATAAAACGGGCGTGTCCCCACGCGCTGACGAGCGGCGGCATCAGCAACGTCTCGTTTTCCTTCCGCGGGAGCCCCGAGGTGAGAGAGGCGATGCACACCGCCTTCCTCTACCATGCGATCGAAGCTGGACTCGACATGGGCATCGTGAACGCGGGCGCGCTACCGGTCTATGACGAGATCCCGCCCGACCTTCTCGAGTCCGTCGAGGACGTGCTCTTCGTGCGCTCCCCGGACGCGACTGAAGTGCTCACACAGTTGGCTCTGGAACGATCCGGGACCACCGAACGGCGCACGGAAGAAGACCTGGCGTGGCGGGAACTCGACGTCTACGAGCGGCTCCAACATGCCCTGGTGCAGGGTATCGACAAGTTCGTCGAAGAGGACGCCGAAGAAGCGCGACGGCGCCTACCTCGAGCGCTCGATGTGATCGAGGGGCCCCTCATGGACGGGATGAGCGTCGTCGGAGACCTCTTCGGTAGCGGGCGCATGTTCTTGCCCCAGGTGGTCAAGAGCGCTCGCGTGATGAAGAAGGCCGTGGCCTATCTCACGCCGTTTCTGGAGCAGGAGAAATCGGGCGCGACGGACAAAGGGACGGTGCTGCTCGCCACCGTCAAGGGTGACGTGCACGACATCGGCAAGAACATCGTCGGTGTCGTCCTCCAGTGTAACGGATACTCGGTCATCGACCTCGGGGTGATGGTGCCCGCGGAGCGTATCTTGGAGACCGCCCGCGCAGAGCGCGTCGACGTGATCGGGTTGTCAGGGCTCATCACGCCGTCGCTGGGCCAGATGGTGCACGTTGCCAAAGAGATGCAGCGTACCGGCTTCGACACGCCGCTCTTGATCGGGGGAGCTACGACCTCCAAGGCCCACACCGCGGTGAAGATCGAACAGAATTACGATGGTGCCACCGTGTATGTGCTCGACGCGTCCCGCGCGGTCGGCGTCGTCTCAGCCCTTCTCGACGAGGAGCGTCGAGAGGCGTACGTCGCCGACGTGCGGGCGGGGTACGAGGCCGAGCGCGAGCGGCGCGCCCGCCGCGACCGTCGCACGGAGCTGCTCCCCATCGACGTGGCTCGGCAGCGCCGCGAACAGTTCGACTGGGCGTCGTACGCCCCCCCCGCGCCCGAACGTTCGGAGCCGCGCGTCGTCGAGGTGCCGATCACCGAGCTTCGCGAGTACATCGACTGGACGCCGTTCTTCCAAGCGTGGGAGCTGGCGGGAAAACACCCCGCCATCTTGGAGGACGACGTCGTGGGAGAATCGGCGCGGGGCCTCATGGTTGATGCCGAAGCGCTGTTGGACCGCCTCGCGACCGATCGGAGGATCGTCGCGCGAGCGGTGACAGGGTTCTTCCCCGCGAACGCGATTGGGGACGACATCGAACTCTATACGGACGTCGACCGCTCGCAACGCCTCGCAGTGCTCCACCACCTTCGGCAACAATTCGCGAAAGATGGGCGGCCGAACCGCTGCCTGGCCGACTTCGTCGCCCCGGTCGACTCCGGAAAGCCCGACTGGGTCGGGGGCTTCGCGGTTACTGCCGGTCTCGGAGTGGAAGAGATCACGCGTGAGATGGAGGCCGCGAACGACGACTACTCGGCTCTTTTGGTGAAGTCGCTGGCGGATCGGCTGGCGGAGGCCCTGGCCGAGCGCACGCACGAACGCGTGCGCCGCGAGCTTTGGGGGTACGCGCCAGAAGAGCTGCTGTCGAGCGACGCGCTCGTGCGCGAGGCATACCAGGGTATCCGCCCAGCCCCTGGCTACCCGGCGTGCCCGGACCATACCGAGAAGCGCACTCTGTTCGAGCTACTGGATGTCGAGAGTTCACTCGGAATCGAACTTACGGAGAGCTGCGCCATGACCCCGGCGGCATCCGTGAGTGGCTGGTACCTGTCGCATCCTGGCGCCGCGTATTTCGGCGTGGGCCGAATCGGTCGTGACCAGGTCCAGGACTACGCCGAGCGGAAAGCGTGGAGCGTGGCCGAAGCCGAACGCTGGTTGGCGCCCAACCTTGCCTACGATCCGGAAGGAGCAAGTCCGTGAGGACTCTGATCGACGACGGGCTGGTCCACGTATTCGATGGGGCGATGGGGACACTGCTCTACGGACGTGGCGTGTTCGTCAACGTCTGCTATGACGCGTTGAATACCCGCCAGCCCGACTTGGTTCGCGGCATCCACGAGGAATACGTGTCGGCGGGAGCCGAGATTCTCGAGACCAATACATTCGGCGCAAATCCGGTGAAGCTGTCGTCGTACGGACTCTCGGAGCAGACCGAGCAGATCAACCGGGAGGCGGCCCAGCTCGCCCGCGCGGCCGCGCACACCGGGACGAAAGTGGCGGGTGCCATCGGGCCGCTCGGAGTCCGCATCGAACCGTGGGGGCCAACCGCTCGCTCGGAGGCCGTCGTCTTCTTCAGGAGGCAGGTCGCGGGCCTGCTCGAGGGTGGAGTCGACGGCTTCGTGCTCGAGACCTTCTCGGACCTCAGCGAAATCGCCTGTGCGATCGCTGCCGTGCGCGGGCTGACGGACCTGTCCATCATCGCGCAGATGACGGTGGGCCAGGGCGGCAAGACCGCCTATGGAAACGACGCCACTCAGATCGCCCGCGAACTGTCCGAACTCGCCGTCGACGTCATCGGGTTGAACTGCTCGGTCGGACCCGCAGTCATGCTCGACGCGATCGAAGAAATGGCGGAGGTCACACACCTGCCGCTGGTCGCGCAGCCCAACGCGGGTCTGCCTCGCACAGTGCGCGACCGGAAAATGTACCTCGCGAGTCCAGAGTACATGGCCCAGTACGCCCGGCGCATGATCGACGCCGGAGTGCGGTTCGTTGGCGGCTGCTGCGGGACCACGCCCGACCACGTGAAGCACCTGCGAAACGCAGTAGTGTCCATGCGGCCGAAGCAGCACGCCGTCGCTGGGCCCGCGGCGGCCGCGGGGCCGGCACCCGACGTGGAACCCGTACCGCTCGAGGCCCGCTCCGCCTGGGGTCGCAAGCTGGCGCGCGGAGAGCCCGTGGTCTCGGTCGAGATCCTTCCGCCGCGAGGCTGGGATCGTAGTGCGCTGGTGGAGCCGGCCCGTCGTTTGAAGGTCGCCGGCGTCGACACGCTGGCAATCGTGGACAATCCACGCTCGCTGAGCCGCATGGGTGCGCTCGCGGCCGCGCTGATCGTCGAACGCGAAGTGGGAATCGAAGCGCTGGTCCACTACACGTGCAGGGACCGGAACATGCTAGGGATGATCTCGGACCTGTTGGGAGCGGCCGCCGGAGGCATCCGTAACGTCATGGTGGTAAGTGGTGATCCGCCGTCGCAAGGCCCCTACCCGGACGCGACGGAGGTCTTCGACATCGATTCGATCGGCCTTACCAACGTGCTCAACGGTCTCAACCGCGGCGTCGATCCGGGCGGAAGCTCGATCGGGCCTCCAACCGAGTTCGTACAGGGCGTTGCCGCCAACCCCGGCGCGGTCGACCAGGAGCGCGAAGTCGAACGTTACCGATACAAGGTGGAGGCTGGTGCTGACTTCGTCGTCACCCAGCCGGTCTTCGATCCAGAGGCACTCGAGCGATTTCTGGAGCGAACACGGGACGTCAGAGTCCCGATCATCGCCGGTATCTGGCCCTTCTTGAACGTGCGCAACGCCGAGTTCCTCTCGAACGAAGTGCCGGGCGTCGTTGTGCCGGACACGTTCGTCGAGCGGATGCGGGTCGCAGAAACAGGTGGTCCGGACGCGGCCCTCGAAGAAGGTGTCCTCATCGCGCTCGAAATGATCGAGGCCGTGCGGCCACACGTTCAGGGCTTTCACTTGAGCGCGCCGAGTCGACGCGTCGATGTGGCGCTACGCGTGCTCCGCGAAGCTCGGGTCAGCGCTACGGCCTAGACCAGCGTCAAGATCCTGCTCAGACGCCGGCCAGCGCGGCGGTTGCCTAGATTGCTGACATAGATCTTGTCGGCGCCGACGCTTCGCAGCTCTCGAATCGTTCGCGCGCAGATCTCCTCGGCCGCTGCACTCTCGAAGTCGCGGGTCACGCCTTCGGCAGGAACCGGGAAGAAGTTCCCGAGTGTCTGTAGGGTCCGGGGGTTCGCACTGCGATAGAAGAAAACCCCGAACACCGTGGGCACAGTGGAGCCCACCCTCTGCATCCTTTCCAGGAAGTGCTCCACACCGCGTAGGCTGTGGTGCGAGACGACCTGCGTCAGCGCGAAATCCACGTGCGCGTCGTCCGCTTCCAGGAAGCCCACCTGCTCTTCGGCCTCGCGGTGCGGGTTGGCCCACCCGCCCAGTACGAGGTCGGGCGTCTGCTCACGCAGGACCTCGCGCAGATCGCGCCCGTGCGGTACGCAGCGCGGGGCCCCAACCGACGTGTCGCCCCCAAGGACCGTCAGAGCGTCGAAGCCCTCTGACGCAGCTCGTGACGCCAACATCAGGCAATACTCGAGCGTGTGCTTGGCCGTCAGAATCGGGATGATGCGGCGCAGATCGACGTCCCCACCCACATTGGCGCCGACATGCGCCAGGTTTTCCTCTTCAGCCGCGCCGACGGCGTTGTCGGTCAGGAAAACGAAGATCTCGTCGCTCGTGAGCCGGCCGATCGAGTGGTGCAGATCGATCCACGCGCCCATGCCGGCCTCGGCCTCGAGATCCGAGCGCGGCGGTCGCAACTCCACGGCTACAAGCGGATCGGGCCGTTCCAAGCGCTCTAGTAGTAGAGCGCGCCTAACAGGAGCTGTCATCGTCAACGCATCCCGACCAGGCCCTCGATGTCGTCCTCGCTGGTCGGTAGCGAGGCGGTGAGCACCTCGCAGCCCGCGGCCGTGACGAGCACATCGTCTTCGATGCGAACGCCGATGCCGGAGAAGGCTCGCCCAGCGCCCTCCGACACGTCGGGTCGGAAGTAGAGGCCAGGTTCGACCGTGAAGACCATGCCCGGCTCCAGTACACGCGACGCTCCGTCTCTCGAGTAGTCCCCCGGATCGTGCACGTCCAGCCCGAGCCAATGGGAGGTTTGGTGGGGGAAGAACGGTCGGTGAGCGCCGTCGGCGAGCAGATCTTCGGTCGCGCCGGAGAGAACGCCGAGCCCCACCAGTCCCTCGACGATCGCACGCACGGACGCGTCGTGAACAGACGCAATGCTCACCCCTGGCGAGACCTGCGCCACCGCCGCCTGGCGCGCCGATTCGACGACTCGATAGACCTCACGCTGCTCATCCGAGAACCGCCCACTGGCCGGATAGGTGCGCGTAATGTCTCCGTTGTACATGCAGACCTCGGCTCCGGCGTCGATCAACACCAGTGCGTCGTCGGGAACGGTGTCCCGATTCTCCACGTAGTGGAGGACACAGCCATTCGCCCCCGATCCAACGATCGTGGCGAACCCCGGCCCGGCGGCACCCAACGCCCGGAACTCGGCCTCCACCGCGGACTCTACCACCAACTCCCCTACGCCACTGGCGATCGCGGCGGCACCGGAACGGTGTCCCATGGCGCTGACCTCCGCCGCAGCGCGAATCATCGCGATCTCGTCGCCATCCTTGAGCAGGCGCATGTCATCGAGGACCTCTCCGGGATCGACCAGCACACGGGGTCCCGTACCCTCGCGAGCGCCGCTCGCACGGGCCCGCCTGAGCGCGAGGCGCGCAAAGCCGTCCGCGCGCTCGTTGGCGCCCAGCCGGTAGTTGATCCGATCACCCTCCTGGAGCAACGCCGGCAGTCTCTCCTCCAACTCTGCCACGGAATAACACTCGTCGGCGCCAAAGAGCTCCGCCGCACCTTCGGGCCCGAGCCTCGGGCCGGCCCAAAGCTCCTCCTTTTCGTCACGGCGTCGAACGAAGAGCACCAAGCGAGCGTTCACGCCGCCCACCAGTACCGCGAACGATCCGGGCTCGGTCACACCGGTGAGGTAGTAGAGCTCGCTGTCCGGGCGATACCGGCGTTCGGTGTCCCGCGAGCGGAACTGAACCGGCGCTGCCGGCAGCAACATGACGGAGGCGCCCATTCGGGCCTGCACTGCCTCGCGTCTGCGCCGCCAGGTCTCCGGCGCCGGAACACCCTGCGTGGGGAACTGGCTCATGGCGGCAAAAGTAGCGTGCGACGACCACGGTCGGCACCCCGCTCGCCGGGGCGATGGTGGTGCTCTTCGACGCGGACGGCGATCGGGTCGACCGGGTGCTCACCGACGCCAGCGGCGGATTCTCGACTGAAGCCGGTCGCGAGGTCCGCCTGGCCTGGCTGGATACGGGAGCGTTCGAGCCACAGTTGCTCGCGATTCCCGCAGGACCTCAGGGCGAGCCCGTAGGAGAGTGGAGGGTTGCCTCGGAGGGCGACCTGGCGACCCTGAAAGCGCTGAGGGACCAGCGCGGCATTTTCATGCTGTGCGACGTTCCGTTCGGATCACGCGTACGGCTCGACGTCGCCATGGCCGACGGAGTCAGCGTATCCAGGCGCCCACTCGTCCGTCCGGGCATCGCCGTTGCCGTGGTCGTCGTGACGATCGCGGAAGGCGCTCCCCGTCGAGCGCCGCGCCTGCCCTAGCGGCTACTGGCCACCCCATGATGCCCGGAAGCCGAGCTGGAACGAGAGATCGGGTCCGGGCTCGAAGAAGCGGCTCCCGAACGCATTGACCGCCACGGAAGCGATGTAGTCCTTGTTCAGGGCGTTCGTCAGCGCGACCCAAGGGGAAATATTCATCGTGCCCATGGCGAACT
Source organism: Gemmatimonadota bacterium (assembly GCA_036338615.1). Taxonomy (GTDB): domain Bacteria; phylum Gemmatimonadota; class Gemmatimonadetes; order Longimicrobiales; family Gaopeijiaceae; genus UBA1138. The sequence continues at coordinate 12,329 of JAYZBT010000293.1, forward strand.
CATCGAGACCCGCCCTTATGTCGACCAGGAAATACGAGGGTGTCGTGGTCGCGTTGCGATCGTTCACCGGGACTTCATCCACGTACGTACCGGTGATCTCGGCGAACCACTGGGAGGGGCTCAACCTGAAGAGCCCTTGGACGCGGTTCGGGGACACACCGGGAACCCGGTTGCCGCTGAGGTCGTCCCCACCCAACTCGTACTCGCGGAATTCAGCATCCGTATGGGTGTAGGTCGCGCTAGCGCGAACGACCCCGTCGCTCGACGCGGCCACGAGCGTGGCCTCCACGCCGCGATGCCGGGACTCTCCCGAATTCCGGAAATAACTCACATCGTCGAATCCCTCCAGCTCGAACCGGATGAGCTCGTTGCGGAGGTTGGTCTGGTACCCGGTCAACTCGAAGGCCGCCACGGACCCCAGATCGCCGCGGACGCCCACCTCGAATGACTCCCCGCTCATCGGGTCGAGATTCGGATTGAAGCCGCCAGCAGCGTTCGGTTGATTCGAGAGCTCGCTCGTCGTCGGGGTCTCGAACACCGTACCTACCGAGGCGAAAAAGTTGGCGGATTGGCCCGCGGGCACACTGATCCCGATCGAAGGGCTAACCGCGTCCATGGTGCGCGAGCCCGAGTCGTCCGCGTTCTGAGTGGTCACAGGAACTCGATCGTCGGCCGTGAACTCGTGGTTGTCGTACCGGAGGCCCGCGAGAGCAATGGCGCCTCCTGGCAATTCGAGCGTCCCCTGCAAGAAGACGCTCGCGCTCCGAACATCCTCGGCCTGATCGAGGAAGGGCGTGGCTCCCGCGGCTGGCTGGCCCGTTCCGAATCCTTTCGAGATCTCCGATCGATCATCGTTCTGCAGATCGTACTGGAAGCCTCCCTGCCAATGAAGCTCCGAAGACCCGGCGGCGACGGTGCTACCCAGCTGGGCGCGGATCCCGCCTCCCTTGCGCGCGAGGTCGATTTCGTCGAACGGGATCGGATTGTTGATGGTTCTGTGTACTCCATACGCTGAAAGGTCCGCTTGCAGCGCACCTCCTAATGGACCTTCCCAACGTAGGCCCGCCTGCTGTTGCTGGAGCGTCTTGCCGGTCCGGAATCTGAGATAGAGATCGTTGATCTGACGGTAGGCGTCCGGTGCGAAGTCGTCGCTCTTCGATCCGGCATTCTCTGCATCCAAGTCCAAAGCGTTGGCGGTCAGCGACAACTGACCACCCGCCACCGGAGTCGTGACGCGGGCGTTGAAGCCGAGCCGTTCCGAACCGCCGTAGGTCGCACCGAGGGTATCGACGCGGGCCGAGCTGGGATCGATGGTCCGGTAGCCGTCCCACCTCTGTCCGGAAACAGTCACGAGATAGCCGGTGTTCTCCACGGTCCCCGACGCTGTGAGCTGGCCCCTCCACAATCCGTCGCTCCCCGTCACCCCCATGACGTCCACATCGAACGGCACCGCGGCAGGATCCCGCGTCGTGAACGAAAGCACCCCGCCCGACGCATTACCAAAGAGCGCGGAAGCTGGCCCTCGTAGGGCTTCGACGCGCGCCAGGGAGCCGATGTCCAAGTGATCGAGACTGCTCTGGCCGTCCGGTAGCGTCGCGGGAATCCCGTCCACGATCACTCGGATCCCTCGGAGCCCGAACTGGGCTCTGGCCCCGAACCCACGGATCGCGACGCGCTCGCCGACAGCCGGGTTGAATCGGTTCTGGACCTGGACTCCAGGCAGTCCCTGTAGGGCTTCCTGCAAGAAGAAGCCGCTCCGTCCGCGCTGCAGGTCGTCACCGGCCAACACCGAAACCGAGAAGGGCGACGCGTTCTGCAGAAGCGGCGTGCGCAGAACGCTGACCTCGATCGGTGCCAACGGGACCGTATCACTCGCTTGCGGCACGGGAGCGGGCGCCGCGCGAACGTCACTCGGGTGGAATAGCGCCACCGCAGCGACGAGGATGATCAACATGAGGGGACCCACGGTCCCAGAGTTACTGCTCTTTGCTCGGGACACGACGTCTCCTAAGAGGGGGTGTTCATATCGCCTTCGTGGCAGTCTCGGTCCGCTCGGGAACACCTCCGCGGAGCCTACAGAGTCTACAAGAGAGCAGGCAGCCGGGGCAGTGTCCACCTGCCTCGGTGATGGGCGTTAGGGCGCGCTGGGCCCGCATCCTTCGACCGACCGGCGGATCGCGAGCCCGTTCACGACTGGGCGCTCGCCCTCGGGGTCGGACGGGCTGTTGACGGGGTGTCCCCTGAGCACCATGACGGAGGAACCACCGCCGTCCAGGTTGAGGGCTTCGGTGGCACCCAAAGCCTGGAGCAGCGACGCGAGTTCAGGAAGCGTCATCCCGCTGGAGTGGGGCGGCTGGCGCCCGTCGACCACGACCAGCCAAAAGAGACCCGGCCCGGGCGCGTATCCCACCGCGGTACGGGGGTGACGGGACGCAGCAAAGCCGGCGTTGGCATCGACACCGAGATCGCCGACCCAGTCGCCTTCGTGTAACAGCTCCGGATAGCCGCCGACCGCTTCTGTCGCGCCATCGCCGCCCTCGATCGAAACCGGCCAACCGAGTTGCATCGACCCGCCTTCGACGCTCGCGACGCCCATCCAGGGGGCTTCACCGGGCCGCCAGGCCAGCGCGGGCCTCGAGCGAGCGGTGGTGACGGTCCCGTCGACGACTTCCACGCCAACCGTGGCCCCTTCGGGGGTAAAGAAGTCCGCGTTGACAGCCGCCAACACCGAAGGGCCGGCGCGCGCCACCATGGCTGTCACCGGCTCGTGCCCTCGTCCACCCTTCTCCCTCGCCTCCGCGCGCACGACATCGAGCACGAGATCACAGCGACGATCGAGCGCCGACTCGACGATATGCACCGCCCACGGCCCCTTCGATGACCACAGGTATCGGTACAAGACCCCCTCGCCGATGCGAACACTCCGGACCGTATCCGGCTGCACCATTTCAATGACGGCAGCGGGGAGCCGTCTGGACAGCCTTCGCGGCGCGTCGGGAGGCGCACAGGACGAAAACAGAACTGCCAAGACGAGCCAGACCCCGGCGAAACGGGCCGGAGCCAGGCGCTTCGACCGCCCGTGGACCAGCCTCGGCCTCGTATCTATACTCCGGCTCCCATGATCAGACTCCCCTGCTCTCTCCCGGCCAGCGTTCGCCGTTTGTGCCGTTCCGCACCCGTCGCCCTCGCGTTGGCGTCTGTGCCCGCGACCGCGCTGGGTCAGGACTCGGCTGATGACGATGGAGTACGCTTGGGCATCAGTATCGGGGGCGTCAGTACGGTGGGGCTGCTGCTCGAATACTTCAATGGCAACCGCAGCCTCGACCTGACCGTGGGAACATGGTCGTTCCGCGACTTGACCCTCTCGCTGGTAGCGAAGGAGTACTTCGGGGCCAGCGCGCTGAGGCCCTTCGTGGGCGCCGGCCTCTGGATGGCGACCGCGAACCCGTCGGACGGAAGACTCGGCGTAGCGGTCGTGTTCAGAGCCCCCGTGGGCGTGGACTGGATGATGTTCGAGGATCACGCTCTGGGCGCGGCCCTCAACATCAATCACGCGTTGTGGGTTCGGCGCACAGACCCGGAGGACGACCTGCCCCTCGAAGGACGATGGGTCCCGCTGCCAGGGCTTTACTATCGGTTCGGGGGGCGCTGAGCGCATCCCGGAACCGCGCTCACACTTCTTCGGGCTCGTCCCAACTCTCGGACCAGAACCGTCGCTCTTCGTCGTCGATCTCCTCGATGTCGAGCGGTTCGTCTTCCTCGACACTGAGCGTGCCCATGCTCAGGATGGTCTCGACGGCTTGATCGTCGACCACGGGGGCACGAGGGCGCACATGCTCCCACAGGCGTACTCGAAGGCTGATGCCGGCGGCGAAGGCCAGCACGATCAATCCCGCCAACAAGACGAGCCAAAAGAAGGCGAGCATCCGTGTAGTTCCTAGCCGGCTTTCCTAGTCGATCGGTTCCATTCCCGCATACTTGAGACCGCTGCCTGTATTGAAAAGTACGACCTCGTCCTCGGGAGAGATCAAGTCCTTCTCCACCAGCTTGGGGACGGCAGCCGCAGTTGCGCCACCCTCGGGTGCCGCGAAGATCCCCGTATCGGCACCCAGGTGCAGGACCCACTGCGCCATTACGTGGTCCGGAACGGCCACCGCTCCACCCCCGGACTCCCGCAGCGCCCGCAGGATGAGGAAGTCTCCAACTGCCCCCGGCACCCGCAGTCCACGTGGGTCGCTCCGGGAAGGGGGATCTGCTCCGGCATCGGCGCTCGCTTCGATTCGTGGTGGATTCGGAGGGATGACGATACCCCAGGAGGCGGTCC
>JAYZBT010000294.1:0-12594 GCA_036338615.1 Gemmatimonadota bacterium
TTCACGTTCGGGGACCTCCTAGATGCGTCCGCCCGGGTCGCCACGCGGCTGCTCGCGGGGCGCGACGACCTCGACTCCGAGCGAATCTGTTTCCTCGTCTCTCCTGGTTGGCACTACGTCTCGGTGCAGTGGGGCGTATGGCGGGCCGGGGGCCTCGCCGTCCCCATGGCCACGTCTCACCCACCGGCCGAGCTCGCTTATGTCCTGGACGACACCCAAGGCGAGGCGGTGGTCGCGCACCCCAAGCTGCTCGACCGGATTTCCGAAGCCGCGGCCGAGCGGCGCATGCCGGTGCTCCAGACTCCGGCGCTGCTCGCGGACGGACCCACTGGAGTCCTGCCCGAACTCGCCGCGGATCGGCCCGCGATGATGCTCTACACCTCCGGGACCACCGGACGCCCCAAGGGTGTGGTCATCACGCACGCCAATCTTCAGGCCCAACTCTCCTCGCTGAGCGAGGCGTGGCAATGGGATGAGCACGATCACATCCTGCTCCACCTTCCCCTGCACCACGTGCATGGAATCACGAACATCCTCACGTCCGCGCTCTGGAACGGGGCCACCTGCGAGGTCCTGCCGCGCTTCAACGCGGTGGACGTGTGGGAGCGTTTGTCCCGCGGCGACTGCACGTTGTACATGGCGGTACCGACGGTCTACCGGCGGCTCATCGCAGCCTGGGACCATGCCAACGCGACGACGAGGGACGCTTGGAGCGCCGGAGCTCAGGCGTGCCGGCTGATGGTGTCCGGCTCGGCGGCACTTCCCGTACCGACGCTCGAGCGCTGGCAGGAAATCACCGGACAGCGCTTGCTGGAGCGGTATGGCATGACCGAGATCGGAATGGCTCTGTCGAACCCGCTGGAGGGAGAGAGGCGTGCCGGTCACGTTGGAGAGCCGCTCCCCGGCGTCGAGGTTCGCCTAGTGGACGAGGCCGGAGCCCAGGTGGCGAAGGGTGCTTCAGGGGAAGTTCAGGTGCGAGGACCAACAGTCTTTTCAGGGTACTGGCGGCGCGACGAGGAAACCGGCGCGGCGTTCGACGACGTGGGCTGGTTCAGGACGGGTGACGAGGCCGTGGTCGCGGAGGGCGTCTACCGGATCCTCGGTCGATCGAGCCAGGACATCCTCAAGACAGGCGGTGAGAAGATCTCCGCGCTCGAGATCGAGGACGTTTTCCGTTCTAGCCGCGGCGTGGTCGACTGCGCGGTGGTCGGCGTTCCCGACCCCGACTGGGGTGATCGCGTCTGTGCGGCGGTGGTTCGCGATCCGGCATACCCGGTCGCAGCCGAGGCGCTGCTCAGCTTCGCGCGAGATCGACTGGCGCCCTACAAGGTGCCCAAGGAGGTCCTGCTCGTCGACCAACTGCCCAGGAACGCCATGGGGAAGGTCACGAAGGGAGCCGTGCGCGAGTTGTTCGAGGCCCACGACAGCGAATAGCTTAGGGGCGCCACGATTCCACTTTCGGAGACCGAATGATCGACGCCGTGCTGGGCAACCTCCGCGAGTACTGGATGGTACACGCGCTGCTGGCGCTCTATACCGGCGTGCTCGCCCACCACGCTTGGAGTGGGAACAAGAAGACGAAGGACCTCTCCGACTACTACGTCGGCGGCCGCAACATGGGCGGCTGGGTGATCGGGCTTTCGTTCTTCGCGACCTACGCCAGCACCAACTCGTTCGTGGGCTTCAGCGGCCGTACGTACGACTGGGGGCTGCCCTGGTTGTTGTTCATCCCCATGTCGGTCGCTTTCTGCCTGTTCGCGTGGATCGTCGTGGCGCCCCGGTTGCGCAGCTTCACCGAGGCGATGGACTCGTTGACCGTCCCCGACTTCATCGGTTTCCGCTTCGACAGCACAACGGCCCGGGTCTTCGCCGCCATGATCGTCATCGCGGCCTCGCTCTTCTACATGACAGCGGTCTTCAAGGGCATCGGCAACCTGCTCGAAGTCTTCCTCGAAATCCCGTACAAGGTCTCGATCGTCATCGTGTTCTTCATCGTCATGACCTACACGATGATCGGTGGCTTCATCTCGGTCGTGAAGACCGATGCGGTGCAGGGCGTCGTGATGATCGTCGCCGCCGTTCTGCTCTTCTCGGGAACGGTGAACGCTGCGGGCGGACTCCGTGCCATCACGGAAGTGAGGGCGCAACCGGGCGGCGAGGCGCTCTTCACGTGGGGCGGTGGCGTAGCGGTCCCGGTGCTGATCGGGACGATGGTGGCGGGACTCGTGAAGTTCGCCGTCGAGCCGCGTCAGCTGTCGCGATTCTTCGCGTTGGAGGGCACGAAAGCGATCCGGACGGGCATGTGGGTGTCGTCCTTGACGTTCGCGGCGGTTTTTTCGCTCTTGATTCCCATCGGGATGTACGCTCGCCGAATCTTCCCAGACGGCATGGAGGATACAGACCTGGTGATTCCGAACCTGCTCGGCGAGGTGTTCGGGCCGGGCACGAGTGCCTTCTTACTGGTCGCGATGGTCGCCGCAGCGATGTCGTCGCTCGACAGCGTCCTGCTCGTGCTGGCGTCGACCACCGAGCGGGACATCGTCAGTCTGGTCCGGCCTGGCCGCAGCGAAGAACAAGAGATGTTCTGGACTCGCGGGTGGGTCGCGCTTTTTGCGTTCATCACGATGCTGATCTCACTCAACCCGTTGGGCGGGATCGTGGAACTGACCGCGTTCAGCGGAGCGCTCTATGGTGCGTGCTTCTTCCCGGCACTCGTGCTGGGCCTGCACTGGCGCCGGGGGAGCGGCACGGCGGTGGTCGGGTCGTTCGTCACGGGGATCGTCGTACTGCTCGCCTGGGATTTCGTACCGGGCTCCTCGGTCTTGCATGAGATCTTCCCAGCGATGCTGCTGTCCACCGGGATCTATGTCGCATTGGCGATGATGACGGAGGATACCGCGAACGACGCGGTGGCAGCGTTGATGGAGGAAGCTGGAAGGACCTCAAGCACGACATCGTAGTAGCAGTCACACTCGACACGTACCTCTGCCAGCGGACTAGCCGTGAGCACGCTCACACTCGTCGAACATCAATCCGATATCCTCGCCTCGCTCCGGCGCCTGAAGGGGCGTGGTACCGTGGGAGATGTGGTGGCAGACTCGGGCCTGCCGGGCGACGACGTGCGCTCGGGACTCAAGGTGCTGTTGGAGTCGCACCAGGGGCACCTCGCGGTCTCCGACTCGGGCGAATTGCTGTACGAGTTCGACGAGAAGCTGATCGTGCGCGGAACGGAGCCCGTGCTCGCCCGCTTGAAGCGCACGGCGACCGACGTGTTCACGAAGGGCTTCAAGGCGACGATCGTGGTCGTACTGGTCGTCTACTTCCTCGTGTTCGTGGTGCTGGTGATCGCGGCGCTCTTCGCGAACAAGAACAGCGACTCGCGCGGCGGTGGAATCCTCGGGGGAAGACGTGGAGGCGGTGGTCACCGCGGCTTCTCCTTCGGCAACTTCTGGCTCTGGTACTACATCTGGACCCCGCGATGGAGGTTAGGACGGCCGTATTACGGACACCGCTGGGAACAAACCCTCCCCAAAGAAGAGCGGCCACCCTTCTACAAAAAAGTGTTCGCGTTCGTCTTCGGTCCCGACAAGCCGAAGCCGACCCAGCAGCAGCTCGATCGCAGCACGATTCGGCTCATCCGCGCTCGCAAGGGAGTCCTGACGACCGCCGAACTCGTGGAGCACAACGCGCTCACGTTCCCGGAAGCCGAGAACGAGATGGGGCGACTACTCGGCGCCCACGACGGTGAAGCGGCGATCTCACCGGAAGGTGAGCTGGTATACGCATTCCCCGAGTTGATGCTCAGCGCGCACGGGACCAAAGCCCGCGAACCGAACCCGGCGTGGCTGCGGCTCGAGCACAAGCAGGAGCTCACCGGCAACACCGCCGGCTCCAACGCCGTCGTGGCAGGGATGAACGGCTTCACGCTCGTGGCATCGACAACCGCACCCTGGTTCATTTTCCCTCGGCTGGGCATCGTGGCAGATCCGGCTGCCGTCATCGGTCTCATCCTGGTTCCAGTGGTGTTCAGCGTCCTCTTTTACGGACTACCGCTTCTCCGCATGTGGGGCGTGATGCGTGAGAACAAACGGCGCGAGGCGCGAAACGTCCGTCGCGTTCTGCTCGGTCTGGTTTACAGCCGGTCGCTGGACGGCGGGCGTGACATCGGGACGACCGAGGCCTACGAGCATGTGATCTCACGCCTGCAGTCACAGGTCGTCCAGCGGGGGGACATTACGGCGGCCCTTCAACTACTGGCGGCGGAACTCGACGCCGAGGTCGTGGTCGACGACAGCGGAGACACGCGGTATCACTTTCCGGCGCTGCGCCAGCAATTCACCGCGAGCGAGCAGGTCCGTAAGAAGCTGAAACTCGAAAACCGCACGTTGGGTGAGATCGTCTTTTCTACCGGGGACTCGGCGCTGGAGGCGAGCGAACGCGAGCTCTCGTTGTTCGACCGCGAGCTCCAGGCGGGGGAGGCCGACTTCGACCGCTACCTCCCCTCACTCGACAAGATCGGCTTCGAGGACGACTACGACCTGGTCGCGTTCGACGAAGAGTTGAAGCAACGGGGTCGCATCGAGGCTTAGCGGGCTGTCAGTTTCGACCGCGCGCGGCCACCTCGGCGGCGGTGACGCCGTACCGCTACTCGAAGGCCTGTTCCACCGATCGGGCCGAGTCCGCTCGGTCTTGCCGCAGCAGTACCTCGATTAGGCTCGAGTACTGTGCCTGCAGCCCGTTGGGACCGACTAGGCTGCGACCCGGCGTCGATCGCCGAGATCGCCAGAGGACCGAATCAGAATGGGGGAGAAGTCGCCTCTTGTCCAAGCCTCGTGTGGGAACATGGGGCGATTGAGCGTCCTATCAAGGACGGTGGCCGCATACGGAGGTAGAGACACGATGAGAAGCAAGATGACTTCGCTGGCCGCGCTCGCTCTGATCGCGGCTTGCGCGACACATGGCCGCACGGTTGAGCGTGAGCAGCCCTTCACGCGTGAAGCGGTGGGCGACGACGTGATCCGGATTATCGTTCAGAACGACAACTTCATGGACGCACGGCTCTACGCCTTGGGCGTCACCAAACGGTTCCCTCTCGGAGTCGTGACCGGAGGAAGGCAAGCGGTCCTGTCCGTCCCTTGGGACTACTACGAGCCGTTGCGCATCGAAATCGATCTGCTCGCCGGCCCGAAATGCACCACCGAAGAGATCGACGCAGACCCGGGAGACACATTCGACCTGAGAATCGAGTCTGTGCTCTCGAGGAGCGCGGCCTGCTCGTAGCGGCGGTGCTGACGATTCGATCGAAGGGCGCGGCGCGCTAGTCGTAGAGCAGGAAAGGCGCCGCGCTCTCGCCGAATCGGGCGAGCTCGAGGTCGCTACCCACTAGGATTTCTTCTGGCGCGGCCGCGTCGTCGAGCCCGGTGCGCAGTCCGTCGTGCCCCCAGAGGATATCAATCGGTGCGAGCAGGTCTTCGTACTCGTAGGGCGGGCCCTTCCAGGCGAACGAGTCTGGCGCCAGCTCCTTAGCAGCATGCAAGAGCGTGACCGCGGTCCGGACCGGCTCGAACGCATCGGTATCGGTGACGTGGAGTTGGGCTCCGCCGCACATGGTGCGCGCGTGCTTCTGGAACGTCGGCTCGAAGTAGCACGGCCGAAATCGAACGCCGGGCAGGTCGGCCTGGTCGAGCCGTTCGACCAGGGCTTTTGCGTCCAGGTAAGGGGCACCCACGAGCTCGAACGGTCGGGCGGTGCCCCTCCCTTCCGAAAGGTTGGTGCCCTCGATGAGGACCATGCCGGGGTACACTTGGCAGGAGTCGAGCGTCGGGAGATTGGGGCTCGGCATCACCCATGGAAGCCCGGTGTCTCGCCACCGCATCGACCGGCGAAGCCCTTCGCAAGCAACGACCTCGAGATCGCACCCGATGCCGCGCGCGACATTGAGCCACCGCGCCAACTCCCCACAGGTCAGCCCGTGGCGAAGAGGCACGGGGTGGAGGCCGACAAAGGACTCGAAGCCGGCGCGCAGCACAGGACCCTCGTGCCGATCACCCCCGATGGGGTTGGGGCGATCCAACACCACGAAGCGCACCCCCGCCTCTGCGCACGCCTCCATCGCGAGCGCCATCGTCCACACGAACGTATACACGCGGACACCCACGTCCTGAAGGTCGAATAGCAGCGCGTCGATGCCCTCGAGCATCTCGGGCGTCGGTTTTCGCACATCGCCGTACAAGGAGTGAACCGGCAGGCCGGTGACCGGGTCGGCGTAGTATTCCGATTCGATCATGTTGTCCTGCTTCTCTCCTCGCGCACCGTGCTGGGGACCGAACAGCGCGCGCAAGTCGAAGCCTGCCGCGAGCAGCGCGTCGGCCGAGAAGGTCAGGTTCGAAGTCACGGACGCCGGGTGGGCGATCAACCCACACGAGACGCCGCTCAGGTCGGCGCAATCGCCGGCGAGTACCCGGTCGATGCCGGTGCGAACGGCGACTACGTTCAAGAGCCCGCCGACCCCAAGTGCGCGCTCACCACAGCTGCGAGGTCACTGAGGGTGAGCAGCGGGGAACGATCGAGCACGGGCCGGTCAGTGGTATTGATCTGGAGCGCAACCGCGAACCCGTGGTCCGGGAAGTAGTACGCTTCGGTCCGGTAGCCCGGCATGAAGCCGCTGTGTCCCCAAGCGGTGCCCGCCGGCAGTTCCATCATGATGACGCCGAGCCCGTATCTGGCTTCTGGACCCAGCGGAGCGGGTGTCCCGGTTCGGAATTGACGGAGCAGGGCCGGGTCGAAGGCCCGACCTTCATGGATGTGACGCACCCACACGGCGAGGTCCTCGGTCGTGGAAGCGAATCCACCACCGGCCCATTCGAACTGAGGGTTGAATACCAAGCGGCCGCCGGCGACGGTCTCGTCGAAGTGTCCAAAAGGGTTATCCGCACCCGAGTACCCGTTGGCTATGCCCGGAACCGCCGGCTGGTCCGACCGAACGGTGTCGTCGAGGTCGAGCGGGCCGAGCAGCCGCCGGTCGATCTCGTCATAAATCGTCGTCCCCAGGACCTTCTCCACGACCATCGCAACGAGCACGTAGTTGGTGTCCGAATAGTCCCAGCCCTTCCCGGCGGCGAAGGGCGGCTCCATCCCGAAGAGGTACGCGATGCGTTGCTCGGGCGTCCATGTGCGCATCGGCTCTCGGGTCAGGTCCTCCAGGAACGCCGGGTTCAGCTCATAGCGCACGATGCCGCTGGTGTGACTCATGAGCTGCCGGATGGTGACGTCGCGACCGTTGGGCAGCCGAGCATACCAAGCCTCGTCCCCCAGATAGTCCGCCAGACGTCGATCCAAATCGAGCTTGCCCTCGGAGACGAGCTGGAGCGCGACCGCGCCGAAGTAGGTCTTACCGACGCTTCCCTGCAGCATGCGATCCGACGGACGCATCTCGCGATGGGCGGTGGTATCCGACCATCCCGCCGCGAAGCCCAGCGATGTCCCGTCCGGCAAAGCCAGACCGAGCGTGAGCCCGGGGATGCCGGAGTGCTCGGTGAGCGAATCGAGGTGGGCCTGCACCGCTGCCTGCAGCGGTTCCGTGGACTGGGCCGTCGCGAGCGCCGGTAACGAGAGAGTCGCGAGGAGACATAGGGGCCGGCCGAACCGGCGGACCAAGACACGATTCATATGAGCGGATTTCTCGGAGGATTGGGGAGGCGGACGGACCGGGACCGCGCCACCGAATGAAGATAGCTGACGTCAGGCCTTCATCCCGCCCTGAAGGCCGTCACCGGATCGACTCGGGCGGCGCGACGCGCCGGTAACAGGCACGCCACCGTGGTGACGATCACCACTAGGACCGATACCACCGCGTACGTCAGCGGATCCACGGGCTCGATACCGAAGAGGATTCTCCGGATGAGACGGCTCGCAAGAATTACAGCCGGAACGCCCATGAGCAGGCCCAAGCCCGACAGTAGCAGGCCACGACGAACGACTCCGCCCGCGACACCGTCGACCGAAGCGCCGAGCGCCATGCGAACCCCGATCTCGTGCCGGCGACCCGCAACCTGCTACGCCAACATGCTGTACATGCCCAGCGCCGCCAGCAGCGCGGGCGCGAGGTCCCGAACTATGCCACGCACCGTGGCCGTGACGGATGCGGCCTCGCCGGACGTGCGAACCGCCAGCGGCATGCTCGACGAAGCGGGCTGGTGGTAAGGGTAGTACATCGCGCCCTCAACGCCCTCCTGTAGGGCAGAGGTCGCGACGTCGGCGACCACCCCGACGACCTCGCGCTCATCACCTTGCTCGCGACCGACGTCGTCCGGATATCGATCCATGGGGAGTTCGAGCGCGGCGGTCAGCAACCGATCCGGGTCGAATCCGGTATCGACCGACCGGAGCGCGAGGAAGCTGCGGACGAGCGGACCAGATCCCGCAAGAAGCACCACGGTCAGAGACGGTGGCGGCTTCGAGCCGTGCGGCCGGAGGCCGCTCAGGTGGCTATCGAAGTTCCATCGTGTGGAGACGCTAATCAGCGCCCACCGCCTCCCGGCGGGGGCGTGACCGGAAAAGCCACCACAGCATCCACGATACCACGCGCGGCCCTCTCCGGATCGTTCACGATCACCCGGCGGTCCCTCGCACTCGTGAGGAATCCGGTCTCGATGATCACCCCGATCGTCGAAGGATGGAGCGCATGCTCGTAGCGGCGGTAGTTGAAGGCGTAGTAGTTGCGCATGCGACGGGTGACCGTGGGTAGCGGTCTGAGGCCGGTCACTTCGCCGTAGACGCGCGCGAGCAATGAGGCGGCCTGCGATGCCCGGCCCGTTGCGTCTCGCCGCGGCGCCGCGACCCGGAACCCGGACGCGTTGGAGTCGTTGCTACCGTCGGCGTGGACCGCGATGAACAGATGGGCTCGGTACCCGGGAGGGACGACGGCGGGTAACACGTCCACCTCGTAGCCGAGTTCTTCCAGCATGGCGCCCGCGACGCGAGCGATCTCGAGATTGGCCTCCCACTCGGCCGTGCCTCGCCAACTGGTCCCGTTGTCCCGCAGTCCGGAGAGCTCACGGGGCGCTTCGTTCGCTCGCCAGTGGCCCGCCTGCAGCCCGATGCGCACCGGCCCTGCGGGAGGCGTCCAGTTGGACGGTGAGGGTGTGGGCGCGCTGGAGCGACTGGAACTCCGGCGCCGGTAGTCTCTCGCGCTGGGGGCGGGCGCGGGCGCAGCCCGGCGTACGGTCGGTGGAACGGAAGGCGCGACGGACTCGCGGGTGCGTTCCGGCTCACGGACCTGGAAGCGGGAGACGACCACGGGGGCGTCCCCGCGCGGGGCGTCGAGGCGGACCGATTCCGGGTCCATCGCTGGCGCGGATTCAACGACCAGAACCGGGTCGAACGCGCTGACCGGAACGACACTAGGTGGTGCCTCGGTCGACGCTTGCAAGCGCACCACGACGAAGACCACGAGGAACACGCCCACGCAATGCAGCCCGACTACTCTCACAATCCCCTCCCCATGAACGAGTCGCCCGCGGAGGCGTCTGGGTAGCGGACGATCTTCACGCGCGACCAAGAATGTTCATGGCGTGCACGTGGCGAGGCAACGAATGCGCCATGCTGCTCTGTTTGCTCCAGGACCCTTCGGACGCGCTCGATCACGACCCGCTCGACCAACTGCTGACCTTCGACGGCGCCCATCTGGATGTCACGCACCACGTCCATGCCGTCGACTACCTGACCGAATACCGCGAAGCCCTGACCATCCAGGTTCCGGCGGCCGCCGAAGTCGAGCGAGGGCTGGTCGTCGAGGCAGATGAAGAACGACGCGCGGGCCGAGTCGGGCCCGCCCCGGGCCATTGAGAGAGCGCCGTTCACGTGCGAAAGTCCCGTCGTCGTCGTCCGCTCGAGCGGAATGGCCGGACGCATGCGCTCGCTCATACCACGATCCACGCCTGCTTGGATGACTTCGATCTTCACGGAGTCGTTCGGCTGGTTGTCCATGCGCACGCTGCGGTAAAACGTGCCGGAGTCGAAGATCTCGTCGTCCACGTAGTCGAGGAAATTCCTGGCGGTCACAGGCGCCGCACCCAGGTAGATCTCCGCGGTGATGTCGCCCTTGGCGGTCTCGATGCGAATCAACACGACATCTTCAGCGGCCTGCCCGGTAGCGGGCGAGGCGAGCGGCAGGCCCGCCAAAAAGGCGAGCGCAAGCGTCCGGAGCGCCAGTGCGCCGGTCTTCACCACGGCGGGCCATCTGCGAGAGTCAGCGCCACGACGCCCGCCGCTGGTTCCCGCCACTAGTTCTCGCCGCGCGTGACCGCGATCGCGGTGCGATGCTCGGTACCGTTCACGGTCAGCACTGCCGTGTAGGTCCCGGCCTGCACGGTGTTGGCACGCCCACGGAAACCGCCGCCACCTCCGCGACCACCCTGGTTGGCGCCTATGCGGTCGAGACGCCACTCGATCTGGCTCAGGCCGGCGGAACCGGTCGCCTCCAGCACGTTGACCGTCCTACCCTGGCTGTCCTGCACCTCGAGGCTTATGTCAGCGTCCGCGCCGAGCCAATAATGCACGTAAGCGCTCTGCCGGCTCGAGCCGAAACCTCCGCGCCCGCCGCTGGGAACCACGCCTCCCTCAGCCGCGAACAGGTGCGCGCTCGAGGCCATGATCTCCGGCGTGAGCTGCTGTAGCTGACGGACGTCGAGTGCGAACATGCCGCGGCCGTGGGTCGCCACGACCATCATGTCCTCTCGGGGGTGGATCACCAGGTCGTGCACGAAAGTGCTGGGCAGCTCGTGGCTGATCGCCTGCCACTGCTCGCCCCTGTCCAGCGACACGTAGACCCCGACGTCGTTCCCGACGTACAGGATGCCATCGTTCTTCGGGTCCTCACGAAGGATGTTCACCGGCCCGAACGGGATGCCGTCCGCGATGCTCTCCCACGTCTGGCCATAGTCCGTGGACTTCCACACATAAGCGGCGAAGTCGTCGCTGCGACGACCGTTCTGGGTCACGTAGACCGTGCCCTCGTCGAGGCGAGACGCCACCACCTCGGACGTGAAGCGGTCGGGATGAAGACCACTCGAGATGTCCGTCCAGCTCCCGCCGTCGTTCATGGTCACGTGAACGCGACCGTCGTCCGTGCCGGCATAGAGAAGGCCCTGCCTTATCGGCGACTCCGAGAGCGCGACGATGGTCTGGAACTGAATGTCGCCGATGCGGTCGAGTTCATTGTGGGACAGGTCGGGGCTGATGCGCTGCCAGTCGTCCCCCTGATTCGTCGATTTGAAGACGAAGTTCATGCCGTGATAGATGGTGTTGGGATCGTGCGGCGAGAGGATGAAGTGCGCCAGCCACTGCCCTCGTAGCGGCGCTTCACCCGAGGAGGCCGTGGGCACGATAGAGGTGTTCTCGCCCGTCGCGAGGTTACGACGCGAGATCGATCCGTAGAACCCGGCCGAATACACGAGATTCGGGTCGCGCGGATCGATTGCATGGTGGCTGCCTTCGCCCCCCGGCGCGCCGGCGAACTCCACCGCCGGAATGTCATGGCGGCCGTTGCTGAGGTCGACGATCCCGCTGTACGAGCCGTGATCCTGCACGGAGCCATACACTCGGAACGGGTTTCCCAGGTCGTAGTTCACGTTGAAGAAGGTGACCATGGGCAGCTCACGCCAGAAACGCCAATTCTCGCCGCCGTCATAGGAAACGTAGGCGCCCCCGTCGTTGCTGTTGACGAGGTAGTCGGAGTTGTTGGGATCGATGTAGAGTCCGTGGTGATCGCCGTGCATACCGGTCAAGCGCGTGAAGGTGCGCCCGCTGTCCTCCGAGACGTTCAGACCCAACCCCATGACGTAGATCTTGTCGGGGTCGTTCGGGTCGGCGCGCATCTGTCCGAATACCCATCCGTAGGTGCCGCCCAGGTTCTCCATAAAGCCGCTGTTCTCGCTCGTCTGCCGCCACGAGGAGCCTCCGTTGTCGGACCGGAACACCGTAGCGCCGCGAATCACCCCGCCCCGAGGGCGTCCGTACGCATCGGTGCCGGAGCCCGCGTCGGCCGCGCGGGCGATCTCGTAGTTTTGGACGAAAGCGTAGACCGTCTCGGGCTGCGAGCGCGCGATGTCGATGCCGATGCGACCGCGGTACCGCGCATCGGGTAGCCCGTCGTTCACCTCCGTCCAATTCGTGCCCCCGTCCGTACTCTTCCAGATACCGGAGCCGGTGAAATAGTCCGTCGACTGCGAGAACGCTGGCTCGTTGCGCGGATCATTGAACTTCGCCCGCCGTCGCTGCCACGTGGCGGCATATAGGGTGTTGGGGTCGTCGGGGTGGATGACCAGGTCGATGGCTCCGGTCATGTCGTCGACGAAGAGCACGTTCTGCCAGGTCTCACCGCCGTCGCTGGTCTTGTAGACACCGCGGTCGGGATTATCCCGGTACTCGTGACCGCTCGCCGCCACCCAGACGATGTCCGGGTCGGTCGGGTGTACCACGACGCGCGCGATGGTCTGAGTCTCGGTGAGACCCATGTGGGCCCACGTCTCTCCACCGTCGCTCGTCTTGTAGATACCCGCGCCCGCGTGCGAGCTGCGGAAGATGTTCGCCTCG
>JAYZBT010000295.1:0-11911 GCA_036338615.1 Gemmatimonadota bacterium
CCACGGTTCTCTACACCATGGTCGGCGGGGTTCAGGCGGTGGCCTGGGCCGACGTGAAGCAGATGGTCCTCATCATCGTCGCGCTGCTGGCGATCGTCATCGTGCTGCTCGTCGAGATGCCGGTGAGGCCCGCCGACGCGATGCGAATCGCGGGCGCGACGGGCCGCCTCGAGGCGTTCGACTTCAGCTTCGACCTGACGGAGACTTATACGTTCTGGTCCGGGATGATCGGCGGCACCTTCCTGATGCTCTCCTACTTCGGGACCGACCAGAGCCAGGTGCAGCGTTACCTGGCGGCCGAGTCGGTCGACGCCGCCCGCTCGTCGCTGCTCATGAGTGCTTACTGGAAGATCCCCCTGCAGGCGCTCGTCTTACTGGTGGGTGTGCTCGTATTCGTGTACTACCAGTTCACGCCTGCCCCGTTGCTCTTCAACCCGACTCATGAGACGGCCGTGCTCGCTGAGCAGGGAGCCGCGTACACCGCGCTGCAGCAAGAGTATTCGGCGACGTTCACGCTGCGTGAGCAGGCGGCTCGGGCTGCGGCAGACGCGGGCGACGAGGCCAGCGCAGCCGAGGCGATGGAGACGTTCCTGGCGCGCGAGGCCGACATCCAGGCGATCCGGGGCCAGGCGCTCACGTTGGCCGAGGAGGTGACGGGAGAGGCCTCACGAGACACGAACTACATCATCCCGCGGTTCGTGCTCTCTGAGCTCCCGATCGGGCTCACCGGCCTCTTCATCGCGGGTGTGCTGGCGGCGGCGATGTCGAGTATCGCGGCCGAGCTCACGTCGTTGTCGACGACGAGCGTGATCGACTTCTACCGGCGCTGGGTGAAGAACGACGCCGACGACGCGCATTACCTCAAGGTCTCCAGACTGGCGACCGTGTTTTGGGGAGTTTTCGCCTGCGTGGTCGCCACATATGCCGCGACGTTGGGTTCACTCATCGAGGTCGTGAACGAATACGGGTCGTTCTTCTACGGATCGATCCTGGGCGTGTTTTTATTTGCGATGATGCCGCGCTCGAACGGGACTGGCGCGTTCTGGGGTCTGTTGATGGGGATGGGTGCGGTGGCCGGAGTCCGGTATGGGGCTCCCGACGTCGCGTACCTATGGCACAACGTAGTGGGCGCCGTGGTCGTGCTGGTCGTGGGCTCGGTTCTCAGTAGACTCGGAGGCGGCTCGGAAGCGTAGCGCGAATATCTCAGCCGGTTGGCGCGTAGGGGTGCGTCCGTATAGGAGTCACGCATCCAGAGTAGATCATGCACAACGCAATAGAGCTTTCTCCGCGATTCGCCGCGTTCGCGCCTCTTTCCATTGCCTCGGCAGCCTGTTCGACGGGCGACGCAGCGTCGACCTGGGCCGGGACCGTCGTCGACAGCGCTGGAGTCGAGATCGTCCACAACCCCATTGAGGGCATCTGGGAGTCGGGCGAGAGTTGGACGCTCGAGGAGGTTCTCTCCATCGGCGAAACGATCGGAGAAGAGGCCTATCAGTTCGGTCAGATCGTCAGCGTCGATACCGACGCGGCCGGAAACGTCTACGTCGCCGACTTTCAGGCCCAAGAAGTGCGGGTCTTCGACACCGAGGGTGTGTACACCCACACGATCGGTTCGCCGGGCGCGGGTCCCGGGGAGATCGGCGCCGGTCTCTCAGGCGTGTTCGCTTTATCCGACGAAGTTGTGGTGCCGGTCCTCGCTCCATCCTTCGACAGCGAGCGCGACCATCACGGCAAAAACGACCATCAGCGCCTCAAGGGCGAGCTCGAGGACACGAGCGAGTAAGCTACGGTTGGCGCTCAAGGGCCTCGTCCTCTATCTCAGCGGCCGGCGGTGAATGCCGCCCAATCGCTCGCATCGAGCGAGACCAGGTTGGCGAAGAGTCGGTACGCACCGGGCACCCGACCCGCCCACTGCCGGAAGAATGACAGCCCAGTGTACACGTACACACCCTCTCCGACCGCCGCGACCAGCAAGGATCCGTGTCGTGCCGGCTCATCCGGATCGTTCAGCTCGAGCAGAGGCACGTACTCGTCACCCCACTCGCTCGCGAAATAGAGGCCTCGCTCCTGCACCCATCCATCGAAGTCCGTCTGAGTGATGCGGTTCGGGGTCGTGAAGACGGGCGCCCCCGGCTCGAGCATCGTAATCGCCGCGCTCTCGTCCGCCACCCGGGGAGCGGGTCGCCCGATCGTGAGGTCGTACGGCGCATACCCACCGTTAGAGAACCGGTACTGGTTGTATTGGTTGACGACCGTTCCGCCCGACCGGACGAAGTCGAGCAGCTGACCGTTGGCGGCCCGCACGTCGGGGCGTGTCTCGTAGGCGCGCACGCCCAAGACGATCACGTCATAGTCTGAGAAGGCTCCATCCCGAACGTCCGCCTCCGAGAGCAACGCCACCGAGACGCCCATTTGTCGCAGCGCCGTCGGGCCGTCATCGCCGGTTCCCATGATGTATCCGGCGCGCAGGCCTTCCCTGACCGAGACGGGCACCATCGTGACGCCTGCGGCAGCATCGGCGAACATCGCGGAACGCTCGATGTGTTCGTAGTCGATGAGCGTGAAGCCTTCGTCATATATGTGGCCGCCCACTTCGGCGGTCGCCCGCAAGACGTGTTCGCCCGCGGTGACGGAAGCCCCCGGCTGGATCTCGAAAGCCACGGAGCGTTCGGCGCCGGCGGAGGTCAGGTCGAAGGGCTGAGACGCCGGAGACACGTTCCAGCCCGGTGGTGCGTGAAGCGTCACCTCGCCCGAAGAGCCGTCATCCGCTAGCGAACGCAGCGCGACGGTGATGGTGCGAGCATCCGATTGGCCCTGGGGCCACACCACACCCCGGGGCGTCACCGCGACCGAGACCGCCGGCACAATCAGGACCGGCTTTTCGAACTGGCCCTTGGCCTGATCGACGCCCACGTACCGAATGGGCTGAGAGCTCTCGGTGCGGGCCGCGATGGCGGCGCCCCCTTGATACGGAGCGAACCCGAGGCTGGCCCGCGCGATTGCGGCGTCGCGAGGCAGCCCCCACGACCCGGGCGCGTCAGGCCACGCGTACATCGCCGCCTGACGGTCTTCCTGCAGGAAGTAGAGCCGCGAGAACGCCGCGTCATCCGGAATCGGCAGCTCGTACGTCCAGGTCACGAGGGTCTGGGGAGCCACGCTTCCATCGCCGGCCAGGCCCTCTACAGAGATCTCCCGTACAGGCCAATCCGAGTCGGAGCCGCCGAACAACTGCACTTCCGGGCGTCGCAAACTGGCAGAGCCGCCATTCCACAGCTGGGCCTGCACTTCAACGATCTGCCCAGGCACGACGAGGTCGTCCGATGCGCGCACTTGGAAGTCGATGCCCGCCGCCGCCATGAAAGCGCGCGTGGCGATGAGCTTCTTCTGCTCGAGCGCTGAGCGAAACTCCGCGCTGCCATCGGACACATCCAGGGCCCGGTCGAGGTGATCGAGCCCCTCGGCCAAGTGTGGCACGATCGCGGACATGTCCAGTCCGAACGCGTCCCGCGCTCGCTCGAGCGAGCGTCGATATGCCTCGAGGTGTGCCGTAGCGTCGGCGGCGTTCCCGTCGCTCATGCCGGCGGTGAGTCCCACGAGTGTCGTGTCGATGCCCGAGAACATTTCATTCTCGTCGCCGCCGACGTGGGACGCCACGAACGAGGCACCGGTCGTGCGCGGGCCGGCTGGCTGTGGCGCGCCCATGCCCTGCGAGCGGTGCTGGCTGCGACTCTCCATGGAGAGTTGGAAGTGCGACCGCCCAAGCAGCGGATCGTAGGCTCCCGTCTCGACCACGATGTCTGGGGCGTCGCGCGGGGCGGCTCCCCCGAACCGCCGGCGATCTGACTGGTACAGCTTTGCGGGGGTCCAGGCTTCGACGCCCCTCTCGAGCTGATCGGGGAAACGAGCAGGGTCGCCAGCAGCTTCGAATACTTCGCGAGCGATGATTCCTGAGGCCTGGTGCTGGCCGTGCCCGTCTCGGGGCGTTCCGCTCCACACGGACACGATCACGTGTGGCCGGAACGTGCGCACGATCCAAACCGCGTCCGCGAGCAGTTGCTCTCGCGGCCAGAGAGTCAGCGCCTCGTCTGCGGTCTTGGAGTACCCGAAGTCGAAGGCGCGGGTGAAGAACTGGCTACCGCCGTCGAGTGCCCGCGCCGCCTCCAGTTCCCCGGTGCGAATGACGCCGAGGCCCTCCCACAACTCCGGGCCGATGAGATTCTGACCCCCGTCCCCCCGCGTCAGGGAGAGGTACGCAGTCTGAGCGCCCCAGCCTCGCGCGAGTGAGGTGAGCAGACTGGTGTCCTCGTCGTCCGGGTGTGCCCCGATCATGAGGACTCGCTTCACACCGTCCATCTGCCGAAGCAGCAGACCGGTGGGAACCAGCCCGGTGCCTTCCATCGACTGGCCTTCCAGGGCGTCCGCCCCGATCGCCAGCGTTGTGGCGGTGAGCGCAGAAAGCACAGTCTTCTGAATGCCGTAGAACCGCATCGTCCCTCCAACCCCTCGTTTGAAGCACCTCAGCCAAGCAAGATAGAGCCGTGGTCCTTGTGGGGACTAGCCGCCCGCCCGCTTCGGCCAGGCCGTCGCGAGGGCAGCCGGCGCGCGGGATCGGCCCACCCATCCCGCGAGCGCGGCGAGCGTCAACAAATATGGAAGCGCCAGGAAGAGCTGATACGGTGCATCGAGTCCAAGTGCCTGTCCCTGGAACTGCAGCGCGTTCGCAGCCCCGAAGAAGAGCGCGGCGAACAGGACGAGAACCGGATTCCATCGACCGAGCACCACCACGGCGATCGCGATGAAGCCGCGTCCGGCGCTCATGTTCTCGGTGAACGTGCCGGCGTGCGCGACAACCAAGTGGGCGCCCGCGATGCCGGCCATCGCCCCGCCGAAGATCGTGGCCCAGAACCGCGTCCAACGCACACGCCCGCCTGCCGCCGCCGCCGCGTCGGGCGCCTCACCCACGGCGCGCAGCTCGAGGCCCCACTGCGTCCGGTAGAGGAAGTACCAGAGGGCTGGAGCAAACACATAGGCCAGGTAGGCCGTCGGGGCCTGAGCGAAGAGCGCGCTGCCGACCACGGGCACCTCGGAGAGGAGGGGGATCTCGGCGGGGGCCAAGGTCGGTACCGACAGCACGGCGCCGGTCGTGCCGAAGCGCACCTGGTAGATGGCACCGGTGAACCCGAGTCCAGCCAAGGTGATCGCGGTTCCGGTGATGATCTGGTCCGTGCCCAAGCCGATCGCAAAAGCGGCGAACACTAGAGCGACGAACGCTCCGGCCGTGCCGCCGACCAGGATGCCACCCCACGCCCCGCCGAGTGCCATCGCACCCATGGCGCCACCCAGCGCGCCGGCGATTACGGAGCCCTCGAGCCCGATGTTGATCACGCCGCTGCGTTCGGTGACGGCCTCACCCATCGCCGCAAGCGCGAGCGGGACGCCGAGGCGGACCGAGGCCTCGAGGAACGCGACCAGCGCGACGGCCTCAGGCATGCGAACGCCGCCTGAGTTGATCCACCACGAGCACGCTGAGGATCACGAGCGCCTCCACGGCGGTGACCCAGGATGCAGGGATGCCAGCCGTGCGCTGCATCTCGGCGGCTCCCGCCTCGATGGCGCCGAACAACAGGCCGGTGCCGAGTACCGCGATAGGATGCAGTCCGCCGAGCAAGGCGACCGCGATGGCGGTATATCCCCAACCCGGAGACAAGCCCTCGTAGAGCGCGAAGGTCACACCCGCCACCTCGACACCACCGGCCAACCCCGCGATCGCTCCGGATGCCAGGAATGTGATCACTACCACCCGGTTGCCCTTGATCATTCCTGCGATCCTCGCCGCGTTCGGGGCGACTCCGACAGCGCGGATCTCGAAGCCGATGTGGGTCCATCGGAACATGGCCCACATCGCGGCCCCGAGCATGAGCGCCAGCAGGAATCCCACGTGCAGGCGAGTCCCCGGCATGAGCAGAGGGAGCCTGGCCGCCTCGGCGATCTGGTCGGTTTGGTTGAAGACGCCCCGAGCCTCCTGCAGGGGGCCAACGACCATGAAGGCCGCCAGGTAGATGCCCACGAAGTTCATGAGGATGGTCGTGATGACCTCACCGATGCCGAGCCGCACGCGCATGAGCGCGGGAATCGCGGACCAGAGCGCGCCAGCAAGCGCCGCCGAGCCGAGAACGAGCGGCAGGAGAAGGAACCACGGTAAGGCATCGCAGACCAAGCCGACCCATACGGAAGCGACCGCGCCGGCGTAGAGCTGGCCTTCGGCGCCGATGTTCCATATCCCCGCCCGGAATGCGAGCGCGACGGCGAGGCCGGTGAGGATCAGCGGGACCGACCTCACCATGGTGATAGACAGAATCGCGTTCGAACTGCCGAACGCGCCGCGCATCATGGCCGCGCCCGCCGCGATGGGATCGAAGCCGCCGAGCCAAAGGAAGCCTGCTGCGACAGCCAGCGTGAGGCCTAACGCGAGCGCCGCCGCGCGGATGGGACCAAGGTGGGTCACGGTACGGAACCGAGCATCAAGGCGCCGACTCCCTCCCTGGTGCGTTGACCCAGGGGCACCTCGGACAGCCGACCGCGGACGATGACGAAGAGTCGGTCCGAGAGCGCCAGGACCTCGTCGAGGTCCGTCGAGATCAACACGACCGCGGGACCCTCGGGCCCCGCGCCCACCGTGCCGAGAATCCGCCCGTGCACGAAGTCCGTGGCAGCCACGTCCAAGCCACGCGTGGGGTTATGTGCCACCAGCAAGTCCTTCGCCACCGGGAGCTCGCGGCCAATGACGAGACGTTGCTGGTTGCCGCCCGATAGCGTCCGGGCGTGCACCGATGTGTCGGTCGCGCGGACTGCGAATTCCGTGCGCAAGTGCTCGGCTCGGGCCCGGATCTCGTCCCACTTCAACAGGCCGCTCGACCGAAACTCCGCGTCCCGGTGGGCCGCCAGAGCCACGTTCTCGGACAAGTCGAAATCGAGGGCGAGCCCCTCCGACGTCCGGTCCTGGGGGATGAAACCAGTACCGTGGGGGAGATCGACGTCCCCCGAGGAGGGTTCCGCGCGCCCCGCAAGAATGAGAGCCAGCTCGCGCTGACCGTTCCCTTCCACGCCCGCTACGCCCACGATTTCACCGCGGCGCAGGTCGAGGGAGACGCCAGCCAATGCCGTGTGTCCACTGGGCCCCGCGGCGTGCACGGCGCGGAAGCTAGCGACGATCTCGCCGTCGCTGGCCGGACGTCCTCCGGGACGTGTGCCGGCGGAAAGCGCGACCCCGACCATCGCACGCGTGAGGCTGGTGGCGTCTACCTCGGAGCGGGGCGCGCTCAAGACCGTGCGGCCCTCGCGTAACACGGTCACATGATCGGAAACCGCGAGCACCTCATCCAGCTTGTGCGAAACGAGTATGACGGCTCGCCCATCCCTGGCGAGACCCCGTAACAGGGCGGACAGGCCCTCGACTTCCGGCGGGCTGAGTACGGCCGTGGGCTCGTCCAGAATCAGAATGCTCGGTTCCCTGAGCAGTGCCTTGAGGATCTCGACCCGTTGCCGATCCCCCACGCTCAGATCCTCGATGACGGCGTCTAAAGCGACGCTCAGGCCGATCCGTGCCATGAGGTCGGTGGCTCGGTCCGCGATCTCACGCAGCGGTAACCGCCACCCTCGGGACGGCGCCTGCCCACCCAACGCGAGGTTCTCGAGCACGCTGAGCCGCGGCACCAGCATGAAGTGCTGGTGGACGAGACCGATGCCATGTGCCCAGGCATTCCGTGGACTGCGCAGCGTCACCGACGCGCCGCGCAGAGACAGCGTCCCTGAATCTGCCGCCTGCAAGCCACCGAGAATGCTCAACAGCGTCGACTTGCCCGCGCCGTTCTCGCCCAGTACCGCGTGTACTTCACCCGCCCTCACCTCGAGATCGGCCCCGTCGAGCGCTGTGACGCGCCCGAAGCGGCGGACGATGCCGTCGAGCCGGGCGAGTACTTGGCTCACGGCGCCCCAGGCTCGTCCGCGACGTAGACCACACGGGGTACCTCTAGCGCCCCGGCAAGAATCAAGGCACGAGCCTCTTCGACGCGGGCCCTGAGGTCATCGGGGACGCGGTTTGCGAGCAGAGGGTTGAGCACGAATTCGACCACTTCCTGCCCGGTGCCCGTGTACAGTGGTTGACCCCCGAGGCCGCCTGTCTGCCACGCAGTAACCGTCTCCAGGAACGCCCGTGGAATCCGCAGCACCGCGCTGCCCAGGATGACTTCCGGCGCGATGGCGTTCTGGTCCCCATTCATGCCCAGCGCCCAGGCAGTTTGGCCCGCCTGCGCGGTCTCTCGGACCGCTTGGAACACGCCAAAGGAAGCCGCGTCCACGTTGTGGATGAGCACGTCCGCCCCTCTTCGCAGTTGCGCGACTGCCGCCTCCTTCGCCGCCGCGACGTCGTCCCAATTCCCGGTGAACGCCTCCAGCACCTGGACTTCGGGATCGACCGCGAGCGCGCCGGCCTCGAAGGCTCGAAACGTCCCTTGCGCCGCAGGGATTTCGACGCCCCCGATCATCCCCACGATGCCCGACTCGCTGACGCCCGCCGCAACCATGCCGGCCAGGTAGCTGGCTTCCTCCAGTCCGAAGATCAGCGGCACGACGTTGTCGGAGTACCGCCCCCCCCCGCTCACGATGAACGTCGTACCCGGGAAGCTCGCTGCCGCCCGCATGGCCGCGTCCGTGTACTCGGAGCCGTGTGCAAAAATCAGGTCGTAGTCCGTCGAAGCATAGGAAAGGAAGGCTTCGTCGAACTCGGCGGGGGTGCGGGTCTGTTGGTGACTGACGTGGGCTCCGAGTGAGTCCCGCAACAACATGAGCCCTTCGTACGCACCCGCGTACCAACCGGCGTCGCTGACCGGGCCTGCCGTGAGCAGCGCGACGCGAAAGTCCACCGAGGCTTCACCTTGCGTGTCGCGTTGCTCACCGGCGCAGGACGATACGGCCAGCCCTGCGGCCAGGAGAGGAAGTCCCACGAACCGACGCATGATCACGTCTCTCTGAAGAGGGTAGCGGTGCGATCCGGCGCCCCGCAGGGGCCGATCGGGGCCCAGGAAGAGTGTAAACCACTGACTGTTGGGAGTTCAAAGCCCCCGGTATGTTGTCGCCCATCCCGAATCAATGAAGTAGGAACAGGTCGCCCAACGGCTCTCCCAGAGATCCGATGGCTCTAATAAATGCCGGAGCAAACACGAATGATGGAAGAGCAGCAGAGAGGGAACTGGAGTTCGAGCATGGGCCTCGTGCTCGCGGCCACGGGCTCCGCCATCGGTCTCGGAAACCTGTGGAAGTTCCCCTTCATCACCTGGGAGAACAACGGCGGCGCATTCGTGTTGGTGTACCTCCTCTGCATCGCCGCGGTCGGACTCCCCATCATGATGGCCGAGTTGCTGATCGGTCGCTCGACGCAGAAGAGCGCGGTCGGTGCGCTCAAGGAAGCGGTCGGTCCGGCGTGGGGCCTGGTCGGCCTGTGGGGCGTGCTGTGCGGTTTCGTCCTGCTCAGCTACTACACGGTCATCGCGGGCTGGTCACTCTTCTACTTCGCCAAGACCGTGGGTTGGTCTCTAGGCGGCTATCCGGCGGGCCTCGCCACGGGTGATTTGTTCGGGGAACAGGCCGGCAACGGCCTCTTACAGCTCGGGCTTTCTTTGGGCTTCAGCATCGCGACCGTAGGGGTCGTGTATTTCGGCGTGCAGAAGGGCATTGAACGAATCGCACGACTGTTCTTGCCGGTGCTCTTCGGTATTCTGGTGCTGCTGCTCATCAGCGCGCTCGGCATGAGCGGATCGGGCGAGGCCTTGGCCTTCATCTTCCGGCCGAACTTCGCGGAGCTCGAGCCGACCGGCGTACTGGAAGCGCTCGGCCATTCGTTCTTCACGCTCTCGCTCGGTATGGGCGCCATGATCACGTATGGCTCCTACATCCAGCGTGACCATTCGATCGTGAAAGCGTCGGCCATCATCGTGGTCCTGGATACGCTGATCGCATTGGTCGCGACGGTTATCATGTTCTCGGTGATCTTCAGCGTGGCTGGCATGGCGGACCAGGTCGGAGGATCGACGGTTGGAATGCTGTTCATCTCGCTGCCCGAGTTGTTCTACTCGGAGGTTCGGTTCGGGGTAGTCCTCGGACCTCTCTTTTACGTGCTCGTGGCTCTCGCGGCGCTGACGTCGACCATGTCGCTGCTCGAGGTCGTAGCCAGCTACATCATCGACGAGCACAGGGTGGCGCGTCATAAAGCGACACTGATGTGCGGAGGCGCGGTCTTCGTTTTCACCATCTTGGCAGCGGTTTCGTTCGGCGCTGTCCCCTTCGTGAGCAACCTCGAGTTGGGGGGAGCCCTGGGAGATCTGATCTTCGGTGGTAAGGTGGGGTGGTTCTCGATGGCGGATCACTTCGTATCCAACTGGATGCTGCCAACGGGCGGCCTCGCGGTCACGCTGGCGGCCGGGTGGTTCATGACACGAGAGGCCACCGGGAGCGAGTTGGCGGATGGCACCGAACCGGCCTGGTTCCAGTACGGTGTCTGGCGATTCTTCATCCGATTCGTAGCGCCGCTGGCGGTGTCGGCGATCATCATCGCGGTGCTCTTCTTCGGCGTGGACTTCAGCTGACGATGCTGTGACGGGTGCCCGGCGCCTTTCCGCGCCGGGGGGAAACCGGGGCGGGCGGACTTCGGAAGCGACTCTCCGCCTGCCTATCCAGTCTGGCGATTGGATCCACGTGCCCCCGGCGGCCGATAGCAACGAGCTACGCAGCGGCGGATCTCGATGGCGTCGGCGCGTCGCTCCGACCAGCCCGTTAGTGGCCCGCCTTACCCGATGATCCTATATGGGTACCAGGAGGCGACCGCCTGCCCTTCCTGAACGGCCGGGCGGAACATCCACTCCGACGCTTCGCGGATGAGCTGACGGTTCAAGTTACGGCTGCTGGTGGGCGGATCGAGCCTGGTGGAGTCGGCGATGACCCGGCCGCGCTCGTTCACGAAGACCCAGACCTGGACCGACTTCCCGCGCAACGCCTTGTCGTTGGGTGGAATGATCACGCCGCGTGGCACCGGTGGCTGCATTCGATAGAACCCTTCGTCCGCGTTGCCGCCGTCGCCATCGCCATCACCGTCCTCCAGGCCGGGGCCTTCGTCCAGACCGGGCTCGTCGCCCAAGACCGATGCCGGGTCCATGACCACTTCCTGCTCGAACTCGACAGGCTCGACCTCGATCTCGATCGGGATGGGGACCGGAGGAGGCACGATTGGTACCGTCGGCGGCGTGCGTACGTTGATAGCCTGAAGCGACCCGCTGGCAGCCCGGTTGTCGCCGGCTCGCGGCCCCGCAGCAGCAAAGGGCGAGAGCGGGATCACGGCTCCGCGAGACCCGATGAGAACGAGCAGATGCACGAGCACCGAGATCCATAACCCGGTGCGCCAGATCCGCCGCTCGTGGCGTCGGCGATCCTCGGCTTTGAAGTCGTGGTACTGGCTCATGCGGCAAGGCGTCTGCTGGGGTTGCGACACACCATACTACCAACCATGACGAATAGGTGTTTCCAATTCACACGGGTAGTCCCCGTATTACCTACCTCGTATGTATAATTGGGTCGTCCAGCGGCCCCGTCGCTGAACACTTTTGCAGAGGTCGAAGCAATGGCCGGTGCCAATCCCAGTGACTTCGAGCAGCAGGTCTTGCTGGCGGTGTGGCGGTTGGGGGATGCTGCCTACGGTGCCTCCGTGCGCGAGCAACTGGAGACTCGAACCCAACGAACCGTGGCACAAGGGGCGGTCTACGTGACCCTGGTCCGCTTGGAGAAGAAGGGGCTCCTGGGGTCAAGGCTGGCCGATCCCACCCCTGTTCGCGGAGGAAAGTCGAAGCGGTATTTCGAGATCACC
>JAYZBT010000296.1:0-2380 GCA_036338615.1 Gemmatimonadota bacterium
ATCGCGTCGCGCTGCGGCGCAGGCGTCCGGGTCCACTTCGATGCCGGTGACCCTCGAACCGCGCATGGCGAACTCGCGCGCGTAAATGCCAACCCCGCAGTACGCATCGACGACTCGGTTGTTCGCATGAGTGGACTCGGCATCGGGGAACCGGGATCGCTCGAGCACGTGCTCGAGCAGGGCTTCCGCTACGGCGGCGTTCACCTGTAGGAAGGCACCACCCAGCATGGCCGTTTCCGACGTACTCAACCCGGGGTCGTCTCTGGGGCGCGACACGAGGGTTGCCCGCTTGACACCGCTGGGGCGATGCCAGACCGTGACGAGCGACGGCAGCGCTTCTGCGAGTTCGCGGGCGTCCCAATCCGCTCCGCCACCGTCGACCTCGAGCGCCACAAGGTCACCTGCACAGCGCAGCGTGAGCCGAAGGCTGCCACCGGAGGGGAGGCGACGAGCCCCGGGGCCCCAATGTGCCCGCAGCTCGCTCCAAGCGGTCCTCAGGACAGGCTCGGGCAGCAGACATTCGGACGCCACTTCGATCACGTGCGCGGGCCGGCGCAGGGCATGAAATCCCGCGACGACTCGCCCTCCTCGGAGCCGGCGCATCGAATAGCTGACCCGGTTGCGGTAGGCGTAAGGCTTCGGGGACGGTAGCACCTCGGGCGGGTCGACTCGGACGCCTCCAATGCGCGTCATCGCGTCGGATACGAAGCGCCCCTTCCACTCGAGATGTGCTTCGTACGGCAGGTGCTGCAGGGAGCATCCTCCGCATACCTCGAAGAGCGGGCACGGAGCGTCGATTCGATTCGGCGCGTGCTCGAGCAGCTCAACCAGAAAGGCCTGGGCCCACTTCCGCTTCACTTTCCCCATGCGCACACGCGCATGGTCTCCAGGAGCTGTGCGTGGCACGAACACCACTCGGCCGTCCGGTAGGTCGGCGACGCCGGAGCCGTTCGAGGCGATGGCCCGTATCCGCACATCGAAAAGGGCGTCTCGAACCGCCGCGGTTCCGCTCATCGTGGTTCTCTGGCCGACGGCACCACGGCAGCCCGCCACGCAGAAAGCGAGTTGCTCCCATTCAGACCGATGCGTGGCGTGCAGTGACGGCCACGATGGTCTTCTTCGAGCAGAGCGGCCGCGACGGCGGCGGCGCGCAGTGTGCCCATCGTGTCGTCGGAGGGGACTTCCCTTACGACGTCGGACTCCAACAACTCCGTATGCTGCTCGACGTACCGGATCGAGAAAGAGCCCAACCGAAAGTCTGCCTCGTCCATGACCCGTCGATGAAACGACGCGCTGCTCTCTACGCCTCCGAGCACCAGCGCGTCGAGCGCGCGGGCCATTCGTGAGATCGCGAGTGCCCGCGTGGGCGCGTGCACGATCAGCGTCCCAAGTAGGGGGTCGTAGTGGAGCGAAACCTCGAAGCCCTCCGCCACGCCCCCGTCCCAACGGACCCCTGGGCCCGTGGGTGTCTCCAATCGGGTAATGAGGCCGGTCGATGGCAAGAATCCGGCCGAGGGGTCTTCCGAGGTGATGCGACACTCGATCGAGTGTCCGTTCATCACCACGTCCTCCTGCCGGAAGTCGAGCGCCTCGCCGGACGCTACGCGCAACTGCCAGTCGACGAGATCGACGCCGGTCACCAGCTCGGTGACCGGATGCTCCACTTGCAAGCGTGTGTTCATCTCCAGGAAGTAGAACTCGTCGTCTTGGTAAAGGAACTCGACCGTGCCGGCACCGCGGTAGTCCACCGACTCGGCCGCCCGCACTGCCGCCTCGCCCATGGCCTTTCGCGCCTCGGGGCTCAAGACCGGCGACGGCGCTTCTTCGATGAGCTTTTGGTGTCGTCGCTGGATGGAGCATTCCCGCTCCCCCAGGTGCACCACGTTTCCCTCCGAGTCCCCGAGCACCTGGATCTCGATGTGCCGGGGGCGGTCGAGGTACCGCTCCATATACATGGAGTCGTCGCCGAAGGCGGCTAGCGCTTCGCGCTGGGCGGCCTCGAAGGCTCGTTCGAGTTCAGGCTCCGATTCGACGACTCGCATGCCCTTCCCGCCACCCCCCGCGGAAGCCTTGAGCAGGACTGGGAAGCCGATATCGGCAACGGCGGCGCGGGCCGCATCGACGTACTGAACCGTCTCTGTCATGCCCGGAACAATGGGTACGCCTGCGGAGGACATACGACGCCTCGCCTCGGTCTTGTCGCCCATTGCGGCGATCGTCTCCGAGGTCGGGCCCACGAAGATGAGGCCGGCGTCCTCGACGGCGCGCGCAAAATCGGCTCGCTCCGCGAGGAAGCCGTATCCCGGGTGGATCGCTTCAGCACCCGATGAGCGGGCGACGTCGATCAGCTTGTCTGCCCGCAGGTAGCTCTCGGATGAGG
>JAYZBT010000297.1:0-14694 GCA_036338615.1 Gemmatimonadota bacterium
CAAACGGTCGCGCCGCGTACGTGGCTCTCGTTCGGCCCGTCCCCGGTGAATCGGTTCGCTTCGGGGTCGTGACATCCGTGCCGCGGGCCGTCGAGGACCACCAGTGAGCTTCTTGAAAGGCCTATTCGGGCCGAGCAAGGACGAGATCTGGAGCCAATTGTCGCGCGAGATCGGGGGCGAGTTCCAACAAGGTGGATTCCTGTCCGGGAAGACCTCGGTCCAGGCGAAGAGCCGCGCCGGACGCCGCGGACGCCTTGGAAAGGTCGGGACGCGCGATCCGATCGCGCAGGCGAAGATGTAGTCGGACCCTCGGAATCCGGCTGCGGCAGGCCGAGACCGGTTAACGGATCCCGACGATGCCGCGAATCGAGTCGACGAGCTTGCCGGCGTCCCAACCGACACCGTGCCGGAACACGATCTTGGTTCCGTGCAGGTTGCCGACCACCTCGAGATCCCCCTCGATGACGACCAGGTCGGCGACCATGCCGGCTGCGATCGTGCCTACATCGGCATCGATCCCGAGCACCTTGGCTCCGTTGGCGCTCATGATCTGCACGACCTCTGGAGCGCTGAACCCCGCCTCCAGCAGCAGTTCGTAGTTGCGCTGATCACCCAGTCCCGGAGGCGCGGCGCCGTACCCCGTGGGGTCCACGCCCGCGCCGAGCAGGCCGCCGGCGGCTACGAAGGCACGCTCATATTCCATCGCTTTGGCGAGCATCGCCGGAGAGATCGCGCCGCGGCCGGCGCGCCGCGCGAGCGCGATCTCCCGAACCTCGTCGGCGATTTCGGGGGCCAGCACGTCGTATACGCGCTCGTCGATCGGCGGGCGACCCGACACCGAGATCTCGTAGACCACCAGCGTCGAGGTCATCGCCACTCCGGCGTCGATCATGTCCCTGAACGTCCTCTGTACCTCGGGGCTACTCACGTCGAGGTCCGGATACGAGTCACGGAAACCAGGTGGACACTCGTCCGGGCGCTTGTTGGGCGCATACTCGCTGTTGGCGAACAGGCCGTGCTCGACGTTGTCGATGCCGAGCGCGACAGCCTCCTGGTATCCCACGGAGCACAGATGGGCCGTCACCTTGACCCCCAGCCGGTGGGCTTCGTCGATGGCGGCGCCCAACTCGGCTCGCGAGATCCACGTGTAGGCCTTGAACCAACTGACGCCTTCCTCCGCCCAGTAGCGCACGACCCTGCGCGCCTGATCGGCGCTCTCGAGGCGCGTCATTGTCCGCGAGCCTTGTTCGCCGGTCAGGTACGGTCCGGTCGCGAAGATCGTCGGGCCGATCACCCGCCCGGCTTCGATGTCCCGCTTGAGGTTGAGCTCTTCGTAAGGCGATCGCGCGCCCGTGGTGCGAATGGTGGTCACGCCAGACGCGAGGTAGAGTCGCGACCCGGAGAACGACAGTTGCGCAGCGCGTCCGTTTCCGCCGGTGTAATAACTGTGGTCGTGTAGGCCGATGAGGCCTGGGATCAGCGTGTGTCCGGCCAAATCGACGATGTCGAATCCCGTCGGAATCCGCACAGTACTGCTCGGGCCGAGCCCCGTGATCCGGTCACCCTGGATCAGTACCGTTTGGTCGGCCATGGCCGGCGCGCCGGTACCGTCGATCACCTTGACGTGCGTGAGTGCGATCGCGGGGCCATCGACCGCGATGAACTCGATGAACTCCCGGAAATCCTGCGCCGTCGCAGGGGACGCGGAGAAAGTCAGGGCCGCGGCGATCGCAAGCGTGACGGATCGTACCTTCATGTCAGTTTCCTTGGACTTCGAAGACGAACTTCATTCCGGACTCGAGGTGTTCGGCGATGTGGCAGTGCACCATCCAGTGACCGGGATTCGAGAGTTCCAACAGGATGTCCGTCGTTGAGCCTGCCGGCAACAACACGGTGTCCTTCCAGACCAGATTGTCGTTGGGCGTGCCATTCTGCTCTAGTACGAGGAACCGCTGTCCGTGTATGTGAAGCGGATGCTGCATGGAGTGGAATGCGGCGCGGTCGTTGTGTAGGCGGATCTTTACGACGTCGCCCAGCCGGAATCGCCAATCGATCTCCTCGTTCTCAGCGCCGGTGCTGCCATCGCGCAAGATCCAGTCGATCTCGGAGGTGGTGGTCGCCCAGTTCATCACGGGCATCGTGCCCGTCCATTCGACGGGGTTGAAGTAGACCCAGTCGTAGAGCATCGACTGCTCGATCGCCAAAGGCAGGCTGTCGACCTCCAGCGTCAGCACCAGCTCGTGGTCGGGCTCACGATCGAAGTCGCCGCGATACGGGGCGATGTCCGCCCGCACGTCGTCGTTGGTACGCAGCGTTCTGAATTCGTGGCCGTGGTCCTCTCCTTCGTGCACGCCGGAGACATCGACGGTCCCGAGCCTACGCACCTCCTCCCGAAAGAGTCCCATGCGATGGTTGATGCCCTGCACGTGATTGGTGAGTGCGTACGCTCCGGGCTGCTCGAAGAGGACTTCCACGACATAGCGCTCAGCGGGCGCGAGCACCACGCTCTCCACCATGGCCTCGCGCTCGAACTTGCCCACATCCGAAGCCACCACCTTCACCGGCAGTGCTGGGGCATCGGGCTCGGCAACGGGCCTGAACGACAGGTTGAAGGTCCTGGTATTCGAGACATTGGTGAAGAAGAAGCGCACGACTTCCCCGGCGTCGACCTCGAGGGAGTAGTCTGGCTCGCCGTTCGCCAGGAGCACGTTCCCGAATCGGCCCATGAGCATGTAGTTGGACGACTCGCGTCCGAAGGGGACCAGACCCGCCTCGTCGAGCAGCAGGTCGTCCAGCATCACGACCTGCTCCCGATTCACGGGGCTGTAGTACGAGTCGGCCAGCGGCTCCACCAAGATATTGCCCGCAAGACCCATCTCCTGCTGCACGTCCTCCCGATGATGGGGGTGATACCAGTAGATGCCCGCGTCGCGGAAATAGATCTGATAACGAAACGACTCGCCCGGTTGCACCGGCTCCTGGGTGACACCCGGAACGCCGTCGAAGCGGTTGTCCAGCCGAACACCATGCCAGTGAACCGCCGTGGGCAGCGCTGTGTCGTTCGTGAAGTCGACGAAGATCGTCGTCTTCTCAGCGACCTCGATGAGTGGGCCCGGGATCTGACCGTTGAACGCGAGCATCACTAGGCTCCTTCCCGCCAGCTCGCGCCGGACGAACCCGGCTCTCAGGTCCAATGTGCCTCCGTCTGGAAGACGGACCACCTGGCGAGGCAGCGCTTCGAGAGCATCGACCTCCGCGCCCGGCAGGAGCGGGGAAGCACGGGGTCTTCCCTCCATTATGCCCGCCAGCATTGGCACACCCTCGTACGTTGGCGGCACCCGCCAAGAGGTAGAGCCCGCTGGGCCCGCCCCACTCGCGCCGCCTGATTCCGCTGCCGGCGCAAGCGCCAAGAGGTCGTGGGCCTCCATCCGGCTCGACGGAGAACGTCCGCGCAGAACGAGTGGCCCGGTGCGTTCAGCCACCTGGGCCGAGGCCTCCGCGGTGACGAGCACGAGGTACTTGTTGAAGGCCACCTCGCCGAGCTCGTTCCTGCCGTTTCCCACCTCGCCCAGGCGAAGCACCGGATCCAGCACCAGAGGAGTCGCCCAGGCGACGTATGTGGTATACGGGCCGAGCGTCGCGGGATCCGGGAGTCCTGCGATCCAGGTGGTCAGCTCGTGCCGGTGCCGTCCCTCGGCTGTGACGGTGACACCGAACGGTGACCACGGACGGGTTAGTGTCGCCACTCCGGTCGCTTCAGCCGCAGCAGCGGTGGAGAACAGGTCGATGCAGAAGAGGTCGGAGGCGGGGCGGTCGGGCGCGCCTCCGGCACGCGTCGGCCGGCCCACATCAGCGTCGAACGTCGCGGCTCCGGTCGCTGCGGGGCGATCCGAGCAAAGGGGCGGCACGCCGGTGACCTGGGTCGATGCCTCGAACGGGAGTATCGCGAGGGCGAGGACGATGACGACGGCCCTGGGGGAGACCGCCGCTCTTCGAGACAGGAGGCGCTGCATCGCCGAAAGATGGAGGGTGAAGCGACTGGCAGCGAGGGTGCGAGCCAGCAGCCATTGTCGACGGTATCACATATCGCTGGTGCACGCTCATTCGCCCGGCCCCCAACACTACCTCGGCCTACTATCGGTCCGCGTAACATGACGCTGAGTCGGGGCGCCGGTTGCGTCAGCATAGCCCTGGAAGACGAGGAGGCTGGCCGCAAAGACCCCCAGAAGCGGGATGCCACACATGATGAGACTCGTCCGCCCAACCGCGCTGGGGTTGCTAGTCTTGCTCGCCGCCTGCGCGACAGCGGCCGCGAACGCCGAGTGACGTGCCACGGACGTATGGGTGGTGGCCAGCGTAGCGCTCCTTCTCGCCGCGGTGATTCCGATACTGCGCGCCACTCGGATCGAGCCGACGGAGGCGCTTCGAACCGAGTAACAGGGACCTCCGGTGCCTGCCAGACGTATTCATGCGTTAGGTACTGGTGTCCCCTTCCGTAAAAGTCGGAGTCGTTGGTGAACCCAACATCGACCCAAGCAGGACCCTCGGCGCGCCTCGAGGGCATTCTACCCGACTTCGAGATCGCGATTCTCCAGCCCTTGATCGACGAGATCGAGCAGTTGAAGCGTGAGCGCAACGCGGTGATCCTGGCCCACAACTACATGACGCCGGACATCTACCACGGCGTCGCCGACATCACCGGCGACTCGCTGGCGCTCGCGCGGCTCGCGACCGAGACCACCGCGGACGTCATCGTGATGGCCGGCGTGAACTTCATGGCAGAGACGGCGAAGATCGTCAATGCGCAAAAGACGGTCCTGATCCCGACCACCGAAGCCGGCTGCTCGCTCGCCGAGTCGATCACCGCGCGCGACGTGCTCCTGCTACGCGAGCGTTACCCTGGCGTCCCCGTCGTCACCTATGTGAACACATCGGCCGAGGTGAAGGCCGAATCGGATATTTGCTGCACCTCGGGCAATGCCGTGCAAGTCGTCGAATCGCTCGGCGTCGATCGCGTCATTTTCTTGCCGGATCAGTACCTCGGTCGATGGGTCGCGACACAGACGGACGTCGAAATCATCGTATGGGAAGGCTCTTGCATGGTGCACGAACGGTTCACCGCGGAGGAGTTGCGCGTGTACCGAGGTACCCACCCGGGAATTCAGATCATCGCTCATCCCGAGTGTCCGCCCGACGTGCTGGAAGAGGCCGACTTCGTGGGCTCCACCGCCGGCATGATCCGCTGGCTGGAGTCGGAACGGCCGCGCGCGGTGGTAATGGTCACCGAGTGCTCGATGAGCGCGAACGTCGCAGCAGAACTGCCCGACACCGAGTTCACCCAACCGTGCAATCTCTGTCCGCACATGAAGCGCATCACGTTGGCGGGAATTCGAGACTCGCTGCGGGACATGCAGTACGAGGTACTGATCGATCCCGAGGTGGCAGTCCGAGCCCGCGTCGCGGTGGAGCGCATGCTGGAGGTGAAGCTCTGACCGAGCCCAACGCCGCAATCGAGGCCGTGCTCCGGGCGGCGCTCGCGGAGGATCTGGGTGAGCACGGAGACGTCACCTCGCAGGCGACGATCCATGAAGCCGCCCAGGCCGACGCCGTGATCGTGGCACGCGACGGCGGGTGCGTGGCAGGCCTCGCGGCCGCGCTACGCGTCTTTCAGATCGTTGACGAAAGTGTTCGCACGGACGCCTGCGTATCATTGGGCACGATGGTGGAAGCGCGTTCGGAGCTCGCGAGCATCAAAGGGCCCGCGCGCTCGATCCTGGCCGCGGAGCGCGTGGCGCTCAACGTGCTCGGGCACCTCTCCGGCGTGGCAACCGCCACGCGCGCGCTGGTGGACGCAGTCGAGGGGACGGGCGCAACGATCGTCGATACGCGTAAGACGACCCCAGGCCTTCGACTGCTCGAGAAGATGGCCGTGCGCGCCGGAGGTGGAGACAATCACCGCATGGGGCTGTCCAACGCCATCCTCATCAAGGACAACCACATCCAGGCGGTCGGCTCGGCCGCACAGGCGGTGCGACGGGCTCGCGCTCATGTCGGGGACACGATGAAGGTCGAGGTAGAGATCGAGAGCCTCGCCGGCTTGGAGGCCGTCATCGAAGCCGGCGCCGACATCGTCATGCTCGACAATATGGATCCCGATACCATGCGAGCGGCCGTGCGTCAGGCCGATGGCCGCTGCGTCCTGGAGGCGTCGGGAGGCATCACGCTCGAGACCGTGCGCGCAGTCGCCGAGACCGGGGTGGACCTGATATCGGTCGGGTGGATCACCCATTCGGCGCCCGCCTTGGACGTCGCCCTCGACTTCGTGGTGGACCTGGCCCCCTAGGGCGCCAGCTCGACCTGCGCGGCTAGCCCACTTCGTCGAAGCGCAGGTTCAGGACCGCATATCGATTCCAGTCTCCGTAGTCGAAGTGCCACCACTCCCACTCGTACACGTCGAAGCCCACAGACTCCATGGCGGAGCGCAGCAGCCCCCTGTGCCAGCGTTGCAGGGACGTACCTCCCGGGTAGTCCGGAAAGGAGCGCTCCGAGAACTCGTCGTAGCCGCCCACCATTTCCACCGGATCGCCGGTGCTCAGGTGGAACAGTGTGAGATCAACGGCCGCCCCCCGGTTGTGACGTGACCCGTCTGCCGGATTCGCCACGAAGAGTTTTTGCGACTCGGGCGTCGCGTCCCAGAACATCTTGGTGACGTGCCACGGCCGGTACGCGTCGTGAATCAGCAACCCGAATCCCCAGTCCGCCAGCGCCCGGTGTGCGCGCACCAGCGCCTCCGCGGCCGGACGCTGCATGACGGCCCGTGGCTCGTCGTAAAAGACCGCCCGCATGAAGTTGTTGCTCGTCGCATAGCGGATGTCGTAGCGGATCGTGGAGTCCAGGTCCTGCAGCTCAACCAGATCGGGCTCGAGCAGGTCATCGCTTTGAGTGGGCGGCTGCGCGGCGAGTGCCTCCGCCCGAAGCTCCTCCACAGGCCGTACCGGTTCGATCGTGAACGTCTCCCCACCGGAGGTGCCGACGCTCCGGCGGTCGAAGGCCACGCCCGCCGCAGTCGCTCGCGTCGCCCCCCCGGCCGCGTCTCGCTCGAAGACGATGCGCTCGCCGTGGTATAGCCCGCCACGGTCCGGAAACGCGAACTCGTCGCGGGAGACTTCGGTCAGCGGGTACTCGAAGATCCACTCGATGAGCGCACGTAGTTCGCCGTCCCGCTCCAGGATGAAGAGCGTATTGTGGTCCCACCCGTACTCGCCGATGAGACCGCGCCAGCGAACGGGCACTCGAGGCGGAGCGCCCAGGTCCGGGACACGTAGGTACAGATCGTCCCCGACGGTGAGACCCTCGGAGGTGAACGCAAAGCGCGTGCCGAACGAGCGGCGATCGTCGCCGACCAGAACGCCATTCGACTCGGAGCCTGGCGCAGAAGTAGGCGTGCGCAAGCGGAAGGTGTTGCCGGTCGTGCGCGAGAACGCCTCGAGTCGACCCCCCCGGGATCGGATCTCGATCGTGCGGTCGACTCTGGCGTATCGGCCGAGCGCATTCGTTGCGACTTGCTCAGGGACGGGCTGGGTCTGCTCAGGATCGGGCAGAGCTTCGCCCGCCCGCCGCGCGAGCATGAGTCGCAACCCATACGAGGCGATACGCTCCACCACCACATTCGAGACGTCCATCGAGGCCACGGCGACGACGCCGAGGCGTTGGTCCGGCAGCATGCCCACTTCGGTCGAGAAGCCGTAGATGGCCCCTCCGTGTCCAGCGTAGCGATGGCCCTCGAGTTCACCGAGGGAGAATCCTATCCCGTAGCCCGTAACCGCATCGGGCGACCCGAACTGCACCGCCAACATGGAGTCGACGGACGCGGACGTCAGTAAGGCCCCGTTCACTCCGCGACCGCCCGCGAAGAAGGCACTCATGAAGCGAGCGAGGTCTCCGACCGGGGCATACATGCTGCCGGCCGGTGACATCCCGAGCTGAAACGTGGGCGCGGCGAACTCGCGTCCGTCTTTGCCCCACATGTAGGCCTTGGCGAGCTCGGCCACGATTTCCGGACCGGGTGCAAAAGAGCTTCCGGTCATGCCCAACGGCCCGAGCACCCGCTCGGAGACATACGTCGCGAAGGGGACACCCTGAGTGACCTCCAGCACGTAACCCACCGTCGCGATCGCGGCGTTCGAATACTTGATTCGTTCGGTCGGTGGATACACCAGACTCGTAGAAGACAGACTCGCGACGGTCTGCGAGAGGCTCGGCTCGGTCGGGTCGAAGTAGTGACCCACCGGCGGCTCACGCACGAGCCCGGAGCGATGAGAGGTGAGCTGCCTGAGCGTGATCTCCCTCCCGAACGGATTCTCGGGAGCGAAGTCCGGCAGATAGGTCGAGACCGGAGCATCGAGATCCAGCTCGCCCCGCTCGACGAGTTGCATGATCGCGATGTCGGTGAAGAGCTTCGAGACCGACCCGACTCGGTACACAGTCTTCTCGGTCGCCGGAATGCCGGCGTCCGGATCCTGCCTCCCAAAGCCAGCCGCCCACACCATGTCCTGGTCGTCCACGAGCGCAACCGAAATGGCTGGAATCGCCTTGTCCGCCAGCTCGTGCTCTACGAACGCGGAGAGCTTCTCGACTACGTCGATGTACGACGGGTCGGTGGCACCAACTCCCCCGGCGGGTCTCGAGTCCGCGCAGGCGAGAAGCAATGCCAGAGCCACGACGGCGACCGGGCGGACCAGCCCGAGTCGGCGTCGAAGCATGAAGCCCAGCAGGAGTGATCGGTGGGTCAGCATCGTGATTCCAGACCGTTCATCGAGTTTCCTCCAACAGCGCGGCGTCTTCGAGTGGCTTGAGCGCGGAGATCAGTTCTCGACGAGAGTGAGCGAGTCGGGCCGACCCAAACACCTTTGCACGGTGAGTAGCCTCGCCGTGTCGCCTCGCCGAAACTCCAATTTTCGTCCCACGAACCCGAATACAATGCCGCGTCGCGCGACCTCCCGCCAACCGTCCTCGACCAGCTGGGCCACCATGTCCGCAACACGAGCTTTGATCTGGTCCACCTTTCGCCAGTTCACGACGCGGCGGCCCCAGGCGGGGATCTGCATTACGCTCGCCCGGACGCCATGGAGGAACGGAAGGTCATCCGGATAGCTGGGCATCCGCACCGCGGGTCACGCGGAAGGGAGTAGACGTATTCGCGCCGGGCGTGAGGGTGGACTACCAGACCTGAGGCCTTGCGCGGCCTGCGACTGCGCGCTTGTAGCCCCCTGAGGGACCACCTACGTTCGCTGCCCTCATTGAACACAGGGCGCCCGCCGCCCCTTCTGGAGTTATCCATGCGCAACCCCACGACGATCCGCCGAGGGCGGCGCATCGCCAGCTGTCCCATGGCTCTGGCCGGGCTCGCCTCCGCCCTGGCCGTTGCGCTGACCGCGCAACTCGACCTCGCCGCGCAGGACACTCCCGAAGCGATCGACCTCGCCACGATGTTCGAGCTCGGCAATCTCGTGCTCGATACCAACGGGGACAGCGTGCCGGACCTGGTGAACGCCTCCCTCGTTCTGGGGGCTTCGCCCTCGGTCGCCGCAACTGCTGCGGCTGCCGAAATCGCCGCGCGCCTCGGCTTCGAGACGATGGCGATGGATCTCCCCATCGCGCGCGGCCCAGCCGCAGACGCTGTCCCGATCGTGATCGGACGCGCTGGGCTGACGGGATCCGGGCTCACGTCCCCCGGAGTGGACCCGACTTCGCTCGACGCCGGGGAGGGGGTCGTCGCCATCCGAGAGGTCGACGGCCGTACATGGATCCTAGTACTCGGCGGTGACGACGACGGTCTGCTCGCCGCCGCGCGTCTCTTCGCGGGGGTGCTTCCGCATACTCGTACGCTCTCGACCGCTGATCTCAGCCGGGTACGCGACGACCTGGCCGACGCGCTCGAGGTGGGAGGAATCGCGAACGCCCGGATTCGTCTCACACAAGCCCGGGCTCGCGCCGGACAAGACGGCGTAGCGCGCTTGGTCGTGGACGTTTCCGCGGAATCGTCCGACGTGGACTCCGTCGCCGCGGCGCTGCGGACCCTGGCTGATGGGAGCGCTGCCAGTGGCACCGCGTCCGACCCGGATACCAGCACAGTCGATGTCAGCACCGACGCCGACCCCGACGCCGGAGCAGGCGAGGACGACGACTCACCGTCCGGCACCCCACTCGCCTATCCCGGCCTCGGCTCCGTGGAGGCGCGCATCCTCGGAGGCCCGACGATCCGGATGGAAGGACGCGCCGAACCCGACCGACCAGGGCCGATTTCGGGGCGACCGGGGTCTGGCGCCAAGGACGAGCTCGACCTATCGAGCGTGTACACCACCGACGGGTTGCTCGGCGGCGGCCTGATCCCGGACCGGATCGACATCAAGCTCGTACCGGGCGACGCCGGCGTGACCGGCCTCCCTGAGCTCGCGGGAAGGCTCGGCCTCGAGTCGACGGGCTTGATCATCCCTCTGGTGGAGCCGGCGTCCAGGATCGAACGGCCGAACAGTCAACCGACCATGGTACTCGCGGGCATCGAGAATTCGCTCACGGACCAACTCGCCGACTCGGGGCTCATCGACGTCGAGTCGCTCGGCGTCGGAGAAGGCCTCATCCAGTTCGTACCTGATGCATTCGGCTCCAAGCCCGCATTCGTGATCACCGGCTCGGACGACACCGGCGCGAGACGCGCGCTCGAACAGGTCGCCCTCACGTTCCCCAACCTCTCCGCTCGGGGCAAAGACCGGCCGACGGTCGACGACGTCGAGAGGGAGTTGTGGGACGTGCTCGCGGGGTACGCGCCCATTGGCCAAGCGGCGACCGGCCTCTACAAGCTCGACCGCATCGGCCGGATACTCGCGGACAGTGGCGTGACGTCCGCCAGCGTGCTGATGTCGGTCGAGAAAGCCGACCCGGGCCTGGCACAGGTCGTCCGAAGCCGCGCGGCGACGGCGCTCGGCCTCCAGGACGTCGGGGTCACGATCGACGACCGGGACGTTCAAAACGCCGCGGTGCTCTTCGAGCAGCAGATCACTCTCCCGTCCGAGGTCGCCCGCTTCTGGCAACTGCTTCGCTCCAGTGTCGTACCCGCCGCCTCGGGCCAGACGATCCGGCTCGAAGCCCGCCTGAGCGAGCCCCCCGCCCTTCGCGCCCAGATCGCCGCGCAGGCGAGACAAGAGCTTGTCGACGCCGGGGCTGCTTCCGGCAGCCAGGTCACAGTCCTTTCCGCGTTCAAGCAGGGCTTTTCGTGGCTGGAGGAGGTCGTCGCTCCCGCTCTCCAAGGGCGCGAAGTCGGGGAAGTCGTGATCCGCTTCCGGCGCAACGATCCGCCGGAGGAATGGCCCCAGCAGGCGATTCACACGCCGCTGCGCTGGCTGCACGAAATCTTCCCGATCGATGAGGTCCTCGCTCGCGATCTCGGACTCGAACTGGACCAGATCCGCTTCGAACAGGTTACGAGCGGGCCCACGTATGCGATCGAGGTGAACGACGCGCGCGGCGCCGCCTTCTTCGCGTCCACCTTCGAGCCCAAATGGGTACTACGCCCCTACTTCGACCGCTTCCAGGACTACGAGCACGTGCGGGTGACGACCGGATGGCTCAACGCTACGAGCGACCGGGGCACGATCG
Source organism: Gemmatimonadota bacterium (assembly GCA_036338615.1). GTDB lineage: Bacteria > Gemmatimonadota > Gemmatimonadetes > Longimicrobiales > Gaopeijiaceae > UBA1138. Next base: position 11,656 of record JAYZBT010000297.1, read on the forward strand.
TCGACGAGCGCATCGTCACCGACCCGGAGGCGTTCTGGGATCACTATCAGAGCACCGTCCTGCCGGCCATTTACGATCATGTCATGGACCTGCACGACGGCCTGCCGCAGGGCGGCAGCGCAGACGCGCCGTACTTCGGCGAGCTCCGGGTCGAAATGTCGATGAGCGAACCCGACTACCGCCTCGGCATCGACAACGAGATCCATGCGCCGATGGACGCGCTCCACGAAGAGATCTACTTCGGCACCATCGAGTTCTTCGACGTGCTGGGCCGGAACTCGCGCGGGCAGGGCCTGACGTTCCCCGGCCGCATCATCCCCATCATGCGCCCCAAACAGGACGGCTCAGCGGCCACGCTCGATATCAGCGTCACCGGTTTCGCGACGTCCCGCCCCGCCGTGGTGGTCACGTACGAGGACGCATCAGGGGACTCGGCCCAGGTGCGGCTAGACATCCCCAAGACCTCGCTCGAGCGCCCCTCCGCGAGGATGGCGAAGGTGCAGGACGGCGTGCCCGGCCTCACGCACCTGGGCGTCCGCGTGCGCGTCGATACCGATGCCGACGTGCGGGACAGCCTGCTGACTTACGGCACCGCGAGGCAGGTCGATCGAACCATGGTTTCGGCCGAGCAAATCGAATCTGTGATGGCCGAGATCGAGGGCCTACGTGCGGCCGGCCTCTACACGTCCACACTCGCGTACGACGGCCTCGGCTCGATCGAAGTGTGGGCGGAATGGACGCACGAGCAGGATCCGGACTCCCGCAGAATCGGAGCGCTCGCGGCGAACGGCACCCCGGCTGCGCCCCCCGACTGGCGCGCACTGCTACCGAATGATTTCAACTACGCGGGCGACCGCATCGTGCAGTGGGACACACCCATCCCCCCGCCCGAGGGACACGAAATGCTCGCCAAGTTGGGTGATGCCTTCCCAGAAGCGTCGGTCTATCGAGTCGGCCAGTCGTACCTGGGCAAGGACGTCTGGGCGATGGATCTGCAGCCCGCGATCGGCGCTACGCACTGGTCGCACGCGAAGGCGACCACCTTCAAGCCCACCGTCGTCTATTCGGCGCGACAGCACGCGAACGAGGTCTCCTCGACTAGCCATGTGCTCCGGCATGCCGAGTTGCTTCTCACCGACCCCGAGCAGCGACGAAAGCTCGACAAGGTGAACGTGATCATTCACCCGTTCACGAACGCAGACGGCGCGCAGCTCGCGTACGACCTCTACAACATCACGCCCGACTACATCCTGCACGCCGGATATCTCGGCTCGCTGGGCCAGGACGCGACTTCGGGCGGCAACGACGACCACCCGATCTATCCCGAGTCGACGATCCGCGGGCGGCTCTGGTCGACGTGGCTGCCGGACGTGTTCCTGAATCCACACGGCTACCCGTCACATCAAGTCGTGCAACTCTTCAGCGAGTATACGGGCCTCGTGCGTCGCGGCCGGGTGACCGAGCGGAACTGGGGCTTCAACAAGGGTTGGTTCATGCCCGGATTCGGCTACATCGACAGCCCCGAGTATCCGAGACACAAGGATGCCGCGTTCGAGATTCGCGACTACATCACCCGCGGCATCAACTCGAACCGAGACGTCTTCGACCTCAACCAGCGCACGTACGGTCGCTACGAGCGGTACGGGGCTCAGTTCGACCCCGACGTATTCCGACTGCCCATGACGGACAGCGTCTTGATACAGATGCCGCTCAAGGGATCGAGCGGCGGTGGTGGTGGCGGTGGCGGCTACAACCCGCGCATCACGATCTGGAGCGGGACGACCGAGGCGCCGGACGAGACCGCCTACGGCCCCTACATGGAGCTCGTGGCAAAGGCTGGTTTGTCATGGGATCAGGCGATCCTCGACTACCTCTACGAGGCCGATCACGAAGTCGAGCGTTCAGGCCAGCGTTTTTTCGGCGGGGTGTCGATTCGCATGAACCGGCTCCGACCCGCGGAGAAAGACGATGAAGACGAGGAGGAAGCCGGGGAGAGGATCATCTCATGAAGCTCAGTTTCGTGATCCGCCCACCGGGGCCCACTGCCCACCCTGATCCACTCGAGGAGAAGGCTACGGCCCAGTAAGTGAGCGTCACGCTCGACTGCCACGTGCCTCCTCCGTCCGCCGACCAATCGAGTCCTCTCGGCCCAACGGCTACGGCGGCTCCGCCTTCGAGCAAGGCGGACCCATACACGGGCCCCTCCATCACGAGGGTTCCACCCACCGTCCAGGTGACGCCGCCGTCCGTCGTGATCGCGACGTTGTCGGTGCGTAACGAGTCCTGTCCGATCCGTCCGCCCAGCGCCATGCCTGAGCCGCCGCTCATTACCTGCACTGTGGTGAGGCCCGTCGCCTCACCGCCCACGACGGGGGCATCTGTGACAGCCCAGGTCCGCCCGTAGTCACTCGTTCTCAATACGCGGGCTCGCTCCGCGTTGCCCATGGCCACCCAAGCACGACCGTCGGGAAGCGCGGTCACGCAAGTCCCGCTGGCAGCGAAGCCACCTTCCCCCTCCTGAGCCGCCGGTAGCGCCTCGGCCGGCACCCGCTCCCAGGCGGCTCCGCCATTCCCGGTAATCAACAGAAACGGAACCCCGTCGATTGCGTCTCCATAAGCGAGTCCCCTGTTCACGTCCCAAAAGTCGATGCAGTCGAGGAAGGCGGCGGCGTGATCGGCCATGTACTGCAGCGCCCAGTTCCGGCCGCCGTCGTCGGTGCGGTAGATCCGGGACAACTCGCCGCTACCCGCGCTCATCAGATACGCCGTCCGCTCGTTGAAGGCGGCGACGTCGCGGAACTGGAGGCCCTCGGCATCCGGCATCACCGCCGCCGTCCACGTTCGGCCCCCGTCCGCTGTGCGCGCGTACGTCGCCTCGTGTCCGCTCACCCAAACGATCTCGTCGGTCACGGGGCTGACGGCCTGCAGCAAGGCGTCGGTCCCAGACGATTGCTGAGCGAGCATGAGTCCGCGCACGGGACCGGGCTCCGAGGGCACATCCACGGGCGGCTCGTCCGCGCAAGCGACGGCCTGAAAGGC
>JAYZBT010000298.1:0-9757 GCA_036338615.1 Gemmatimonadota bacterium
CATTTCGTGCCCGCCCCCTAGATGACCTCCATCGCTCCCACCGGAACCCAGCCGACTTTCCCGTCGTCCAGCACGATCTCGGCCCATTGCTCAGTACGCTGATCGATGCGCACGCGCGTGCCTTCGTGCACCTCGAAGACCGTGAGATCGTCGTCGTCCGTGGGGGCCGAGCGTACCCACACGGCCTCGGCGAGTATGACGCCCCTCTCCGCCTGTCCGACCCCGAATTCGCGGAGCGCCAGGTTGGAGCCGAGCAGCATCATCAGTACGGAACCCGTGGCGATCGCCAAGCCGCCAGAGCGTCGGAGACCGTCGACCCTCGAGAGGACCCGTGTGAGAATTCCACCGGTGAGGGCCAGCCATGCCGACAACACCGAGATCACCAGGATGGGCCGGGGCAGCAGATCGACCCACCAGGACGCGGCGGAGAACAGCCAGAATCGAGGTAACGGTTCGATGTCGTCCGCGCTGAGGCTGATGGCGAACGCCAGATTCGCGGACGCATCCGCGTTGCCGGGCGAGAGCCTGAGCGCGCGCTCCCAGTTCAGGATCGAGCGGCCGAGTTCGCCCGTCTTGAAGTACGCATTTCCGAGATTGTAATGGAGGTCTGTGCTCTCGAAGCCGCCGGCGCGCACGGCCTCGTACGCCTCGATCGCCGCGGCGTAGTCCTCTGCTTGATAGAACTGATTTCCCTGTGCGAAGATCTCCTGTTGTCCCGCCACTGGCGAAGTCCCTACGAACACGGTGACGAGGGCGACCAGTAGCCACTGAGGAGCACGCGCCTGCGTCATCGCACCTCTCCATGGAGGTCGGTCATCACTGCGGCGGCTCGCTCCACGAACTGCTCACGCTGTTCGGCATCGGCACCTACGGGAGCGAAGCGCTGGCGATCGCACTTCTCGAGCACTTCCACGAAGGCAGCGGCCGTCTCGGACGACACGCCTCGCACCTGGAGGTTGGAGGCCATCTCGCCGATCTGCATGCCGGCCTCGGGCACGTTGAGCTTGTCCGCGACAAAGCCTCGAAGCGCCTTCGCCACTTCGGCGAAAAAGGCGCGCGAGTCCTCCCCCTGCGCCAAGCGTTGGGCCTCGGCCAGTCGCTTCTTGGCTACGCGGCCCGCGCGCCGGCCCCGGGCGTATGCCACGTCACCCTCCAACCGGTCCCAGTGGCGGCGCAGGACGAGCGCGCCGAGCACGGCCGTCATCGGAAGCAGGAAGAGCATCCAGAACGCGGTGCCCTGGAACGGGAAGCGCTCGACGGAGCGCAGCGCGCCGTCCCCGAGACGGATGAAGCGAATGTCCTCACGTAGTTGCGTCACGCCGAAACGCTGAAGCACTGGGAGTACTTCGCTGACCTCTCCCGTAACGGTGAGGGCGATCTCGCGCGTGCTTACGGTCCGGTACGAGTCCGCTCCGCTGTCGAAATATCCCATCGAGACCGAGGGGATCGTGCGGTCTCCAGGGGCGCGGGGAATCAGTACGTATTCGAAGGTCTTGCTCCCGGAGAGGCCATTCCCGGACGGCTGGATCGCTTCAGTGACCTCGGGGGGAAAAACTTCGAAATCTCGCGGAAAATCGAGGACGGGCTCGGGAATCACGCGCACGTTGCCTCGCCCCGAGACGCGAACGGTGAGCGTGACGGCTTGGTTCGCGTCGACAGAGTCCCGATCGATTGCGGCCATGATGGCGAGCGATCCAACCACACCGCTGAACGGTTCCGGTCGGCCCGCCGGCAGCGGTTCGACCTCGATCGTGACAGGATTCGAAAGCACTGAAACCGGGACGGACCTGGTTCCGAAAAACGAGCTCAGCGCGGAGAGCGGGTCGCGGGCGTCTCTTCGTCGGTTGGTACGAACCAGCGCCTCGATGCCGAGCGCTTCGATCGTGCGCTCCCCCGCCCCCGTCGGCACGAGCGCGACGCGCCGGATCACTGCGGTTGCGTATTGCTGTCCGTTACGCTCGCGCTGCTCTACTTCGGGTTGCGCGACCTGCCCTAGGTCCTCGACCCAGAAGCCCTCATGCTCCGGAACGGAGGTGAGGCTGTATGAGGTCACGTCGACTTTCGTCCAGATGCGGTATTCGACCGTGAGCGGTTCGCCGTCCCGTACCCTCGCATGCGACGCCTCCGCCGTCACGAACAGATCGCTGGGTGTGACCTCGTCGGAAACCGCAGCCCCCGCCGGGCCGTTCGGCGGAGGAGGCGCGGCCCGCACGGTGATCTCGAGTGCGTCCGTAGTGTGGCTCTGGCCTCCCACATCGACCTGAATGGGCCCGATTTCGAACGTGCCTTCCTGGAGCGCCTGGAACCGATACTGAATCGTGAGTGACACGGTCATGCGTCCGCCCGCCGTCTGCATCGACGTAGACGTGCCGCTGCCGAGGAACTGCGCAAAGGCGGCCAAGTCCGGCAGTACGGGGTCTCGATCGACCGCGCGAGTTCCCAAGATCTCGAGGTTCAGCACGAAATGCCGGCCCATCAAGACGTTGTCGCCCGTCAGGTATGCACGCACGAGCCCGGCTTGAGCCTCGAGCGCGTGCCCAGAAGCCATCGAGAGCGCACAGAGCGCGGTGAGCGCCGCCCGCCGGACGGGTGCAACAGCGAGCACGTCGGTTACCAGATCTTCTTGGGCTTGCGGCCGCGCGCCGCGGCGGGCTTCCGGTTGACGTCGTCAGGATCTTCCCGGATGGCGTCCAACAGGCGCTCGGCCTCTTCTGGGGTCATCTCACCCGGTTGCGGCTGCGGCTCCTGCTCTTGCTCCTGCTCACCTTCAGGCGGCTGCTGGTCCGGATCCTCAGGTTGCTCCTCTTCGTCTTTGTCCTGCTCGTCGTCTCCTGCTTGCTCGTCGTCCTGTTCCTGCTCGTTCGGATCCTGTTGATCCGGGTCCTGCTGATCCTCTTGCTGATCGTCTTGGTTCTGCTCGTCCTGCTCCGCTCCTTCGTCGTCCTGCTGCTCGTCCTCCTGGTCCTGCTGCTCCATCTGATCCAGCACGCGCTCCAAGTTGTGTTTCGCGTCCGTATCGTTGGGGTCGAGGCGCAGCGCCTGCTTGTATGCCTCGAGGCTCGGCTCCAGTTGCTGCCCGCGGTACAACGTGTTTCCGAGGTTGTACCACGCCGCGCTCATGAGCTGAGGGTCCCCTGACTCGATCGCTTGCTGGTACGCCTCCATTGCCCGCTCGAAGTCCTGCCCCTGGTAGAGGGCGTTGCCTGCGTTGAAGCGGATGAGCGGGGACTCGGGGCTCTCGCGCAGTGCCTCGAGGTACTTCTGATGCGCCTCCTGGAAACGCCCTTCCTCGTAGAGTCTGTTGCCCTCCTCGACCTGATCTCGGCCAGCCTGCGCAGAGGCTCTCTCCGGCGTCGCGATCAGCGTCAGCGCCGCCGCGACTGCGAGCGTCCAACTCCGGGTCGTCATTCGAACCTCCCCAACCAGGCGTGATGCGTGCGCTTCCGGTCCGAGATCACCAGCTCGGCCATCAATAGCAAAAGCGCGAGTCCCAAGAAAATCTGGTACTGCTCGTCGAACTGCGTGACCTGCTGCGCGTCCAGGGCTTCGCCGTCCTTGCTCGCGATTTGGTCCACCAACTCGTCGAATCCGGAGCCGCCGTCACCCGCCCGTACGACCTGGGCATCGATGAGCGAAACGAAGTCGGCCAGCGTCTGTTCGTCCAATCGCGTGGTCACCACGTTTCCTTCCTCGTCCCGCAAGAATCCCTCTTTCTGCCCCTGATCGTCGTAGAGCGGGATGGGCACACCCTCGGTAGAGCCGAAGACCACGAAGTACACTTGAACACCGCTGGCGCGGGCGCGCTCCATTTGTTCCTCGAAGCGCCGCTCATGGTCCTCCGCATCGGTCACCAGGATCAGGACGCGGGCATCGCGGGCTCCTTGCTCCAACGCGTCCAGGGAGACCCGCACCGCCTCCCCGAGGTCGGTGCCCGGCACTGGCATCATGTCGGGATGCATGGCTCCGAGAAAGAGCCCGGCCGCGCTGTAGTCGATCGTGAGCGGACTCTGCACGAAGGCGTCCCCGGCGAACGCCACCAGGCCGATGCGGTCGCCGTCCAGTCGACTGATCAGCCGGAAGATCGCGAGGCGGGCTCGTTCGAGTCGATTGGGCGCGACGTCCTCGGCGAGCATCGACAAGGACAGGTCGACGGCGATCATGATGTCCTGACCGACGCTGCGCACGGTTTCGACGCGGGTACCGAACTGGGGACGCGCCAGGGCACAGAGCGCGAGGGCCACCGCGGTGACGCGCAGGACGGCCTTCGTTCGCCTGGCCGGTAGGCTGACGGACGCCGCCAGCTTCTGCACGAGTTGGGATTCACCGAATCGCTCGAGCGCGAGCCTACGGCTACGCGCGGCATACCAGAACGCGCCAGCCATCAAGGGTACGACCAGAAGGGCGGTCAGCCACTCGGGAGAAGCGAATCTGAACATCAGGGAAGCCTGCGCAGCACGGTCTGTGAGAGACCGATCTCGAGCAAGAGCAGAATGAGTCCGAGCGCCAGGATCGCCGGGAAGCGCTCGGCGTACTGCGTGAAGTTCTCCACTTCGATCTCGGTCCGTTCCAGTTGATCGATCTCCTCGTAGATCGAGGAGAGACTTTCATTGTCGGTCGCGCGGAAGTACTGGCCCCCCGTGAGTTCGGCGATCTCCCGGAGCGTCGGTTCGTCGATGTCGACCCGCATGGGCATCAGTCGTGTCCCGCCCAACGGATCGGGTACCGGTACCCGTGCTTCGCCCCTCGTGCCCACACCGATCGCGTAGACCCGGACGCCCAGGGCTTGAGCCATTTGTGCCGCGGTGACGGGGCCGATCTCGCCTCGGTTGCTACGCCCATCGGTGAGCAGGATGACGACTTTGGACTCGACGTCGGAGGCCTGTAGCCGTTTCACCGCGGTGCCGAGGCCCATTCCCACGGCGGTCCCATCCTCGATGATGCCGACCTGCAGCTCTCCCAGCAGGTTCTGCACAACGCTGTAGTCCAACGTGAGCGGCGCCTGTGTGAACGCCTGGCCGGCGAACGCCACCAGCGCGATCCGATCGTTGCGGCGACCCCCTACGAAGTCCGCGGCGACGGCCTTGGCGGCTTCCAGCCGATTCGGCTCCAGGTCTTCGGCGAGCATCGAGCTCGATACGTCCATCACCATAACGATGTCGATGCCTTGGGTGAGCAGGGTCTCGGACGTCACTCCGGTCTGGGGGCGCGCGAGCGCGACGATCACCACGACGACTCCGACCGCTCCGAGGACGCTCGGTACACGGGGTAGCCAGTTGCTGATTCCGACACCGGTCTCGCGAATGGTCTCCAAGGCCGAAAAGCGCAGAGCGCCGGTTCGGTGCGCGCCTCGTCCACGCAGCCAATACGTGAGCGGCACGATCGCCAGCAGTGCCAGTACCCAGGGGTCCTCGAAGCGGAACATCAGGAGACGAGCTCCTCTAAGACGTCCCCGGAGGCCTCCTCAGCGGCCTCGACCAGCTCGTCCGCGGGAACGGGCACGCTGCTTGTAACCAGGTGTCGGCCCAGGTCCAGAGTCGACTGCGAGGCTTCGCTCGTGGGGCGGAGCTTGGCGAATTTCACCATGTCACACTGGTCGAGGAACCGCCGGAGTTCATCGATGAGGTCGCCGTCCGCGCGTACCCGACGCAGCCCGTCGACCACCTCTCGGGTCGTCATCTCCAATGCGTGCACGCGAAAGCGGGCCTCCACGTAGCGGCGAAGCGTTTCCGACACCTCGATGTGGTACTCCTTCACCTGCCCGCGCTCGAGCAAGGGCGACCCCTCGATCCTCTGCAAGGCTTCGAGCGCTACCTCGTGGGCGGGACGCGCCGGTGGCACAGCCTCCTCGCCGGTATCGCCGAGCCCGCGCCGGCTCCGGCGGTACAGGCCGTACACCGCGCCGAGGGCCAGGAGCAGCAACAAGAGCCACAGGCTCACCGTGATGACACCGCCCGGAATGCCCAGCGGGCCCCGGTTGTCTCGGATATCTCCGGCCTCGTCGAGGCCGACCGACACCACTTCCACACCGAAACGGTCGGTGGAGAGCGTCTCCACCGCCTCGCCTGGACCCACCACACGCAGATCGAAGCTCGGAATCTCCAATGGGCCCAACTCGAATGCGGTCAGCGTCAGAACCGCGCTCGAGCGCACTCGACCACCTGCGGTCGCCGGTGGACTGGCCTGTGCGCCCAATACCTCGAAGGGGGACAGGTCGAGCGAATCGGGCCAGACGACCCGGGCGCCCACCCCGTGCTCGACCGTCACGGTCATTTGGATGCGGTCCCCGACCGTGACCAGCGTGGTATCGACGTCGTTCGTAACGCGAGCGTCCTGCGCCGCCGCGGGCGCTGCCGGAGGCGCGACCAGCAGCAGGCACGCCCAGGTCAGGAGCGGCCCGGCGACACGCATTCGAGCGGTCATCGCTGCCTGCGCATCCGATCTTTGAAGAACCGCATCAGGGGCCGGACGTACGGCTCACCGGTCTCGATGTCGATGACGTCGACCTTGCCGCGGCGCAGCGTACGGTCCAGTTCTCCGCGGGACGCGAGGGACCGCTCGGTGAACGTGGCGCGGAAACGAGCGTCGGACGTGTTGACGACCACTCGTTCCCCCGTCTCGGGATCCTCGAGCTCGAGCAGGCCGAGAGACGGGAGCTCACGTTCACGCAGGTCGCCCACGCGGACCGCGATCAAGTCGTGGCGGCGACCCGCCACCGCGAGCGCTTTCTCGAATCCAGAGTCGCGGAAGTCGGATACCAGAAAGGTGACCGCCTTCTTTCTCTGCACATGGTTCAGATAGTCGAGCGCTGCCCGAATGTTCGTGCCGCGCCCCTCGGGCCGGTGATAGAGCAGCTCTCTCAGAACCCGCAACACGTGGCGTTTCCCCTTACGGGGCGGCACGAACTTCTCGACCTGATCCGAGAAGATGATGAGCCCGACCTTGTCGTTGTTCTTGATGGCACTGAACGCGAGTAGCGCACAGATTTCGACCGCCACCTCCCCCTTCATTCTCTCTCGCGTGCCGAAGTCCCCGGACGCGCTCACGTCGACCACCAGCATGACCGTGAGTTCCCGCTCCTCTTCGAAGACCTTTACGAAGGGCGCGCCGGTGCGGGCCGTCACATTCCAGTCGATGGACCGGATGTCGTCTCCGTACTGATACTCCCGGACCTCGGCGAAATTCATGCCGCGACCCTTGAATACGGAGTGGTACTCCCCCGAAAGGACTTCGTTGACGAGGCCTCGCGTGGAGATCTCGATGCGTCGCACCTTCTTGAGGATCTCTCTTGGAATCATGCGGGTCCCCTCATTCCTAGGGGACCTCGACGCTGTCGAGGATGCGCGTCACGACCTCTTCCGGCGTGACCTCCTCGGCTTCAGCCTCGTAGGTGAGCAACACGCGGTGACGAAGCACGTCCATTCCCATCGCCCGTACGTCGTCGGGGGTCACGAAGCCCCTGCGGTTGAGAAACGCGTGTGCTCGCGCGGTCTTCGCGAGGCAAATCGTCGCGCGCGGAGAGGCGCCGAACGAGATGAGGTCTGCCAGATCCGGGAGTCCGTTCGCAGCCGGGTCCCGAGTGGCGAGCACCAGACTCACGATGTAGCGCTCGACCTGCTGATCCATGTAGATCATCTCGACCGCACGGCGCGCCCGAATGATCTCCTCCGGGCTCACGACCGGTTTGATCTCGGCGGTGGATCCGCCCGACATGCGACGCATGATCTGGAGTTCCTCATCCCCGTCTGGATAATCGACGGCCAGCTTCAACATGAAGCGATCGATCTGCGCCTCCGGAAGCGGATAGGTGCCCTCCTGTTCGATCGGATTCTGGGTGGCGAGCACGAGGAACGGATCGTCCAGCTCGTAGGTGTGCTCCCCGATGGTGACCGTATGCTCTTGCATCGCCTCCAGCAGGGCGGACTGCACCTTGGCGGGTGATCGGTTGATCTCGTCCGCGAGAATCACATTCGCGAAAATCGGCCCTTTCTTGGTCTTGAACTCCTGGTCCTTGGGGTCGTAGACGAGCGTCCCGATGAGATCTGCCGGAAGCAGGTCGGGCGTGAACTGGAGTCGGCGGAACTTCGTGTCGATGGCGTCGGCCAGCGTACGCACCGTGAGGGTCTTCGCGAGACCCGGCACACCTTCCAGCAATACGTGGCCGTCAGCGAGCAGGCCGATGAGCAATCGCTCGACCATCGTCTTCTGTCCGACGATGACGCGACCGACCTCTGCGAGCAGGCGATCCACGAATGCGCTCTCCTGCTGGATCTTCTGCTGGATGACCTCGATGTCCAGGTTCTTTGTTTCGGTCATGGGTTGTTCGATGTGGGAATCCGACAGGCGTAGTTCGTCGCGGCAATGGTAATGGATGCATGGGCGGGCGGAATAGTTGGCTGGCTTTTTTCAGTCCGGTGATCTGGAGCCACACTGGCTAGATGGCGAGCCACACCGCACATTCTCTCGGTACGTTCCAAATGCAGACTCGGGAGGAGTGAATTGAATTCGAGCGTCAGCCGTTCCCGCTTGTCACGGTTTGGCTCGGCGGCGATTTGTGTGCTCGCCGTCGCCGCCGTCGTGCCAACCGCGGTTCAGGCCCAGCGTAGCGATATCCCGAGGCTCGCCTCCGGGCGGCCGGACCTCAACGGTATCTGGCAGGCCCTCGGCAACGCCCATTGGGATATCGAGCCCCATACCGCGCGCGCTGCGCTAGCGATGATGGAGGGGCCCGTCGTTCCCGTGCCGAGACACGAGATTGTCGCGATGGGCGCCCTCGGTTCGGTGCCTTCGGGCGTCGGCATCGTCGTCGGCGGTGAGATACCGTACCTGCCTGCGGCGCTCACGCTCCGGAACGAGAACCGCGAGAACTATCTCGATCGGGATCCGCAGATCAAGTGTTATCTGCCAGGTGTCCCGCGGGCCACCTACTTGCCGTTCCCGTTCCAGGTCTTTCAGAGCGAGAGCAAGTTCTTCATCGCGTACGAGTATGCGGGCGCGGTGAGGGACGTCTACCTCCAAGACCCGGGGCCGGCCCAGGTCGACACTTGGATGGGCCAGTCCGTCGGTACTTGGGAAGGCGATGTATTCGTGGTCGAGGCGACCGGTTTCAACGGTCAGGCTTGGTTGGACCGCGCGGGCAACCACGCCAGCCTGTCGCTCACTGTGACCGAGCGCTATACGATGACCAGTCCGGACCACATCATGTACGAGGCGACGCTGGAGGATCCGAACACGTTCTCGCGTCCCTGGACCATCAGCATGCCTCTGTACCGCCATATCAACGAGAATGCGCGACTCGGTCAGTTCAAGTGTGTCGAGTTCGTCGAGGAGTTGCTGTATGGGCACCTCCGCAAGAACCCCATCGGCCGGTAGGAGAATGAGGGGTTTGCGACGACTGCCTTGGCTGACGGTGCTCGCGGTCGCCGCCACGGCGGTTGCGGTCGTGCCAGCCGACATCGCGGCACAGCGCAGCAGTGCGTGGGTCATGCCGCGGACTGCGGACGGTCACCCGGACCTTCAGGGGAACTGGTCGAACGCGACCATGACGCCGATGGTCCGCCCGCCCGGAGTGGGGGCCGTGCTGACTGCAGAGCAGGTCGCGGCGCTCGAGAACGGCCAACAAGATTTCATCCGAAGGGAACTCGCGGATAGCGACCCTAATCGTGGCCTGCCTCCGGTAGGGGGTGAGTTCACGGGAAACGCCCTTTTCGACGCGGGTGGTGGTGCGGTAGGCGGCTACAATCTCTTCTATATCGACGGG
>JAYZBT010000299.1:0-8574 GCA_036338615.1 Gemmatimonadota bacterium
ACCGACATTCTGGTGGCCAAACCGACTCGCCGCAGTTTCCTCCAGACGGTGTTCGTGGCGACCGCGTTGGGCGCGCGCCCCATACGCGCCTCTCTTCGAGCCGGCCGAGTTCGCACCATCGCCGGCAATGGAGCCGCTGGATACGAGCCGGAAGGGCAGAACGGGCTCCTCGGCACGGAGACCCCGGTCGACAATCCCTACGGAGTCGTCGTCGGCCCCGACGGCGCCCTCTACTTTTGTGAGGTCGATACCGGCCGTATCCGCAGGTTGGATCTCGGGACCGGCCGGCTCACCACGGTCGCCGGCAACGGCGAGAAAGCCTACGCCGGGGACGGTGGCACGGCGCTCGAGGCGTCGTTCTCGGCGCCACACGAGATTCGGTTCGATCGCGGGGGCAATCTCTTCGTGGTCGAAAGGGATGCGCACGTGGTCCGCCGGGTGGACGGCCGAACGGGCCTCGTATCGACCCTGGCCGGCACGGGCGAGCCTGGTTTCTCGGGAGACGGGGGGCCGGCCTCCTCCGCTCAGCTTCGTCAGCCGCACAGCCTGGCTTTCAACGCGCGTGGCAACCTCCTGATCTGCGACATCGGGAATCAGCGTCTTCGTCAGGTCGACATGGCCACCGGCGTGATCTCGACGCTCTCCGGCACCGGGGAGCGGGACACGACCCCCGACCAGGGACCGCTCGCGGGCACTCCGCTCAGGGGACCCCGCTCCATCGATTCGGACGACCGGGGCGCCGCCTACCTCGTGTTGCGCGAGGGAAACGCGGTGTTCCAACTCGACCTGGGTGCGGGACGCCTAGAGCGGATCGCTGGCACTGGGGAGAGGGGGCTCAGTGGGGACGGAGGCCCGGCGATCGACGCGACGTTGAACGGCCCCAAGGGCATCGCCTATTCGGCATCGGATCAGAGCCTGTACATCGTGGATACGGAGAACCACGCAATCCGCCGCATGAGCCTGGTCACGGGCGTGATCGAGACGGTGCTCGGTACGGGGGAGCGCGGCGACGGCCCCGACGGGGATCCGCTCGAGTGCCGGCTTGCTCGTCCGCACGGCGTGTATGTGTACCGAGGCGTCGTCTACGTGACCGACAGCGAGAGCCACCGCGTGCGCGCCGTCGAGGGACTCGTCTGATACGGCCTACTGCCTACCGGCCCCGCCGAGTGACGATTCGGATGATGCCGCCTGGGTACCCAGTGCCGTACTGGGTCGTCGCGTCTCTCATGTCGAGGAACTCGATGCGCTCCACCTCTTCGATCGGGATGCCCTCGAGTGAGTCGAGGGCTCCCCATTCGGTCCGATCCACGAAGACCATCGGGAGGGCAGGCCCGCCGCCCGGAGTGCCTTGGCTGCGAGAAGCCCGGAGCCAACGCGGTCTGAGTTCCGCGATGACGTTTAAGGCAGTGCCGACGGCGCCAGGGAGCTCCGCGATTTGCTCGGCGGTGATTTGGTTGCGCGCCCCACCGCGCCCGGTCGTGCCCGCCGGTCCGGTTGCACTGCACCCCGAGACGCCGACCAGAAGGCCCAAGAGCAGGACGCCCGTCTTCGTCTGAGGGAGCCTCACATCGTCGGATCGCTTCATGTCGACCTCCAGCCTCGGGTGACCTGGGCTCGCACCGCCCGTCTCGTCAGTGTACCGCTCGGCTACCTGGGAGGACACCCGCGCATTTCAGAGCGGCCAGCGGCTGAAGTAGCCGAGTACCTAAGGATGTGCCGGCGGGCAGATTCTTTCCGGCCAGTGAGAGCCTCACTCCGACGCGATGCCTTCGATCACCGGAGTCATGACGCTCTTCATGCCTTCGATGATCAGCTGGAATCCGAGCTTGCCGCGGCTTGCTCCGTCTTGTGCCAGGAAGAACCCCTCGTTGGCGAGGTCCCACTGAGCCCCCACGGATCCCGGCAGGGCCGCGAGAGCCCACGCGAGCCCCGCCCCGGCAAAACACGTTCGGAAGAAGCGCATTGCGTCAAAGCCGGAGAAGGCGGTTCACTTTGATCACGAGGCCCCGGTTCGACAGTGCAGAAAACCGGTCGAATACGTCCGTGGCGCGCTCTTCCGTATATACGAAGAAGATCTCGCTTCCTGGAGCGTACTCCCACCGGAGTCGGAAATTGGTGCTGAAGGAATCACTGCCGTCGCTGTACTGCACGAGTCCGCTCAGGAACAGGCGCGGGGAGAAGCTGTAGCTGACGCGGGCCGAGGCCACGTGCTGCGTGAAGTCGCCCTGCGGGAGATCTACCCAATTGAACGAGAGGCTGGGTTCCACGGAGAGCTGCGGCAGGATTTCGATCCTGGCGCGCTGAAAGCCGATGGATGTGCGATCCCCGCCGTAGAAACTTCCCTTTTGTACCGAGAGGTTGCCCGAATACGGGCGCTGGGGTCCGAAGCTGTACTGCAACTGCACGTCACGGAATGAATAACGGCCCGCCGGAATGGCCACGCCGGAGGCGATGGGGAATGCTTCGGTCAAGTTCTCGTAGCTATCGGTGAAATCCGCGCTGAACGAGTCACTGTTCTCCAATTCGATCTGAAGATTTCCTTGTCGCTCCCGGGTCTCGACGAACCCGGCCTCAGCGTTCTCCAGGTAATTGAGTCGCACCTCGAATGTCATTTGCCGAACCGACTCTATTGATGCAGGCCGCGGACTGTACCGGCCCGACACGAAGCTCTGGCGGAATCCCTTCCTGCGGACGAAGCCGAGCTCCGGATTGAAGTCCTCACCGACGAGCAGGTGATCGGCTTGAAGCCCCCACAGATCGCCGTCGTAGCTCGCACGGCCCCGATAGCTGTCGTCTCTCCCCAAAAGCCCATCGGTCTCCGTCTTCGCGTAGTAGCCGAGCAGGTTCAGGTTGTCGAACAAGGAGAAGGTCGCGTCGACCCCGTATGCTTGGTTGGCCCCGGGTGCGACGGCCGAAACCGATCGATTCTCGAAAATTACGCCCACGCTACTGCGCCTGAGGATGTCCCGCCGAAGTCGCAGCACCGTGAAGTTCGTCGACTTGGCGCCCGCGCTCTCGAGGTCGTCGGTCTGGATATTCAACGCTCCGACGTCGAACGAGCCCACCTTCCCGGTGACTCGTCCGCCGCCTCGGATCGGTATGGGCGAGCCGCCTTCGAGCCCGATGCGGCGACTGAAGAAAAGGGTGGGTGCGCTCACTCCGCCACCGCTACCGGGACCCCCTGGGC
The DNA here is from genome assembly GCA_036338615.1 of Gemmatimonadota bacterium. Lineage (GTDB taxonomy): Bacteria > Gemmatimonadota > Gemmatimonadetes > Longimicrobiales > Gaopeijiaceae > UBA1138. Next base: position 3,188 of record JAYZBT010000299.1, read on the forward strand.
CGAGGCCGCGCGTGACCCCCGGTGTCGCGAAGCCGAAGATTCCCCGTCCCTCGAGAAAGAACTCTCGCTTTTCGGGAAAGAAGAGGCTGAAGCGTGTGAGGTTCACCTGACGTTCGTCCACCTCCACCTGTGCGAAGTCGGTGTTCCAGGTGAAGTCGGAGGTCAGGTTGTCTGTGATCCCGATCTTGAGGTCCAAACCCGCATCGGCGCTGAAGTCGTTCCGCAGTTCAGGAACCGTGGTCGCGTCTGTCTTGAGCCCGGAGATTCCGTAGGGTTTGATCTCGATCACTCGGCTCGCCGCTGGCGCCTCGAGGCCGACCAGCGTACCGGACCTGGAGACTCTGAACACGCCCATGGCGCCGGTTCCCGCCGCTGCCGCGGGGATCAGCGTAAGATGGCTCCACTCGTTCTTCCGACGGACGGCGCGCCGCATCTGAAGGCCCCAGACTTGCTCGGTACCGGGTCGGTAGCGCAGTGACTTGAACGGGATTCGCATCTCGACCGTCCAGCCACCTTCGAAGCGACCGGTTCGCACGTCCCAGACCGGGTTCCAGTCGCTGTTCGGATTCCCTTCGTTGGTCATCGCGAACTCGGCGAGGGCGCCGAGCGGATTCGTGTAGAACATCACTCCGTTGCGACGGTCGTAGAACGTGTCGAACATGACCCCGAACGTGTCGTTCTGCCGGAGTTGGTTGGTGTCTCGACGCAGTTCGTTCGCGACCCATTCGCTTTCGGGGGCGGAGTCCCAGACCCGCGCGGACACGAAGATGTTCTCATTGTCGAAACCGATCCAAGCCTCTGTGCGCTCGGTGGCGACCGCGCCCTCGTCCGGCACGCTCTGAATGAAGTCCGAGATCGATGGCGTGTCTTCGTAGAATGGTTCGTCCAGTTGGCCGTCGAGTTGAATGGGCTGAGTCAAGCGCACGGCACGTACCGTGGCGTCGCCGCTTTCGTCGCGCCGGATGACGTTCGGAGCCGTGGGGGGGAGGGGGCCGTCCACCCGCACGGTCTCGCTGGTCGCGGACACGGCTGTCTGGGCGGAAACCACGATCGGGCGCACGCCCAGCACGGCCATTGCCAGCATCGCGATGAAGATGAACGAACGCGTCGATGGAGGTCGGCCGGTCGGGATGGGAGACTTCATGATGGTCCCGAGCGGATCACTCGCCGCACGCTAGCGCATACCTCGAACGTAGGTGCCCTGATCGAAGTAGTCCCGCCACTCTTTGATCTTGCCGCCTTCGAGCGTGAAAACCCCGGTGGCGGGTAGGTCCACCGACTTCTCCCCGGCCTTGGTGCGATCGAGCCGTTCCGCGATGACGACGTCGCCCGAACCCATGATGGTCAGGACGTCCCATGTCGTTTCTGTCCAACTCGCGGAGAAGCCCCGAATCAACTGCTCGACGTTGTCTCGGCCCTGGACGGGCCCGGTCGGCATGTTGTGGTAGATGCCGTCCTCCGTGAAGAAGCTCGCGAGTTCGACCGGATCCAGCCTCGACCACGCTGCGATGAATTCCTGGATCACCTGCTCATTGGCGGGGGTGAGGTCGATCGCCTCCGCCACAGGGGCGGCAGCAGTGGTTGAAGCCTCCGCCTGCGGCGACTCCTCGCCGGCGCAGCCGAGCAGGAACACGTTCACCAGCAACAACGCGCGTAGGCACCCGTTCTTCGTCACAGCTTTCTCCAGTAGTTGAGAGGCGGCCACGACACCGCCTGGGCTTGCCGCAAAGCACGACACCCGCTGGCGGGCTTCCGCTGAACAGGTCGCAGTCCTCGGCGCCGCATCCACCGATCCGATGACTCGGACCGACGTGCGCCAATGACGAGCTGAAGCGCTACCGAATCCTCTCGTACTTCACGAGCGTCTGACCGGGGACCTGTGCCCCATAGACATTGCCCGCGCGGTCCGCTGCTGCGAACTCTGCGTCGCTCGGTATGAAGGCGGTGACGCGCCCGGTGTTCGCGTCTCCCACCCGGATTCCGCGGATCCAGCCTTCGCCCCTCCGTTCCGCATACCAAGACGGCAAGGCACCCGTCTGCGTGTCCGTCACGTACATGACGTCGTTCTCGTCTATATAGATGCTGCTCGGAGGTCCGAAGTGGGTCCATTGCTCCAGGAATCGTCCGTCGCGATCGAAGATCTGGATGCGGATGTTGCGGCGGTCGCCTACGAAGATCCGCCCTCGGGAGTCCATCGCGACGGCGTGAGCGTCGGAGAGTTCACCCGCCGCCGGTCCCGGCCCCCCTGTTCCCCAGCTCAGGTCGAAGCGGCCGTCGCTGGTGAACTTCACTACCCGGTTATTGCCGCCCTCACCGTGGCCGTCGAGCACGTAGATCTCGCCGCTCGGCGCGACCAACACGTCGGACGGGCCGTTGAAGCGGTCCCGAGACTCGGGCCCTCCCCAAACGCCCGCGATGCCCAGCGTCATGAGCACGCGGCCCTCGGGGCTGATCTTGAAGACCTGTTGCCCCTTGCCCTCCGCTGCTCCCGCTTCGGCGCGCGCGCCCGTGGGCCCGTCGGTTACCCAGACGTTTCCGTGGTTGTCGATGAAGAAACCGTGCGGCCACGCAAACAGGCCGGCTCCGAAGCTGGTCACCAATCGTCCTTCCAGGTCGAACTTGAGCACGGGGTCCAGGTCCGAGCCCAGACAGCTGTTCGCACCGCATCGATCCAGCACCCAGAGGTGCTGGCCGTCCGGGTCGGGAAAGACCCCCGTGACCGCGCCCCAGCTTCTGCCCGCGGGGAGCGCAGCCCAGTCGTCTACGGCGCTGTAGCCTCCAGCTGACTGAGCGCTGATCTCGCCCTCCATAGAGGCCAGCATCAGCACCGCGAACGTCAATGCGATCGACCTTCGCTGGGCATCCGGCATCGCCTCACCTCACTAGTTGGCTCGGGGAATCCTCTGGCGCGGTGTCAAGATTGTGGGTGCCCGCCCTACGACCCACTGAGCTTAAAGACGTACAGCGCGTTGTGACCGCCCGGACTCACGAGTTCGGGCGTGAGGAAGTCGCCGATCCGCCAAGGACTACCGCCGCCTCTCCCCGTCGGTATGCCGACGTACTGGACCCCGTCGATCTCGAAGGTGACCGGGAAGCCCTCGACCGAGCTGCCCAGCCGACTCTCCCAGAGTGCCTCACCGGTATCGACGTCGTAGGCACGCACCCAACGGTCGTAGTCCCCCACGAACGCCAGGCCGCCGCCTGTCGTGAGTACGCCCGTCAAGAAAGGCGCTCGCTGCTCGACGGTCCAGACCTCGTCCAGCGTGCGCACGTCGTAGGCCGCCAACTTCCCGAACAGGCCTTCTTTTCCGGGCATCGGCATCCACATTCTCGCCGCTCCGGTGCCACCTCGGCCCGCCTCCAGCGTCGTCGGTCGCCCGGACATTTCCATGCAGCTTTGGCTCAGGGGAGCGACGAGCAGCGCGCTCTCTGGATAGAACGCGGTCGAGGGCCAGTTGTGCCCCCCCGCCGTGGACGGGCAAACGGAGAGCCAGTCACCCACCTGTGCGTTTTGGATGTCCTCTCGGTATCGAATGGCTCCTGTCTCGCGGTCCAAGCCCGCGAAGACGTTCTGATAGACGGTTTCTGTCAGACCCAGAAACGTCCCGTCGCGCCGATCGAGCTTCCAGAGGATTCCGGACTTCCCGATCGAGAGATGGAGAGGCAAACCGTCGACGTCCACGAGGACCTGCTCGAAGGCTTCGTCCATGTCGAGGGTTTCACCGGGCACGTGTTGCCTGTACCAGACGATGCGACCATCGGAGACGTCGAGCGCCAGCGTCGAGTTGGCGTAGAGCGTCGAGTCGGCCGTGGTGAGCCCGCGACTCGCTGCGACCCACGGCTTGGCCTGGGCGGTGCCGAAATAGACCAGGCCCAGCTCCGGGTCCCAGCTGCCCGTGATCCAGATGTCCGCCCCACCCCTCAGTTCGAGCGGGAAGCCACCCCACGTGTCGCCGCCGGGCTCGCCGGGGCGAGCGACGGTATACGTGCGCCACAACTCCCGGCCCGTGCGCGCGTCGTGGGCCGTGACGAAGCAACTCTCCTCCTGGAGGCGCGTGCAACCGCCGATTCCGGTGATCACCTTGCCGTCGGCCACCACGGGACCCGAACTGTACGCGAAGCCGAGATCGTGATCGGCTACTTCGGTCTCCCAGCGCACGACACCGGTGCGGGCGTCGAGTGCCACCAGATGTGCGTCCAGGGTCGCGACCAGAATGAGATCCTCCCAGATCGCCAGGCTCCTCAGGTGGCCGCGCCCGATGCTGGTACCCTCCGCGAACTTCCGTCGGTACTGCCACAGCAGGGTGCCGTCCGTGCCGTCCAGAGCCTGGATCACGTTGGCCTGGCTGGGCAGGAAGACCACCCCGTCCCGCACCAGGAACGACGACTGGCTCGTGCCGGGCTCCATCCCCCAGACCCAGGCGAGCTGCAGGCGGTCGACGTTGCTCCTGTCGATCTGGTTCAGCTCGCTGTACCCCTGAGCCCCCGGCGTGCCGCGCCACTGGAGCCAGTCGCCACGCGGAGGGCGGGCCAGATCCGCATCGGCCACGGGCGTGAAGCGAGACGGAGTCCCGTAGGTCCGGGTTACGCCGGTGGCGGTCTCGGAGACGTCCCCCACATCGGGCGCGGCGTTGCGCGAGCCGGGCGAGGGCATGGTCCCGACCCGGCCGGGCACGGGTGTGCGGGCCGCGTCGGTGGCGCCGGCACCTGACGGGTCCTCCACGGCGAATGCTCGCCCGGAAGAAGACCGGCTCAGCGGGGTGGCGGACGGGGAGACCCCGTTCTCTCGGAGCAGGTACGCTGCCACCGCTGCCGACTGTTGTTCGCTCAGCGAACGGGGTGCGTCGGGGGGCATGGTCTCGCGGATCAGGTCGAGCAGATCCGCCGCCGTACCGGCGCGCCAGCCAGCCCGGAAGCTGGGGCCTGCGAGCTCCGGCGCCTCGAAGGAGCCTCTCAGGTTCTCGAGGTGGCAGTCCGAGCAGGACTCCCGATAGACGGCAGCGCCGGCTTCAGCCTGAGCCGGAGTGTACGCTGCCTGTCGCTCTGACGCTGAGCCCTGGGCCGCCGCAGGGGTGACCGACGAAGCTGCGGCCGTCGCCAGGAAGAGCGATAGGGCCGCGAGTCGCGGGCGTGTAGGAAGCATGCTAACGACGGCGCGCTTCGGTCCCGCCCTGCGGCTCGTCCGAGACGAGCTTTGCACGCCTCTCGGCGATGAGCCTCTCGTACTCCTCCTGTGGGAGATCGGTAATGCCGACCCACATGTGCGACATCTCATCGACGCCCCGTCTGCCGAATACGACCCACTGCTCTGGATCGGGATTGAGCGGGTTGGCCGCGGTGTTGTCGAACACGGAAGTCAGGAGGAGCATCGTCCCCTTGGGCAGCAG
>JAYZBT010000300.1:0-15133 GCA_036338615.1 Gemmatimonadota bacterium
GTGGTGTTCGACACGGTGGGCGAGTCCGTGTGGCCGCAGGCTCTACGCTCACTCAGCCGCGGTGGGCGCCTGGTGACATCCGGGGCGACCACGGGGTCCCGGGGTGTGACCGAGATCCGACTGGTGTTCTGGAAGCAACTCACGATCATGGGCAGCACCATGGGCTCGCCGACGGAGTTCCGAGAGGTGATGCGCCTGGTATTTTCGGGCGACCTCGAGCCGGTCATCCACACGGTGCTGCCGCTCGACCAGGCTCGCCAAGCTCATGAGATGCTGGAGGCCGGTGAGGTCTTCGGGAAGGTGGTATTGGTCCCCTGATGGAGCTCAAGCAAGCCCAGGAACGCGTCGACGCGTGGATCTCGCGCTTCGAGGAGGGCTACTGGCCGCCGCTCACCAATCTCGCCCGCCTCATAGAGGAAGTCGGCGAGCTCGCCAGGGAGATGAACCACCGCTTCGGCCACAAGATCAAGAAGCCGGACGAACCAGAGCAGGACCTCGCGTTGGAGCTGGCAGACGTCATGTTCGTACTGATCGTCATCGCAAACGAGCAGGGTATCGATCTGGACGAGGCGCTCGAGCAGGTCCTGGAGAAGTACCGCGAGCGTGACTCGGAGCGCTGGGCGCCGGCGGTGGAGGAGGCGCCCGAAGAGTGAGCTACTCCACGAGCGTGTAGTACCCGTGGATGCACAGCCAGCGCCCATTCTCCTTCACGATGATTCTCGTCGACTTGCCGCGTGACGGCCCGCGCTCGCCCGTCTGGCGGTCGATGCTCTGGTCGGTCCAATAGTAGGTGATCCAAGCGGTGTCGCCCCGGACCGTGACCTGCGGTTGGTGCATCTCCGTGTGGATGTCCGCGCTGCGCGAGACCCACCCTTCGACGAGCGTTTGCCTGATCGCCTCTTCCTCGGTTTGGGCCGCGGCGGAGGCCGGCGCCGCCAGTAGGATCGCGAGGGCCGGGACTAGGCCGAGTACGCCGCGAGTGCGTGCAAGCATCGGTCGACTTCCTCTTCGGTGTTGTAGAAATGGGGGCTGATACGGACGAAGCCGGGACGGTAGTCCACGATCACGCCCTGTTCGGCGAGGTGCCGGACGGCCCCCGCGGGGTCTGCGTGACGAATCATCACGATGGACGTTCGTCGACCCGGCTCCGCCAGCGCCATCTCGAAGCCCGCGGACCGCGCGCCCTCGATGAGGTGCTCCGTGAGCGTGTGATTCCTCGCGACGATGGCATCGATCCCGATCTCGTCAACGAGTTCTTGCCCGCCGAGCGCGGTGTGTATGGTGGGCAGCGCCGGGGTACCCAGCTCGAAACGGCGCGCATCCGGACGGTACTCGAAGTTTTCCAGGTCGAAGTCGAACTGGCGTGAGGTGGCGAACCAGGAGGTGATCCTCGGCTCGAGGGTCTGAACCAACTGCGCACGGACGTAGAGGTACGCGAGCCCGGGGCCACCGCACAGCCACTTCAAGGGCCCGCCCGTATAGAAGTCCACTCCCGTTTCCGACAGCGAAAGTCGGACCTGACCCACACCCTGGTATCCGTCGATGAGCGAATAAGCCCCGGCGGCCTTCGCGATGCGACCCAATGCGGCGATGTCCTGCTCGAAACCGGTCGTGAAGAACACATGGCTGGTGGCGAGAAAGAGCGTGCGCTCGTCGACGGCCTCTGCGAACTGTCGGGGGTCGATGCTAACGCCGTCCTCGCTGCGCAGGATGACCAGCTCGATCTCGGGCTTCACGGCCCACTGGTACGCGAGCGTGGGGAAGTCGAGCTCACTGCATACGACTCGGTTTCGCTTCGCGACCGGGATCGACTCGGTCACCATGGCGAGCGCGGCAGATGTCGAGGGCAGGAGCGCGACCTCTTCCGGCGTCGAGCCCCAGAAGGCCGCTACGCGGCCGCGTAGCTCCTCGACCCTGCCGATCCAGTGCCGATACCAGGCCGAGGCACCCATGTCGTGCCACTGCTCACGGAACTCGTCGAGATACATCTCGGACCGAAGTGAGAGCGCCCCGAGCGAGCAGGAGTTCATGTAGGTCCGGCGCGAGAGGATGGGGAACTGCGCGCGGATGGTGTCGATCTGGGACGGGGAGGTTTGTGCGGTCACGAGAGAGTTCGTGGTAGGGATGTCATTCGGACGGGGACGATAGGCCCGGGGCACGCCCCGTCGCCAGGTGGACTTTCCCGGTGCCGTCCTTGGCACGAGCTTCGGCCCACGACCCTCCGGCCCTTTTCATGATCATCTTTCTGTTCGCGCTTCCTTGGATCGCCGTTCTGCTCTTTCTCGTGATCTTCACGCGCGTCCCGAGCGAGCTTCCGCCTGCGCGGGCATTGGATCGAGAACGGGCGATGCGCGTCAGTGTCATCATCCCCGCGCGCAATGAGGCCGTGAACATCGAAAACTGCGTGGCCTCGATCGCTGCGTCCACGTACGCGGACTTCGAGATCATCGTCGTCGATGATCACAGCGACGACGAGACGGCTTCGCTGGCGCGCACCGAGCCCGCCGGCCACGCGAGCCGAATTCTGGTCATTGCGGGAGAGGAGCTTCCCGAGGGGTGGATGGGGAAGCCCTGGGCGTGCTGGCAGGGAGCCCAGGTCGCATCGGGTGACTTCCTGCTCTTCACGGACGCGGACACGACGCACGGGCCAGAGATGCTCAGTCGGGCGCTGGCGGGTCTGTTCGCGGACGACGCAGAACCTCATGACCGTATTGGGCCGTAAGCTCATGGGCTCCTTCTGGGAGCGCCTGGTTCAGCCACAGGTGTTCTTCCTCATGCTCTTCCGGTTCCCCGACTTCAAGCGGGCCGTGAGGAACGCGCGCTGGCGGGACGCTTTGGCCAACGGCCAATACATGCTCTTCCGGCGCGAGGCGTACGACGACATCGGTGGGCACGTCTCGGTCAAGGACGAGGTCGTCGAGGACATGGCGCTCGCGATGCTCGTGAAGAGAGAGGGCAAACAGCTGCGTCTCCGCTCCGCTGTACAGGACCTGCAGACGCGCATGTACCGCTCGTTGGCCGGCCTGGTCGAAGGCTGGTCCAAGAACATCGTGGTGGGCGGTTGGATGACCGTCCCACCACTCTTGAGAACGGTGGTCTCGCCGATTGCTTTCCTCGTCGGAGTGGCGCTCTGGCTCGCGCCGCCCATGGTGCTGCTGACCGGCGTGACCGGCTGGCTTCCGGTATCGCTGATGGCCTGGTCGGCCGTGGTCTACGGCGTGAGCGTCGTCATCTGGGTGCGTTTCACTCACATCATGCGGGGACCGCCGCTGTACGGCTTCCTTTATCCGCTCGGTGCCATCGTGGGCTCATACATTTTCATGCCCGCATGGAAGCGGGGTCGTCACGTCGAATGGAAGGGCAGGTCCTACACCGTGCGAGCTCCGTCGGAGACGCTCTAGCGTGACGACGATCCAACCTGCGCTGGCCGATGAGTTGAGGGAACAAGCCCTCCGCATGGGGTTCTCGCTCGCCGGCATCGCGCGCCCCGACGCGAGCGCGCACATCTCGTTCTACCGCGACTGGATCGAAGAAGGCCGACACGGGGAGATGGCATACCTCTCGCGCCCCGATTCGGTCTCCCGAAGAGCGGATCTGGATTCCGCCCTGGAGAACGTTCGCTCGGTGCTCGTCGTGGCGCACGAGTACTTCGTGGAAGACCCGGTTGGAGTGCCGATGGACCCCTCGCGAGCGGTCATCGCGCGCTATGCGCGCGGGGACGACTACCACGACGTGATCAAGGAGAAGCTCACCGCGCTCGCGCAGTGGCTAGGTGAGAGAACCGATCGGGACCTGAGCGCGCGCGCGTACGTCGACACCGGTCCCATTCTGGAGCGCGACCTGGCGCAGCGCGCCGGACTTGGTTGGTTCGGCAAGAACACCATGCTCATCAACCCGAAGCGCGGGTCCTATTTCTTCGTTGGCGTATTGTTGCTGGACGTCGAGTTGCCGCCCGATGAGCCGTTCGTCGAGGATCGATGCGGCACGTGCCACGCCTGCCTCGACGCCTGCCCGACGGGGGCGCTGTTGGGCCGGGACGAGACCGGCGCACCCACCATCGATGCCCCGCGCTGCATTTCCTATCTCACGATCGAGCTGCGCGGCGTGATCCCTCGGGAACTGCGGCCCCTAATCGGGAATCGCATCTACGGGTGCGACATCTGCCAGGAGGTGTGTCCGTTCACACTGAAGTTCTCGGAGGTCACGGGCGAGCCCGCGTACTCCCCCCGTACTGAACTCGATGGGCCTCCGCTGATCGAGCTCGGCGAGCGTCTGCTGTCGCTGTCTGGAAAAGGCTTCTTGCGCGAGTTCGCGGCGTCCCCCGTGACGCGCGCTGGCAGGAAGGGGATGCTGCGCAACGTCTGCGTAGCACTCGGGAACTGGGGATCGGAGGCGGCTATCCCGACGCTCGCTTCTGCGCTCGCGGACGCGGCTCCCCTCGTCCGCGGACATGCCGCGTGGGCGCTGGGCCAGGTGGGATCGTCCGCTGCGCTCGAGGTCCTGTCCTCTCGGTTTGAGGAGGAGTCCGATCTATTTGTGCTCGAGGAGATCGGCCTGGCGCTGGGGAAATGACCGCAGAGGACTATTTCGGTTGCTCGGTGGACCGAGTCCGCTAGTTCACCTCGAAGACGGTGCCCACGACGAGCTCCAGGTACGACAGGGACTCGTTCGCGGCGTAGACATCGCACGAGTGATAGTGCGCATTGCCGTACCAACTCACCGCGTTGTGCGGATACGTCCCGTCCAGGCCCCCGACGACGATGCCGTGCGTGTCACCTTCCATGACGTCGTCGAAGGTGCCCGCGAGGATGATCCCGTCCCAATCATGATCCGTTCCGGACTTGAACTCCCCCGTTACGATGAGCACGCCGCGTCCGTCCTCCGCGTCCTCCGCATACAGGTCGCCGTTGTAACGCACAACTGGATAGGAATCGGAGGGTAGCGCCGAGAAGTCCGGCATCTCGTCCTCGAACTCCACCACGAAGTTCGGGTCGGTCAGCACGTCCCAGCGAAGGCCTACGGAGTCGTACACATCGGTGTAGCCTCCGGACCAGTTTTCTTCTTTCGGACTGCCCTCGATGTACGCATTCTCGTCTACCCACACGTCTATCATGGCGATGCCGCCGGTGATGTTGTCCGCGGCGCTGCCCGAGCACTCGCCCGAGTTGTCCTGATCACGGCCGTTCCCATCAGCACCACTCTCCACCCAGAGTTCGCGATTCGTGATCGTTACTGCCGCCCAGTGGGCCAGCGGCCTCCGGTGATGGATGCCGTACGCCCCGACGACCCGTGTGGACGGTGTGGACTCGGAGAAGACGTCGCTCACCTCCGCCTCCGGGCGCCGAAAGCCCTGGATCACAAAGAGCGACGCCTAGCGTCACCGGACTCCAGCAGCACAATTGCCGCCCCCCGGACGAGCTGAACGCGGGGACGGCTGCGTTGCCGCTTACCGATCCGAAGGGCTCGCTCGCACGGGATCGCGTCGTGAGAGGCATCCTGGGCTTGCTGGTGCTCGCCACCGTGCCCCTCCTGTTTCCGATCCTGAGAGATGCTTGGCGGGCCACGTACGGCCATCACGCCCGCATCCGTGGGTGAAACCATCGTACGCGCGATCGTCACCATGGCGAGAGCGCTCGATTTCTACGTGGTCGCCGAAGGAGTCGAGACCGACGCGGAGTTCGAGGTTGTCCGGCAGCTGCGCTACGACGCCGCCCAGGGCTTCTTCCTGCAAGGTCCGCTTCCTCCCGACGAGCTCGAAGAAGCGATGGCGCTGCGGGCACCATCTTCTATGTTTGACGGACAAGCCTAAGACGGAGAGCCGGGGGGGCGGGGCCATGGAGAAACTCAGAGCAGTTTGGCTGTGGCCGTGCGTCCTCCTGGGGGCCGTGGCCGCGGAGGCCCAGGAGCCTCTCTCCCGTGTCGCCCCAGAGGCCGTCGGTCTCGAAGTTCAGCAACTCGATCAGGTGACCGACTTGCTCGAGCAGTTCGTCGCACAGCAGCGCATCGCCGGCGCCGTTGTCGCGGTCGCGCGTCGGGGAAGAGTGGCGTATCTAGAGGCCGTCGGGCTTCAGGATCTCGAGATTGGCACTCGGATGACCGAGCGGTCCGTTTTTCGGATCTACTCGATGAGCAAGACCGTCACCGCGGTCGCGGCGATGATTCTATTCGAAGAGGGGCGCTTCCAACTCTCTGACCCGGTGTTGAATTTCCTGCCCGAATTCGGCGATGTCGTCGTGCTCGAAGAGGACGGATCGACCCGCCCTCCTTCTCGTGCCATCACCATCGAGGACCTGCTTCTCCACACGGCCGGCCTGAGCCACCGCTCTTCCAGGGAATACCGGGAAGCGGGCGTGCGCTCCCGCGCCATCACGCTGTCCGAGTTCGTCAACAACATCGTGCGCGTTCCGCTGAGAAGCGATCCAGGTACCCGCTATCGCTACAGCGCGGCACCCACGGTTCTGGGGCGCCTCGTCGAGATCTGGTCGGGACAGCGTTTTGATGAATTCCTCGAGCAGCGCATCCTGGGTCCGCTCGGCATGGTCGATACGCGTTTCTGGGTGACCGACGAGCAGCGCGGCCGCTTCGCCACCGTATATGCCTCCTCCGAAGGTGAAGCTTTGCGGCCCCACCGGATTGAGGAAGTGCCGTTCACCCAACGGCCGGCGCTTCTCGAGGGCGCCGTGGGGCTGGTCTCGACAGTACCAGACTTCCTGCGCCTGTCGCAGATGCTTCTTAACGGTGGCGACCTGGGCGGGGTGCGTATTCTGCGCGCCTCGACCGTCTCTCGTATGACTCGGAACGGGCTGACCGAGTCCATGCTCGCAAACCGACGAGGTGGATCGGGTTGGGCCCTGGCAAACGTGAGCATCGTGGTCGACTCCGAGGCCGCCGAAGAGGGCGCGCACGCCGGCGAATACCGCTGGGACGGCAGCGCCGGCACCGAGTTCTGGGTCGACCCGAGCACCGAAACGATCGTCGTGACCATGTGGCAGAGCTCGCCGGCGAACCCAGGACGCTTGCGGCAACAGATTCGGGCGTTGGTGCGCGAGGCCATCGCGCGCTGACCATGCGGGTGGGATCGAGCGCGCCAGAAGGGCGTCGCAATCCCGCCGCTCATCGCATATCGTGGACACCGTCGTTCCCGCACCCAGCCAACGAGGCGCACCATGGTCCGCAACCTGACGCCCGCTCTCGGACTCTGCGCTCTGCTCTCCGCGCCCTTGTGTGCATCCCTGGCCGGTCAGTTGCCGGTGGCCGAGCCTTGGGAGGTCGGACTCTCGTCTGATCGCCTCGAGCGAATCGGCGAGGTCTTCCAAGGCTACGTGGACGACGGCCGAATCGCCGGCGCGATCGGCATGGTGGCGAGGCAGGGCCGACTCGTATACGCAGACCAGTGGGGCAGTCGCGACCTAGCTGCGGGTGACGACTTGGAAGCGGACGACATCTTCCGCATCTTCTCGATGACCAAGCCCATCACGAGCGTGGCGGTCATGATGCTTCACGAAGAAGGGCACTTCTTCCTGACCGACCCCATCGGTCGATACATCCCCGAACTCGCTCAACTCCAAGTGGCGCAGCTCGAGGGGCAGCCGTCCCCCGACGACATCCCCACGGAACGCGCGCGCCCAATCACGATCCAGGATCTGCTGCGACACACGTCCGGACTCAGTTACGGCATCTTCTCGAACACGGCAGTCGACCAACTCTACCGGCGCCAGAACGTGCTGGGCCAAGCGACGATCGCAGACATGGTGACCGAACTGAGCAAGATCCCACTCGTCTACCAGCCCGGTACCCAGTGGAACTACAGCGTGTCCGTGGACGTGCTCGGTCGATTGGTGGAGGTGGTGTCCGGTCAGCCGTTCGACGTCTTCCTGAGCGAGCGCATCTTCCAGCCGCTCGGCATGGTGGACACCGGCTTCTACGTCCCGTCCTCGAAGCGCGACCGCTTGAGCCGCCTGTATGGGCACGTCGGCCGGGAGCGCACGCTGACGCTGGGTGACACGACCGGGTATACGGAAGCGGTCACCATGTTCTCGGGTGGCGGGGGCCTGGTGGGCACAGCGGCGGACTACATGCGCTTCGCCCAAATGCTGCTCAACGGAGGCGAGCTGGACGGCACCAGGATCCTCGGCCGCGCGACGATCGACTTGATGACCGTCGACCATCTCGGCGACGCGCCCACCGGGTGGCTCTCACCCGGTTGGGGATTCGGGCTCGGCTTTACGGTCAGGAACGAGGCCGGCCGGGACGGGACGCCCGGGTCGGTCGGCGAGTACTACTGGTTCGGGGTCGCCGGCACGTCGTTCTGGGTGGACCCAGCGGAGGAGTTGATCGGCGTCTTCATGGTTCAGATGCGGCCGAGCCGCGATCTCGCATACCGCCAACAGTTCAAGAACCTCGTCTACCAGGCGTTGATCGGCTGAGGCAGTTCACGCGCATGGGGCTGATAGGCGATGGCTGACCAGGTCTTCGACGGCATCATCTCCGAAGGGAGAGGCGGGGGTGCGTGGGTCGCTGTCCCTTTCGACGTGGAGCAGATCTTCGGCACGCGGGGGCAGGTCCGCATCGTCGCGACGTTCGACGGTGTCGAGGACCAGGCCAGCCTCGCGCCCATGGGTGGGCAGCACGTTCTTGGGCTAAGGAAGTCGGTCCGGGAAATACTGAAAAAGGGCGTTGGAGACACGGTCCAAGTAACGCTCCGCCGCAACGATGCTCCGCGCACCTTCGAGATGCCACCCGAGCTCACTGAAGCGTTGGCACGCGACCCCGATACCAGCGATTTCTTCGACGGCCTCTCCTTCACGCACAGAAAGGAAATGGCGAACGGCATCCGTGAGGCCAAGAAAAGACGAGACCAAGCAGCGGAGGCTCGACAAGGCGATGACGTTGCTCCGGGCCCGCCAAAAGCCGAGTTGACGGCGACGCCTCCGATAGAAGCGTCTCCGTCCCCCTCGTCCATGCTGCTCGTATCAGTCGCGCCGCGTCGCGGTCAGCTCCAAGACGCGTGTCCGTTCGACCAACCGTAGGAAGTCGGCGCGGTAGCCACCCGCATCCTCACCGAGTGCCGAGCCGGCCAACGCCAGCACCTCCGACAACCTGAAGTCCTTCGTGTATTCGGAATCCCGCAGGATCATTCCCCAGGCCGCAACCGCCGACGCGAAGCGGAGGTCGGACGAGGCCACGTCGACCTCGTCCCAAGAGAATACGGGCATCTCCACCAGTCGACTCTGCTCACCGTCCGGCTCCTTGTAGCGGAGTTTCACGTACATCAACTCCTCGGAGTCGGAGGTCGCGGTCGGCGTGGAAGATTGGAAGCGCAGCGGGTCGACGCTGGGGCGCGCACCGAAGGCCTCCGTTGGCACCACTTCATAGAGAGCGGTCACCGTGTGGCCGGCGCCGAGCTCTCCCGCATCCTTGGTATCGTCGTTGAAGTCTTCGTCGGCCAACAGTCGATTTTCGTACCCGATGAGACGGTACTCCGCCACCCGAGCCGGATTGAACTCGACCTGGATCTTCACGTCTTTGGCGATCGTGAAAAGCGTGCCCGACATCTCGCTGACCAGGACCTTCTTGGCCTCGAGTTCCGAGTCTATATACGCGAAGTTGCCGTTCCCGTGGTCGGCGAGCTGCTCCATCTTGGAGTCCTTCAAGTTGCCCCGACCAAACCCGAGCACTGTGAGGAAGGCCCCCTGCGCGCGCTTCTCCTCGATCAGACGCACCATGTCACCGTCGCTCGACGCGCCCACGTTGAAGTCTCCATCGGTAGCCAGAATCACACGATTGTTACCGCCCTCGATGAAGTTTTCCTGGGCGACCCGGTAGGCGAGGTGAAGCCCCGCGCCGCCGGCAGTGGAGCCCCCCGCCCGCAGGCGGTCGAGCGCGGCCACGATCCGCTGCTTCCGATAACCCGCGGTCGACGGCAAGACGAGTCCCGCCGCCCCAGCGTATACGACGATCGCCACGCGGTCCTGCGGCCGCAGCTGATCCACGAGCAGGCGCAGCGAACGCTGCAGCAGAGGCAGCTTATTCTCCGGAGACATCGAACCCGATACGTCGATCAGGAACACCAGGTTGCTGGCGGGCAGATCCCGCATCGGGATCGACTGACCTCGCACCCCGATGCGCACGAGCTGGTGGGTCGGTGCCCACGGGGCACGCGTGACCTCCGTGGTCACCGCGAAGCGTGCGTCCCCAACCGGCCGCGCTCCCCCGTATGGGAAGTAGTTGATGAGCTCCTCGATACGAACGGCATCGAGCGGAGGCCTCTGGCCGTCCTCGATGAAGCGGCGAACGTTCGCGTAGGACGCTCGATCGACATCGATCGAAAAGGTGGAGAGCGGCGCCGTAGCCACCGGACGGAAGCCGCTTTCCTCGATGTGGGCGTACGCCTCGGTATTGTGGGTCACGCCAACGTGAGGTGCGGCCCTCAGCATAATCGGGGCGGGTGTCGGAGAGACTGCGGGTCTGGCTGCGTCCGCGCTCTGCTCCATCCGGAACTCGAGCACATGCTCACCTTCGCTCAAACGAAGGGTGATTCGCTGGCTCGCGTACCCGATGAGTTCGGCGGTCACCTCGATCTCTTGACCGACGTAGCTGTCGTCCAGTCGGACCAGGAATCGGCCCGTGGAATTCGTCAGGGCCCCGGCTGACGCGACGGGAACATAGACCTGCGCGCCCTCGAGAGCCCGGCCGGAAGACGCGTCCACGACCGAACCCGTGAGGAAGACCGCGACGCCCCCGCCGAGCAGGGCCACCTCCTTCGGCGAGGTGTTCGCTCCGAGAATCGAGGCCAAGCTGACGATCACGAACATAAGAACGGGCATGGAACCCCCTTGCTTGGGCGTCCGGGCCGGGAATCGACCCTTACCCAATAGGACGCGGAGTGACCGCCGAATCCCACAGACGTGGTTAGTTTTTGGCGACTTCGACGGCCACGCCCGAGCCGCGCCGGCGAACTGAACCCAGGAGGACGCGTACCATGAAGTGGCCCGCAACAACCCGGATGCGAGGTGTGATCGCCCTGATTCTGGCTGTCGGATTCCTCCCGTCACCGCTCGCGGGCCAGCAGGTTCGGACGCTCTCGTACGGTGAGCCCGAAGAAGTCGGGATGTCTTCCGCGGTCCTCGCTGGGGCGCTCGGGATGTACGAGGAGGCGGTCGAGCGCGGCGACCTGGTGGGCGCGGTGATCCTGATCGCGCGCCAGGGCCGTATCGTGCTGCACGAGGGAGTCGGCTGGAGGGACAAAGAAAGAGGCCTCCCGATGGAACGCGCCACGATGTTCCGAATGGCCTCGAATACCAAGCCGGTGGTGGCCACCGCGATCGCCCAGCTCGTCGAGCAGGGCAGGCTCGACTACGCGGACCCAGTGCGGGAGTACATCCCGGAGTGGGATAACTACCGGGCGGGCTTCATCACGATCGGGCAGCTCCTGTCCCATGCGAGCGGCCTCCGCATCCAGAGCCTGTTTCTCCCACCCATGTCGGAGAACCCGACGCTGCAGGCGGCGGCGGCACGTTTCGGCGCGGTCGGGGCCACGGTACCGCCGGGAGAGAGCTACAGCTACAGCAACCCCGGCTTCAACACCTTGGGCGCTCTCGTCGAGATCGTTTCGGGCAAGCTACTAGAGGCGTATCTGGAAGCCTCCATCTACGCGCCGCTGGACATGGAAGACAGCTACAACCATCGGGCCGGACACGAGCTCGAGGGGAAACTCGAGCGCATGGGCGCCGCCTACTACCAACGGGGCGCCGACGCCGAGTGGGCGCCCGGCGGGACGCCTGGGGGGCCCGTGGCGTACCCCTTCGCGCGAGCTTCCGGAGGAATGATCTCCACGACTTGGGACTACGCGGTCTTCGCGCAGGCGTTCTTGAACGGAGGCATCTACGAGGACGTTCGCATCCTCGCACCCGAGACCGTGCGGCTCATGACGACGCCCAAGATCGAGACGCCCGGGGGAGGCAGCTACGGGTACGGTTGGAGCACCACCGGTGGCATCTATGGCCACAGCGGTTCGGATGGAACCGACGCGTGGATCGACCCCGAGCGGGAAATCATCGGTCTGGTATTCACCCAGACGCCCCGCGGGCGGCCGTCCTTGGCTCGATTCCGCACATTGGTCAATCTCTCGATCGAGGCGAGATGACCGCGATCCACTCGCTGAAGACCATGCTGCGGTGCCGGGACATCGCGGCCTCGCGGCACTTCTATGTCGACCTGCTCGGCCTTTCGGTCGTCGAAGAGTGGGACGACCCGTACGACAAGGGTTGTATCGTCGGCTTCGGGCCAAGGGGCCTATCGAGCGGTGGATTCCTCGAGATGCTGGCCGTGGACCCCGACCATCCGAAGCACCGGGCCGCGTTCGAGGGGCCCGTCGCGAGCGACAAGATCGAACTCCAAATTCGAGTCGATTCCGTCGACGACTGGGCCGAGCGGCTCGAGGGGACGCTCGGCATGGAGGGACCGGTCACCCGCCCCTGGGGAAATCGCTATTTCTGGATTCGTGACCCGGACGGCGTACGGGTGGCGTTGTTCCAGGGTAGCGGCGAGTAGCGAAGCGGCCATGACCGTGATCCTAACGCAGCCCGAAGTCCGAGCTCTGCTCCCTATGCGCGACTGCATGGACCTGATGGCCACCACACTCGAGTCGCTCGCCCGTGGGGCTGGGACGAATCCCCTGCGTTGGCCGATGTGGCTGCCCGACAAACGGGGCCTGATCGGGATGATGCCGGGCCTGTCGGGCGAACCGGAGGCGCTGGGCCTGAAGGTGGTCGCCGTCTTCCCGGGCAACCACGGCTCGCAGCTCGACTCGCACCAGGGCGTGGTGCTGCTCTTCGATCCCGACAACGGCGTGCCCATCGCGATCATCGACGCGAGCGAGGTGACGGCGATCCGCACCGCGGCTGTGAGCGGAATGGTGACGGAGCGGCTTTCTCGCGTCGGCGCCTCGGTACTCGCGATTCTAGGGACCGGCGTTCAGGCGCGTACGCACCTCCAGGCGATGTCCGAAGCCCGGAGCCTCAGCGAGGTGCGGGTCTACAGTCGGTCGGCGGAGAATCGGGCCCGCTTCGTAGAGCGCGCCTCCGCCGATTTCGACTTCCCCGTGCGCGCGACCGACTCGGGCGAAGAAGCGGTTCGGGGTTCACACATCGTATGTACCGTTACTTCGTCGAGAGAGCCCGTACTCCTCGGCTCGTGGCTCGAACCCGGCATGCACATCAACGCCGCGGGGTCGAGCGTGAAGTTCGCCCGCGAGCTGGATACACAAGCGATGGTTCGCTGCCGACTGTTCGTGGACCGGCGCGAGTCCACCGTGAACGAAGCGGGCGACTTCCTCATGCCACTGCAGGAAGGCGCGATCGACGAGACGCACATCGTGGCAGAGATCGGCGAGGTTTTGCTCGGCACCCATCCGGGCCGCGAGTCGGACGAGGACATCACGCTTTTCAAGTCGCTCGGGCTGGCGGTGGAAGACCTCGCCGCCGCTCACCATGTCCTGGAACGGGCCCGCACCGAGGGTGTCGGAGCACGGGCCGCCCTGGGTGGCCGCACCGAATAGGCTGCTGTGGACCTGGGGGTGCACGCTGGAGTCGAAGCGACATCGATTCGTGGCGCTCGCCGTTCTGGGCGCCGCGTGGCTCTACTCGAGATACTCGGAGGAACTCAAGGAGTGGCTCTAGATGAGCGGTTCCGGGAGGGCTAGGTTGGCGCGCAATGAAAACGACACGATGGACCGGGCTACTGGGAGTGCTCGTTCTGGCAGCCTGCGGCGCGGACGAAGACACCTGGCGCGCCATGTCGCTCGCGATGATCGAGGTGGGACGGGTGGCCATCGCGGCGGCGGAGGCGAAGAACACGGCGGCGGTGTTCGACGCGGATGCCGAGGTCTACGCCGTCTGCAGCGCTTGCCACGCCACCTACGCGCTCGGGACGATTTTTCCGAGCGACCTCCCGGGGAACTAGCGAGTTCCCGTGATTCTGACCTTTCTCGAGTGGATGCAGGGCACGGGTTGGAGCATTCGGCTTCTCGAGTCCCTCTACGTGTGGCCGTTGGTAGAATCCACCCACGTGCTCACCATCCCTCTCTTCGTGGGTACCGCGCTGATGATGGACCTGCGGCTCGTGGGTCTGACATTCAAGAGCGTCCCGGTGTCGGCTTTTACGGGCCGGATGCTGCCGTGGACCCGCGCGGGCGGGGCGATTTTGGTGGTCACCGGGCTCTTACTCTTCTACTCCAGCCCCGTGCCCTACTACTACAACGTGTTCTTTCGGGTCAAGGTGGTGCTCTTGATCCTCGCAGCGCTGAACGTCTGGATCTTCCACAGCCGGATTCACAATACCGTCGCGGAGTGGGACTCCGACTTCGTACCGCCTCGCGCGGCACGAATCTCCGGCATGGTCTCTTTGATCTCCTGGGCGCTGATCGTCGTTACCGGACGCGTGATCGCATACAACTGGTTCGACTGCGACATCCAGCCACAGCCCGATTGGGTCAACTGGGCCGCTGGCTGCGTCATCGAGGGGCAGCAGTGATATGATCGAGCCCTGGCTGCCCTTTTTCGAGTGGTGTGAGGCGACCACGATCGGCAACGCGGTCCGCATGTCGCTCTGGGCCTTCCCGGTCATCGAAGCGGTCCACCTGCTGGGGCTCTGTGTTCTGGGCGGCGCGGTCCTGCTCGTGGATCTTCGAATGTTGGGGCTGGGCCTGAAGGAACAACGAATCGCAGAGGTGGCGCGCGACAGCCGGCGGTACCTGGTGGTCGGCGTGCTCGTCATGATCGCGACCGGCGTGCCGCTCTTCCTCTCCGAAGCGATCAAGTGCTTTTACAACCAGTCGTTCTGGGTGAAGATGGCGATGCTCTTCGTAGCCCTCCTCTTCACCTTCGTCGTGAGAGAGAGAGCGGCGCACGACGACACCCTAGACACATCGACGCGGAGCCGACTCATCGGCGCCGCGTCGATCGCGATCTGGTTTACCGTCGCGGCCGCAGGCCGCTGGATCGGGTTCTCCTAGCAGCTCGCTAGGACGATCTGTCGGTCAGCACCTACCTCTTGCTTGCCGCGCAGCCAGGCGCTCAGCGTCACCCGGCGCACCGGTCCCGGAGGAACCCATGAACATCTTGGTGCCGTCGGT